>NZ_JBSFOK010000051.1:0-60030 GCF_053587635.1 Streptomyces sp. NPDC003635 | reverse complement strand
CGACCCGCTACGACAAGACCGCCGAGTCCTACCAGGCAGCCGTCACCCTCGCCTCGCTCCTGATGTGGGCGTGACAATTGAAGACAACTCCTAGGAGCCGCGGATCACTCGGGTGACCTCTCGCGCCATGCGCAGGATGCCGGGGGAGCGGACGGGACACGGTTTCGGGGTCGAGGTCGTGGGCGCCAGACAGAAGTGCAGATAGTCGTCGTCGCGATGCAGGGTGGTGCGGCCACGGCCCGGATCCGTGCAGTAGTCCGGGTGCGCGCGCTCGTACGCGGTGCAGGGCAGCTCCCGCACCCAGGTGTGGCGGGCCCCTTCGGCGCTCACCGTCCGTCCCGCGTCGGCGACGAGGTCGCCGGAGGCGTCGGCCCGCTGCGTGTAGAGGGCGTTCACCTGGCGGACCCGTTCGGGGGCGATCGGGTCCGGTCCCTGGAGCACCCACACGATCCGCGGGCGCCGCTCCCCGCCGGCCGCGGCGATCTGGTCGGTGAGCCGGTCGAGGTCCGAGGCGTACCGGTCGAAGTAGCGGCCCGGATCGGCGTCGTGGGTGATGCCGTCCATGCACGGCGTGTAGCCCCAGGCGTTGCCCCAGAACTGCAGCACCACGAAGTCCGGCCGCAGCGAGCGCACCAGCGCCGCCGCCTTGTCCGCGTCCGGGACCAGGGACTTCTCGCCGGTGCCGGCCAGGTAGTCGCAGGGAGTGGTGCCCGAGTAGGGGGCGCTCGTGTACGAGGCCCTCAACTCCCCGCGCAGCTCCTGCCCGAGCACCTTCTGGGCCTCCATTGCCAGCGAGTCACCGAGGTACAGCACCCTCGGCGCCTTCCCTGCGGCGGGGCTCGGTGAGGCCGGCGCCCGCTGGTGCGTCGTGGCCGACGCCCTCGGCACCTCCGCCGTCGGGGCCTGTTCCGCCCCCGACGACGGATCCCCGCAGCCGCCGATCAGCGACACGGTGAGCAGCAACCCCGCCATCCACGCCCTGCGCATGCGGCAACTCCCGCCCCCGGAACCCGAAAACGGCTCCCCAGGCAAGCACAGCCACGCCACGAGGGGAAGACCCGCGCGAGACACATCGCGCCGTCCGATCGCCCGAGCGAGCGATACGCGCCAACTACCGCACAAGACAAGGACGTTGACACCGGCCGCGACCGCGACCCCGGGGGAGAATCGCGCCGGTACCCGCACCGCCGGCTCCGCCGGGGAACCGGGCATACACGCCGACACCCGCCTCGGCCCGTCGGGGAAGCCCGCGGGGGCCGTGCGCGCAGACGGTGAGCGCTGTCAGGACACGTCGTTCACCAGGACCGCCGCCCCGTCGAACCGCCCGGCCTTGAGGTCCCGCAGCGCCTCGTCGGCCCGTGAGAGCGGATAGGCGTGCGTGGTGGCCCGGACTGCGAACCGGTCGGCGAGGGTGAGGAACTCGCGGGCGTCCGCCCGGGTGTTGGACGTGACGCTGCGCAGTTCCCGCTCGTAGAACAGCTCACTCTCGTACCGCAGGGGCGGAGTGTCGGTGAGGTGGATCCCGGCCACCGCGAGCACGCCGCCGCGGTCCAGCGCCCGCAGTGCCACCGGGACCAGCTCCCCGGCCGGCGCGAACAGGATCGCGCTGTCCAGTGGCTCCGGCGGCACGTCCTGCGCGTCGCCCGCCGAGGCGGCCCCCAGCTCCAGCGCCAGCCGTCGCGCCGCCGCGCCCCGGGTCAGGACGTGTACCCGGGCGCCCTCGGCCAGGGCGACCTGGGCACACAGGTGGGCGCTGCCGCCGAAGCCGTACAGACCGAGCCGCCCGCCGGGCGGGAGCGCGGCCCGGCGCAGCGCCCGGTAGCCGATGATCCCGGCGCACAGCAGGGGCGCGAGCGCGACGTCGCCCAGGTCGCCGGGGAGCCGGTGGGCGAAGGCGGCCGGCGCGGTCGTGTACTCGGCGTAGCCGCCGTCCGCGTCCCAGCCCGTGTACCGCGATCCGGCGCACAGGTTCTCCGCGCCGCGCAGGCAGTACGCGCAGGTGCCGTCCGTGTGCCGCAACCACGCCACCCCGACCCGCTCGCCGAGCGCGAACCCGCTCACTTCGGAGCCGAGGCCCGCCACGACCCCCACGACCTCGTGCCCGGGCGTCACCCCCGGCCGACGCTCCGGGAGGTCACCCTCCGTGACATGCAGATCGGTACGGCACACCCCGCAGGCCCGCACCCGCACCAGCAGTTCGTCGTCCGCCGGGACCGGCACGGGCTTCTCCACGAACCGCAGTGGCCCCTCCTCCACCGGCCCGGGTGTGACGACCGACCATGCCCGCATCGTCCTGTCCACAGTGCTCACCGTCCCGCCGACGAACGTCGCCTTTGTCCAGTCTGTAACGGACAGTGGTGTTCGGCGCGCGGTTGGCGCGGGGGGTGGCTAGCGTGTGGAAGCGGACCCACCCCCGATCCGGAGAGGCCGCTGTCATGGCCGTACAGCCAGAGGGAACCCCCTGTTGGGCCGATGCGATGTTCAGTGACGTCGAGGGAGCCAAGAGCTTCTACGGCGATGTCCTCGGCTGGACCTTCGGCGAGTCGTCGTCGGAGTTCGGCAACTACACCCAGGCCTACGTGGACGGCAAGGCCGTCGCCGCCGTCGTGCCGCCCATGCCCGGGCAGGAGGGCCAGTCCCAGTGGTGTCTCTACTTCGCCTCGCCGGACGCCGTCGCCACGGCCACGCGGATCCGGGAGAGTGGCGGCGAGGTGCTGATGGAGCCGATGGAGGTCGGCGACTTCGGGACCATGTGCCTGAGCCGGGACCCGTCCGGTGTCGTCTTCGGTGTCTGGCAGGCGGGCACGCACGAGGGCTTCGAGGCGTCGCCGCAGCAGCCCGGGGCGTTCTGCTGGGCCGAGGTCTTCACGCGTGAGCCGGACAAGTCCGACGCGTTCTTCCCGGCGGTCTTCCCCGCGTACACCGCGCAGCAGATGGACGACGACGGGACGGACTTCCGTATCTTCAACGTCGGTGAGGCCCCCGTGCTCGGCCGGATGAAGATGACCGAGGAGTTCCCGCCCGAGGTGCCGGCGTACATCAACGTGTACTTCTCCGTCGCCGACTGCGACGAGGCCGTGTCCAAGGCCACCAAGCTCGGCGGGGTGCTGCGGTTCGGCCCGATGGACAGCCCGTTCGGCCGGTTCGCGGCGCTCAGCGACCCGCAGGGCGCGAACTTCTCGGTGATCGACGTCACGTCCACGCAGGGTGAGATGCCCACCCTCACCGACGTCTGAGCGGCCGCTCCCTTTGCGCATGGCATGATCGGGGACATGCGTGAACGAGTAGTGGCCGCGTGCGACGGGGCTTCGAAGGGCAACCCCGGACCCGCGGGCTGGGCCTGGGTCGTCGCCGACGAGAGCGAGACCCCGGCCCGCTGGGAGGCCGGACCGCTCGGCAAGGCCACCAACAACGTCGCCGAACTCACCGCGCTGGAGCGGCTGTTGGCGGCGACGGATCCCGGTGTGCCGCTGGAGGTCCGGATGGACTCCCAGTACGCCATGAAGGCCGTCACCACCTGGCTGCCCGGCTGGAAGCGCAACGGCTGGAAGACCTCGGCCGGCAAGCCGGTCGCCAACCAGGAGCTCGTCGTACGCATCGACGAGCTCCTGGCGGGCCGCGCGGTGGAGTTCCGCTATGTGCCCGCCCACCAGGTGGACGGCGACAAGCTCAACGACTTCGCCGACCGCGCCGCCAGCCAGGCCGCCACCGTGCAGGAAGCGGCGGGCAGCGACCTCGGCTCGCCGGAGCCGCCGGCCGCCCCGGACGTCCCCGCCAAGGCGCCCCGCCGCCGTCCCGCGGCCGCGAAGAAGGCCGGCGGCGGTTCCTCCTCCCGCACGATCAAGGCGAAGTTCCCCGGCCGCTGCCTGTGCGGCCGCTCCTACGCGGCGGGCGAGCCGATCGCCAAGAACGCGCAGGGCTGGGGCCACCCGGAGTGCCGTACCGCCGAGGCCTGAGCCGGGTCAGGCGGCGTCGAAGGTGTAGTGCGGGGTGTGGTCCAGCAGGTCCGCGGGCCGCACGTCGTTCCACGGCTTCATGGTGTCGTTGATGTCCACCACGTCCGGGGTGCCCGCCTCCGGGAGGTAGACGGAGCCGGGGTGGCGGCGCTGCCAGTCCGCCCACAGCTTGTCCACGTAGGCGTGGTGGAGCCAGAAGACGGGGTCGTTGGGGGAGACCCCGGTGGCCATCTGGCCGCCGACCCACACGTGCACCCGGTTGTGCAGGTTGACTCCGCGCCAGCCCTCCAGATGGTTGCGGAAGCCGTCCGAGCCGCTGTTCCAGGGCGCCATGTCGTACGTCTCCATGGCCAGCACGGAGTCCACCTCGGCCCGGGTGGGCAGCTGCCGACCCCCGCCGCCGAGGGCCCGGCGCAGATAAGTACGGCCGTCTATGCGGACGTTGACCGGCCAGTTGCCGGTCGAGGCGGCGAAGGGTCCGTCCATCACCCGTCCGTCCAGGCTGCGTCCGGTGCCGCCGAGGAAGTCCGGCGCCCACAGCGAGGCACGTGCTGTGCGGTCGGCGGTCCAGTCCCAGTAGGGCAGCGCGACCGAGGCGTCCACCGCTTGCAGGGCCTGCTCGAAGTCGAGCAGGAATCTGCGGTGCCAGGGCAGGAAGGACGGCGAACGGTGGCCCGTGCGCTCGCCGTTGTCGGTGTCGGCCACGATGAAGTGGTTGTGGGTGGTGACGAACTCGTCGTAGCGGCCGCTGCGCTTGAGTTCCAGGACGGCGGCGACGAAGCGGCGCTTCTCGTCGGCGGTCAGGGCGGCCTGGTTCTTGCGGACGGTCATGTGCGGGGGCTCCCGAAAGGGCTGGAGGGGCGGGTCAGTTGGCGGGGAACGGCAGGAGCTTCGCGCCCTGGAGTTCGTCGACCGCGGCCCGGGCGGCGGCGCGCGGGGTGGTCACCGGGTCGTAGTGGCTGACGA
This sequence comes from Streptomyces sp. NPDC003635, assembly GCF_053587635.1. Classification (NCBI taxonomy): domain Bacteria; kingdom Bacillati; phylum Actinomycetota; class Actinomycetes; order Kitasatosporales; family Streptomycetaceae; genus Streptomyces; species Streptomyces sp. NPDC003635. The sequence continues at coordinate 55,108 of NZ_JBSFOK010000051.1, read as the reverse complement.
CGCTGATCCAGCTGCCGTCGGCGTTGCGCATCACGTGCAGTTCCACCCCGTCGACGAAGACGGCGTAGCCACTGCCGTGGTCGTGGTGACCGCCGTGTCCTCCGTGGCCTTCGCCCGAGCGGGCCTTCCCCTGTATGCGGCGGCCCTTGTAGACCTCGTCGAAGGGAGCGGGGGCGGTGTCGGGTCGGTGGCCCGCGGCCCGGGCGGCGGGGGCGGCGAGGGTGGCGGCTGAGGAGGCGGCGGCGAGGGCGGCCGCGGCGGTGAGCGCGCGGCGGCGGCTGAGTTCGGGCATGCGGATCTCCCGGCTGGGTCGGTGTGGTGACTCCGCATGCCTATCGGGAGGGGAGAGACCAGGCGAAATCCCTTCGGAGTGGTTGGCTGTGATCAGGACAATTACCCACATGTCGTGGAAGATTGAACGAAGATGATCTTGCTGCGCGCATATGCCGGAGATCACCGGAACGGGCAATTCCTTCTCCTGGAAGGCCTGATTCGGGTGGCCTTTCGCGGACCGGTGCGACCGGGGTGGCCTGGGTCACGCCCGGAAACTGACGGGATCCGGAAGCCGGGCGGCGCGTCTCGTCGCTGCTACTCTCCGTCTCGAACTGATCGCATTGAGTGAATCCAAGGGGTGCGTGTGAAGGTCGTCTGCGTCGGAGGCGGGCCCGCCGGCCTGTACCTCTCGATCCTGCTGAAGCTGCGGGACCCGTCCCACGACATCACCGTCCACGAGCGCAACCCGGAGGGCTCGACCTACGGCTGGGGCGTCACCTACTGGCGCGGACTGCTCGACAGGCTGCACGCGCACGACCCCGAGTCCGCGCGCGCCCTCGCCGAGAACTCGGTCAGCTGGAGCGAAGGCACCGCCCGGGTACGGGATCTGACCACCCGGCACCGCGGCGACGAGGGCTTCGGGATCGGCCGCCACAAACTGCTGGAGATCCTCGCCGACCGGGCCCGCGACCTCGGCGTACACCTGGAGTACGAGCACGCGGTCGACCCCGACCGGCCGCCCGCCGACGCCGACCTTCTCGTGGCGAGCGACGGCGTCCACAGCGCGCTGCGCACCCGCCACGCCGCCCACTTCGGCACCGAGCTGCGGCCCGGCCGCAACCACTACATCTGGCTCGGCACCAGCAAGGTCTTCGACGCCTTCACCTTCGCCTTCGTCGAGACCGGGCACGGCTGGATCTGGGCCTACGGCTACGGCTTCGGCCCCGACCGCAGCACCTGCGTCATCGAATGCGCCCCCGAGACCTTCACCGGCCTCGGCCTGGACCGCGCCGACGAGGCCGAAGGGCTCGCCCTGCTGGAGAAGCTGTTCGCCGACACCCTGGACGGCCACGCGCTGATCGGCCGGTCACCGGCCGACGGCAGCTCCTCCTGGCTGAACTTCCGCACCCTGACCAACCGCACCTGGTACCGCGACAACCTCGTCCTGCTCGGTGACGCCGCGCACACCACGCACTACTCCATCGGCGCCGGTACGACCCTCGCCCTGGAGGACGCCATCGCGCTCGCCGACGCGCTGCACGCGGAGACCGCGCTGCCGCGGGCCCTGGCCCGGTACGAGCGGGAGCGCCGCCAGGCCCTGCTTCCGATGCAGAGCGCGGCTCGCTACAGCGCCCAGTGGTACGAGAACCTGCCCCGCTACATGCACCTGCCCCCCGAGCAGATGTTCGCCCTGCTTGGCCAGCGCCACTCGCCCCTGCTGCCCCACGTCCCCCCGCAGCTCTACTACCGCCTGGACAGGGCCGCCGGACAGCTGGAGGCGCTGCGCCGCCTCAAGCGCTGGCTGGGCCCGCGGGTCGCGCGGACACTGGCCACCCGGAAGTAGCCCGAACGGCACCGCCCCGCGCCGGGAAAGCGCGGGGCGGATGACAGACTGACGCCATGGAAGAGCGCAATTTCAGCAGGTCGCAGCAGCACGCATCCGTGGTCGGCCTCGGCACCTGGCAACTGGGCGCCGACTGGGGCGACGTGGACGACAAGGAAGCCCTCACGGTGCTGGAGACGGCCGCCGAGACGGGCGTGACCTTCTTCGACACCGCGGACGTCTACGGCGACGGACGCAGCGAGCAGACCATCGCCGGCTTCCTGCGCGGCAGGCCCGACCTGCATGTCATGGTCGCCACCAAGATGGGCCGCCGGGTCGACCAGATCCCGGAGAACTACGTCCTGGACAACTTCCGCGCCTGGAACGACCGTTCCCGCCGCAACCTCGGCATGGACCGCCTCGACCTGGTCCAGCTGCACTGCCCGCCGACCCCCGTCTACTCCACCGACGAGGTCTTCGACGCCCTGGACACCCTCGTCGCCGAGGAGCGCATCGCCGCCTACGGCGTCAGCGTGGAGACCTGCGCCGAGGCCCTCATCGCCATCGCCCGGCCCGGCGTGGCGAGCGTGCAGATCATCCTCAACCCGTTCCGCATGAAGCCGCTGTACGACGTCCTGCCCGCCGCCCGGGAGGCGGGCGTCGGCATCATCGCCCGCGTCCCGCTCGCCTCGGGCCTGCTCTCCGGCAAGTACACCAAGGAAACCGTCTTCCCCGAGAACGACCACCGCACCTACAACCGGCACGGTGAGTCCTTCGACCAGGGCGAGACCTTCTCCGGCGTCGACTACGCGACCGGCGTGGAGGCCGCCGCCGAGTTCTCCGCCCTCGCCCCCGAGGGCTTCACCCCCGCCCAGCTCGCCCTGCGCTGGATCATCGACCAGCCCGGCGTGACGACCGTCATCCCCGGAGCCCGCTCGCCCGAGCAGGCCCGCGCCAACGCCGCCGCGGCCGAACTGCCCCAGCTGTCCGAGCAGACCCTCACCGCCATCCGGGACCTGTACGAGCGGCGCATCAAGGAGCAGGTCGAGGACCGCTGGTAACCGTTTGAAAGGTCAACACCGGGACACCCGGACTCCATGGCGGAGGCAAGCGAGAGACGTACCGGCAGGGACGAGACCGAGGACGAGCGGGCTGACCGGATGTGGTCCGAGCTCATCCAGGAGATCCGGGTGGCCCAGATGGGTGTGCAGATCCTTTTCGGGTTCCTGCTCACCGTGGTGTTCACCCCGACCTACGCCGATCTGGGCGACACGGAGCAGACGATCTACATCGTCACGGTGGTGCTGGGCGCCACCGCCACCGGCGCCCTGATCGGACCCGTGTCCCTGCACCGGCTGGTGTCCGGTCGGCGCATCAAGCCCCGCGCGGTGCAGTGGGCGTCCCGGCTGACCTTCGTCGGCCTGCTGCTGCTACTCGCCACCACCACGTCGTCCCTGCTGCTGATACTGCGGGTCGCCACCCACGACGATTTCGTTCCGTGGCTCGTCACGGGCGTGGTGCTGTGGTACCTGCTGTGCTGGTTCGCCCTGCCGTACTGGGTGCGGCACCGCTACACGTCCCGGGACTGACCCTCAGCGCGGCGAGCTGCCGGTCGTGCGGGCGGCTGAGCAGCAGCAGCGAGAGCGTGGCCCCGACCAGGGCGCAGAACATGTCCCACTGGGTGTCCCACACGTCGCCCTGGGTGGCGAGGAACGCGTCGGCCGCCTGGCCGCCGATCACGGCTGCCAGCCACTCCAGCATCTCGAAGACCGCGCTGAAGGCGAGACACGCGCACACCGTCAGGGGCGCCAGCCAGCGGGTGCCGGCCAGCGGCGAGGTCCGGGCCAGCAGCTCCCGCACCAGAACGGCCGGTACGAAGCCCTGCATCAGGTGCCCGAAGCGGTCGTACGGGTTGCGCTCCAGGCCGAAGGTGTCGCGCACCCAGTCACCCAGCGGCACCTCCGCGTACGTGTAGTGCCCGCCCACCAGCAGGACGATCGCGTGCAGGGCCAGCAGACAGCACAGCAGGTCCGTCAGCGGGAAGCGCCGCCACAGCAGCACGATCAGCGGCAGCCCGACCAGCACCCACACCGTCTCCAGGAACCAGGTCGTACGGTCGTGCGGACCCCACGCCGAGAGCGCGAGCGCGACCATCGCGACCGCGGCGAGAAGGGGTGGCACAGGGCGGCGAAGCGCTGTCATCGCGGGGCTCCTTGTCGTCGGAGCCCCATCGTGTCCGCGCGCCGCACCGGCGGCATGAGTACGGCTACTCAGCTGCCGCTGGGCTCTTGGCACCCCGCAGCGAGGCGATGCACGCGGCGATGGCCTGCTGGAGTTCCTCCAGTTGCTGGACCATGTCGTCCTCGACGAACTCCTGCACGTCGTCGAAGGTGAGCTCCTCGAACACCTTCGTCGCGCGCTGGAGGCTGCTGTAGAACTTCGTCCGCCGTTCCTGGACGCGCAGTTCGGGGTCGGCCTCGACGGTCTCGGCGACGAGGGTCTTCATGGTGTCGTAGGCCTCCGTGGCCCACTCGCCCGTGTCCTCGTCCTCCTCCAGCTCGTCGATCAGCGACAGATGCCGCTCCGCCTCCTGGCGCAGATCGGCCGGCGCGTCGATGGTCTGCCCGGCGGGGGTCTTCACCTGGCCGGACTCGGCGATCTGGCGGACGTAGCCGATCCGGTCGGCGGACCGGCTCTCGCTGGCGACGGCCTTCTTCAGATCGTCGGTGCGCACCACGTCCCGGGCCAACTCGGCCTGCAGCTCGGGGTCTTCACGGACCCGGTCCAGCAGGGCCTGACGGGCGGCCCGGGCGGTGGAGGGGTCGGCGAGGATCGCGGCGCGCAGGGCGGTGGGGTTCTCCGCGACCTCCAGCGCCTTCGTCGGCCGGATGCCCTCGGCCTCGGCGGCCTCGGCGATGGCGGTGCCGCGCTCGGAGGTGGCGCTGTTGCGGGAGACGTAGTAGCTCAGCCACACCTCGGCGTCCGGCAGTTCCACCTCCGCGCCCGGCTGGAGCGCCTCGAAGTGCGGGACGAGACCGTCGTCGGCGGCCCGGTCCCAGGCCTTGTAGTAGCGCATGACCCGCTCGGGGGAGCAGCCGGCCAGCTCGGCGAACTCCTTCGCCGACACCTTCGGCGTCTCCTCCGCGCCCTGCCCGCCGGGCCGTACGCTGCGCGCCACCATCAGGCCGAACGCCCACCCGCCGGTGCGCGCGTAGACCCCGAACTCACGCGCGTCGCGCGCGACGAGGTCGGACAGCGGTGCGGGGGACGTCTCGGACGGGACGAACGCTAGGGTCACGGGGGCTCTCCTGAAGGCGGGGACCGGGCACGGGCACAGACCGGAAGCCTATATGCACCTGCATGCGACGGTTTGCCGACCCCGGACCCCGGGGCGTGTCATCCGAAGGCGTCGCGCAGGGCCGGCAGCAGGGTCTTCTCCGACCAGTCCAGGTAGTCCGGCTGCGAGTCCCCGCCGATCTGCACCAGCGCGACCTCGGTGAATCCCGCCTCCACATACGGCCGTACGGCCTCGACGAAATCGTCCGGGTCGTCGCCGCACGGGATGGCGGCGGAGACGTCGTCGGGGGTGACGTACTGGGTGGCGGCCTCGAAGGAGTCCGGGTGCGGCAGCTCCGCGTTGACCTTCCAGCCGCCGCCGAACCAGCGGAACTGGGCATGGGCGCGCTTGACCGCGGTGTCCCGGTCCGGGTCGTGGCAGACCGGCAGTTGGCCCACGCGCGGCTTGCCCGTCCCACCGTGCCGGTCGAAGGCCTCCAGCAGTCCCGGTTTCGGCTCGGTGGCGATCACCAGGTCCGCGAGCCGGCCCGCCAGGGAGCAGGACCGGTCGCCGGAGACGGCCACCCCGATCGGCGGCGGCTCGGTCGGCAGATCCCACAGCCGGGCCGACTCCACGTCGTAATGGGTGCCGTGGCGGGTGACGTGGTCGCCGTCGAAGAGCGCCCGGATGATCCCGATCGCCTCCTCCAGCATCTCGTGCCGTACGTCCACGGAGGGCCAACCGCCGCCCACCACGTGTTCGTTGAGGTTCTCACCGGAGCCCAGTCCCAGCCGGAAGCGGCCCTCGGACAGCAACTGCATCGTCGCCGCCTTCTGCGCCACCACCGCCGGGTGATAGCGGAACGACGGACACGTGACGTACGTCATCAGCGGGATCCGCCGGGTCGCCTGGGCGGCGGCCCCCAGCACACTCCACGCGTAGGGCGAGTGCCCCTGGGAGCGCAGCCACGGAAAGTAGTGGTCCGAGGTCACGGAGAAGTCGAAGCCGGCCTCCTCGGCGCGCACCACGTGCTCGACGAGGTCACGCGGGCCGGCCTGCTCGGTCATCATCGTGTATCCGATTTGCACCATGCCGCCCGAGTCCCCGGCCCGCGCAGGAGAAAACGGTTCACCAAGGTGGGTACGGATGCCGTCATGACGACTTCCGCGCTGCCTTCCAGCCCGCCCGCCGCCCAGGGCGTCGACGCCTCCGGTGTGCAGGCCTTCCTCGACGCCCTGGAGGGCGATCCCGAGATAGAGCCGCACAGCCTCATGATCATGCGGCACGACCGGCTCGTGGCGTCCGGCTGGTGGGCGCCGTACACCCCCGAGCGGCCGCAGTTGCTGTACTCGCTCAGCAAGAGCTTCACCTCCACCGCGGCCGGGCTCGCGGTCGCCGAGGGGCTGCTGCGGCTGGACGACCCGGTGATCTCCTACTTCCCGGAGTTCGACGCCGACGTCACCGATCCGCGCAGCCGAGCGATGCTCGTACGGCATGTGGCGTCGATGGCCAGCGGGCACACGGACGAGACCCTCGACCGGGCCCGCGCGCTCGACCCCGACGAGCTGGTGCGCGGCTTCCTGCGGCTGCCGCCCGAGCGCGATCCGGGGACCGTGTTCGCCTACAACCAGCCTGCGACCTACACCCTCGCGGCGATCGTCCAGAAGGTCACCGGCCAGAAACTCACCGACTACCTGCGTCCCCGCCTGTTCGACCCCATCGGCATCGGCGACGTCTCCTGGCGGCGGGACCGCGCGGGCCGCGAGCTCGGCTTCAGCGGACTGCACGCCCCCACCGACGCGATCGTCCGGCTGGGGCAGCTGTATCTGCGCGGCGGGACCTGGGAGGGGCGGCGGGTGCTGCCGGAGTCCTGGGTGGCCGAGGCCACCCGCGTGCACACGCCGAACGACGACGGGCCCATGGGCGGCGAGGACTGGCGGCAGGGGTACTGCCTGCAGTTCTGGAGGTCGCGGCACGGCTTCCGCGGCGATGGCGCGTACGGCCAGTTCTGTCTGGTGCTGCCCGAGCAGGACGCGGTGATCGCCACGACCGCGGCCACCGTGGCCATGCAGAAGATGCTGGACATGGTCTGGACGCATCTGCTGCCCGCCTTCAGGCCCGCCCCGCTGACCGGCCGCGAGCAGGCGGACGCCGCCCTCGCCGACCGGCTGGCGGGGCTCGCGCTGGCGCCCGCCGACGGCAAGCCCGCGCCCGAGGACCTGGGGACCCCCACCTTCCGCTCCGACGGGATCTCCGTGGAGGTCAGCGGGGACCGCCTGACGCTCGTCGAGGACGGGCACCGGCTGGAGGTGCGCCTCGCGAGCAGCGGCTGGAGCGTGACCGAGCAGCCGGTTCCCACCGCGGTCAGCGGCGGCTGGACCGGCCCCGACACCCTCGAGGCGGAGGTGATCTTCCTGGAGACGCCCCACCGCCTCGCGGTGACCTGCACGCTCCCGGACCGCACCTGCACGGTCCGCTGGCGCACCCAGCCGTTGCACCCCCTGCCGCTGCACAGGACGGGGGCGCCCCGACGGTCAGTCTGACGGTTCCCGGAAGGTACGCAGGGCGGTGTCCAGGGCCTCGCGGTTGTCCGGGTCGTCCCAGGCGGCCGCGGGCGCCGTCCAGCGCAGCGAGAAGCCACGGCCGCCGCCGAGCAGGAAGCCCGTGCCGAGGGTGCGCACCCGGGTGCCGTCGGCGTCGGCGAGCCACTCCATCTGGGCGGCCTCCCGGTCCCGGTACGTCGTCGGCCGGATCTCCCCGATCCGGCGGTAGCCGCCGCCTTCCTTCAGCCCCGGCTCCACGTCACGCCAGACGGCGACGGGATCCGGGCCCACTCGCTCGCTGTAGGTCACCGTCAGCGTCCGCGCGTCGCCCTCCGTACCGAGCACGACGCGGTACGCCAGCTCCGAGACCCGGTCGGTGCTCAGCGGCCGCCAGCCCTCGGGGAGGCTGACGGAGAAGCCCTCCGGTGAGTCGTAGCGGCTGAAGGGCGACTCGGTGGGTGTGGGTGTGGGTGTGGGTGTGGGGGTGGGGGTGGGAGTGGGTGTCGGGGAGAGCGGGCCGGAGGGCGCGGCGGACGCGGTGGCGGACGGTGCCGGGCGCGGCGGTGTCCCGGCGGCGGGGGAGTCGGAACCGCCCGGCAGCCGGTCGGTCACGGCGAGGACGGCGACCGTGACGGTGGCGACGGCCAGGGCCGTCCCGGCGATCATCGTGCGGTTGCTCCAGGTCGCGCAGTGGGCGTACCGGCCGCGCAGCCGCGGGCTCGGCATGGTCGCGCTCTCCTCGTCCAGGACGCGGACCAGGGCCTCCCGGACGACCGGGCGGGGCAGCCGTTCCAGCGGGTCCTTGCGCAGCAGGCCCTGCAGGAGCTGGGTGAGCGGCCCGGCGCGCACCGGCGTGCGCAGCGGCAGCCGGTCCACGCCCTTCAGCGTGGCCTCCGGGCGCCCCCGGTCCCGGAACGGCGGGCGCCCCTCGACCATCGTGTAGAGCAGCGCTCCGAGCGCCCACAGGTCGGTCGCCGGACCGGTCGGCTCGTCGCGGGCCTGCTCGGGCGAGGCGTAGGCGGGCGCGGACAGCCGGGGTGCGAGGGTGGCGTCGGCCAGCCCGAAACCGGTGACGACGAGGGGCCCCTGGTCCCGGAGGAACACCTGGGCCGGGCTGAGTTCGCCGTGGACGATGCCCCGCCCGTGCGCCACCTCCAGCACGTCGAGCAGCTCCAGACCGATGCGCGCGACTCGTACATAGTTCAACACGCCCTGATGGGAGAGCAGTTCACTCAACGGCCGGCCGTCGACCCACCGGGTCACCACCCACAGCGTGCCCGACTCCTCGACGGCGTCGACGACTTCGGCGACCCGGTCGGGGCACACCAGCGACATCCGCTCGCCGGCCCGCAGGACGCGCGCGGTGATCCGGCGCCCCTCCTCGCCGCCCGGATCCTCCGGCAGCCCGATCTGGGTGACCATGACCGGCCGCTCCACCCCGATGTCCTCGCCGTACCAGCAGACGCGGTTGGTCTCCTGGTGGAGCACCTCGACGAGCCGGTATCTTCCGGCGACCAACACGGGTGTGGAGACGTGTGCCTTGACCATGGTCATCCCTCGCTGAACCCCTGGCTCTCACCTTTCCCTCAGGTACGGCGTGCGTGACGGGGTGCGTTCAAGGTTCGCCGAGCGAGATGCGCCGATCTCCCTTTGTTCATCCGATGCATCGAACACGCGTCCCCCAAGTCGTCCGTCTCACAGGTCGCGCCGCACCAGGAAGTCCAGCAGCGCCCGCAACTCCCGGACCGCGCCCGCTTCCAGGGGTACGGCGTCCAGGGCTGCCTCGGCCGCGGCGATCCGCTGCCGTGCCTCGCGCAGCACCTCGGACCGGCCGCCCGCCTCCTCGATCAGTACGGCCGCCGCGTTGGGCCGCTCGCCCGACTCCAGAAGTCCGGCCAGGTGAGCGGCGACGGATGTGTCGAGGGCGACCAGGACCGGGAGTGTCTTCTTGCGGGCCCGCAGATCGTTGTGGACGGGCTTGCCGGTGACGGCCGGATCGCCCCAGACGCCGAGCATGTCGTCGACGATCTGGAAGGCGATCCCGAGGTCCCGCCCGGCCCGGTCCAGCGCGGCGACCGTGCCGACCGGTGCCCCGCCGAGCGCGGCGCCCAGCGCGAGCGCGCAGCCCAGCAGCGCGCCCGTCTTCCGCTCGGCCATCGCCCGGTACTCCTCGGGCCGCACCCGCTCGGGCCCGGTCCAGGGCCGGGCCGCGAACAGCAGGTCGTCCGCCTGACCGCGCACCAGATCACCGAGCGCTGCCGCCAGCAGCCGTACGGCCTCCCCGCCGCCCGGTGCCGCGGCGAGCGTCTCCACGGCCAGCGCGAACAGGGCGTCACCCGCGAGAACCGCCGGTCCTGTGCCGTACGCCTTCCACCCGGTGGGCCGGCCCCGGCGGGCGGTGTCGCCGTCCATGATGTCGTCGTGCAGCAGCGAGAAGACGTGCACCAGTTCCACCGCCACCGCGGCCGTCGTCCCGGCGGGGCCGGGGCCGCCCACCGCCTCGGCGCCGAGCACCGCCAGGGCCTGCCGCACCCCCTTGCCGCCGGAGTTGGCCACCGGGGCGCCGCCCGCCGCGCACCAGCCGAAGGAGTAGGCGGCCATCTCCGCCAGCCAGGGATGCAGCCCGGCCACGGCCCGCTCCAGCTCGGGCCGGACCGACTCCCGGCACCTGGCCAGCACGTGGACGCCGGTCAGGGGGGCTGTGGAGGGGACCGCCGTCACCGTACGACCTCCGCGTCGAGCTCCTGCTGGGCACGGGCCACCATCTCCCGGGCGTGCTTGAGGCCGATGCGGTCCAAGATGTGGGCCAGTTCGGCGAGTTCGGCCTCCGTCTCGGACCGGTCCCGGCCCAGCCGGGCCCTGGACTTGGCCAGTCCCAGGCGGGCCAGTGCCTCGCCGCGCGGCTCGCTCATGGCGCGGAACTCCTCGAGCGCCTGCTCGTAGAGCTCGCGGGCCTCGGCGTAACGACCGGCGCGGTACAGGACGTTGCCGCGCATCTTGTGGTTGTAGGCGAGCGCGCTGGACAGCCTCATCGTCCGGCAGGTGGTCTCCGCCTCGGACAGCAGCCCCAGCGCCCGTTCGGTGTCGCCGTCGCGCACCGAGACGATGTCGGCGAGCCCTCGCAACGCCCAGGCGTGCCCGCGGCGGTCCTCGGCACGGGCGGCGATCTCGGCCGCCTCCTCGAACAGGGCGAACGCGGTGTCGTAGGAGCCGGTGTTGCGGTGGATCTGGGCGATGCCCTCCAGCGCCCACACCGTGTGCCGCGCCTCGCCGCGGCGCCTGGCCTCCGCCAGGAGTTGCTCGTGCAGCCGGGCGACGGCCTCGTAGTCGCCCTGGATACGGCCGGTCTCGGCAAGCCCCGCGAGGGAGTAGCCGCGCACGACGACGTCCCCGCCGCGCTCGCCGAGGTCGGCGGCGAGCTGGAGGAGACGCCGGGCGAGGGCGAACTCGCCGCGCTGGCGGGCCAGGGTGCCGCCGCTCCACAGCGCCCAGGCCATCGCGGCGGTGTCCTCGGCGGCGCGGGCGGCGCGGTAACTCGCCTTCCAGGCCCGGTCCGCTTCCCCGATCTGCCCCAGGCGCCGGTGCGCCTCGGCCACCGCGAGCCCCGAGCGCGCCGCCTCGCCGTGCCGCCCGGTCCGCTCGGCGGCCCGCAACTCCTGCGTGCCGGCGGCCAGGACGTCCGTCAGCGATGAGTTCACGGACAGGGTGGTGAGCGCGCCCTGGTACTCGGGGGCGAATGCCTTGCCGTACATGGATGCCTTTCGATCCGTATGCACTCCATCTATACATTAAGCGTATACATGGAGTGTATAGAGCGAGTGAAACCAGCCCCGGCCCCCCGGGGGACCAGGGCGGTGTCAGCTGTTGTGGATCAAGACGTGTACGGAGCCGGCCGGGTTGCCCGTGAGGCGCAGATCACCTCACGGACCGTCAGTGCTGCTGGGCCTTCGGCGGGGTGGCCTCGCTCGGCCGTACGACGACATAACCCTCTCCGCTCAGCATCAGCTGTACGGCCTCACCGGAGCCGCCGCGCAGCATCGAGCCTATGGACTGCGAGCGGTGCAGTGAGGTCCCGAGGCCCGCGCTCCAGCCGACGACCGCGTCGGTGTCGACGTACACCGGATACCGCGCCGAGACCGGGATCACCAGCGGATTGCCGTCGCAGACCAGACCCAGTCGGCCCTGGCCGGTGAACACGCTGTTGAACAGGCCGCCGCCGGTGATGCCCGCCCCCTTCACCGTCGCGATCCGGTACGACAACGTGGCGTCGAAACACAGGACGTTGCGGCCGTTGACGGTGAACTCGTCACCCGGGTCGAGTTCCACGACGAAGCAGTTCTGCGCCTCGTGCGCGAACCAGGCCTCGCCCTGACCGCGCACCGCCATCAACGGCAGCCCCTCGCCGGTGACCGCGCGCTTGAGCATTCCGCCCACGCCCTGGCCCTTGCGCTCGAACTGGAGATCTCCGCGGTAGGCGATCATCGCGCCCTGGCGGGCCAGCATCTCCCCGCTCACCGCGTAGCGGATGCACTTGGCGTTCTCGACCGTCATGCCCGGCGCGGTGGCGGGCTGGACCATGTGCTCACTTGAAAAGAGGTCACCCTTCATGACGGCATCGTGTCGCGGACGACCTGCTTCCGCCTAGACGGGCGAGGTTCACGCGCCGAAGAGCTGGGTCCAGTACGTGCCGGCCGGCCCGCCGCCCGCGAAACCGATGCCGATGTGCGTGAACTCGCGCTTGAGGATGTTGGCGCGATGACCGGGACTGTTCATCCAGCCCTCCACGACCTCGGTGGGGGAGCGCTGGCCGCAGGCTATGTTCTCGCCGATCGAGCGGTGCCGGGAGCCGGCCGCGGCCGCCCGGTCCCAGGGCCGGCTGCCTTCGGGCGAGGTGTGGGAGTAGAAGGCCCGCGCGACCATGTCGGCGCTGTGCGCCTGCGCGGCGGCGGTCAGGACCGGGTCGGCGGCGAGCGGGCGAAGACCGGCCCTGGAGCGCTCGCGGTTGGTGAGATCGACGACCTGAGTGGCGGTCCGGGCCAGGTCCGCGGTGGTGAACGGGCGGGCCCACAGCGCCGTCCAGTAGAAGTCGCCGCCGCGCCCGGCGGGGACGCACGCCACGGCGGCGTGGGTGAACACCGGGTCCTGGAGGGTGCGCCGGGCCTGGTCGGTGCGCAGGCAGTACTCGACGAACTCGGTCGGCGTGCGCGGGCCGGACACCAGGTGCTCACCGACGGTCAGATACGCGTATCCGGCGGCGGTGACGCGCTGGTGGACGGAGACTCCGTCCCGGCCCTCCACGCCCAGACGCCCCGCGGCGGCCATGGCTTCCGCGTGGGCGCGGGCGGCGGAGGCCAGCCGGGCGTCCGGGGTGACGGGCGGGGAACCGGCCGCGGCGCGGGCGGCGTTGACGAGGCGGGTGAACTCATCGGGGGCCTGTATCGGCGCGTCCTGCGTGACCTCGACCCCGAAGTCCCGGGCGAGGCCCGCCAGTCCGTCCGCGTACCCCTGTCCCAGGGCGCGAAGCTTCCAGCCGCCGCCGCGCCGGTACAGCTCGGCCAGCAGCAGCACCGTCTCCTGCCGGGGCGGCGGCGGGACGAACCGGGCGAGAGGGCGGCCGCCCGGTCCGGTGACGTGGAGCGTGGGGGTGGGCAGGCTGCCGAGGGCGGTGCCGGGGTCGGCGGGGCTGACGACGACCGTCACCCGGGTGGCGTCCGCCCGCAGCCGCGCCGGGTCGACGGTCAGGGTGGCGCCGTGCAGCCGGGCGCCCGGAGCCGACGGCTGGTTGTAGAACACGAAGTCGCCGTCGCCGCGGACCTTGCCGCCGTCGTCCGTGATGAGCGCGGACACGTCGAAGGGACCGGGCACCCGGACGGCCACGGCGCCGCCCGGGAGGGGAACGTTGCCCCCGGGGACCAACTCGTACATCGGGCTGTCCTGGTGTCGTCGTACGCGCTCCGGTGAGAGCTGTCCGGACAACGCGCGTCGCCCCGCGAGGGTTCCCCACCGGTCGGGGATCAGCGGACGGCGGCGGCCTCGGGCGTGCCGCCGACCGAGGAGCCGCGCGGCGCCTTGGCCTGCTTGCCGCAGAACGCCGACTCCAGTGCGCCCAGCATGGTGGTGTGCACCTTGCCGTTGTTGGAGGTGTTGGCGAACGCCGCAAGACTGCGCCCGCCGTCCTTGGAGGCGAACGCGTAGGTGTAGAAACCCTGGACGGCGCCGGTGTGCCCGTACACCGACACCCCGCACGACAGGTCCCGGCGCCGTAGCCCGAGTCCGTACGCCTGGCCGGAGCCCGCGGGCACCCACCGCCGCATCTGCGTCAGCTGGGCCGCCGAGGTCAGCTCGCCGCGCAGGAGCGCGGAGAGGAAGGTGTTCAGGTCCCGCGCGCTGGAGATCACCGCGCCCGCGCTCTGCGCCCAGGACACCGTCTGCTCGGTCGCGTCGACCAGCGCGGCCCCGGCCGCGTCCGGGGTGAGATAGCCCCGGGCGTACCGGCCCGGGATCCTTGTGCCGGGATGGACGTAGAAGGTGTCCGTGAGCTGCAACGGCTCGATGATCCGGTGCTGGTACTCGGTGGCGACCGCGTTCCCGGTCAGCTTCTCGATGAGCATGCCGGCGACCACGAAGTTGGTGTTGGAGTACGTGTAGGCGCCGCCCGGCGCGGTGGTGCGCGGCTTGCGCAGGGAGCGGTCCATCAACTGGCGGTAGGTGAACACCTTGCTGCGGACCGCCTCGAAGCCGGGAACCGTCCGCGCGAACATGTCGTTGGTGTAGTCGTACAGGCCGCTGCGGTGGCTGAGGACGTGGCGCACGGTGATCCGGTCGTCCGGCAGCAGCCCGGGCAGATAGCGGTTGACCGAGGCGTCGAGCTGCAGCCTCTTCTCGTCGACGAGTTGCAGGAGGACGACGGCGGAGAAGGTCTTGGTGACACTTCCGATGCGGAACCGGTCGGTGGTGGTGAGGGCCCGCCCCGTCTTCCGGTCCGCGACGCCCGCCGATGTCCTCAGGACGATGCCGTGATCGTCGACGCGTGCTGTCGCGCCGGGCGCCCCGTGGTCCATCGCCGTGCGCAGGACGCCGCGCAGGCCCGCGAGGTCGGGTGCGGGTTCCTGGGGCGCCGCGTGCGCCGGGACCGTCAGGAGGGAGAGGAGGACCGCGGTCCCCAACGCCGTACCCCTGCCCACCGTTGCCGAGTCCATCCGCATCCTCTCTCCCTGCTGACACACCGTCACGGCGACGCACAGTAGTGCCGGGAGAGATAGAAAGATGGCCATTCGGGACATACGCGGACATGGGTCGCCCGCATGGGGGATCCTGCGGAGCCGCCTCAGCTGGAGGACGCCGTCGGCTCCGGCGCGATCAGCCCCTCGCGGTAGGCGATCGCCACCGCCTCGCCACGGCTCGCCGCGCCGAGCTTGGCGAGGATGTTGGAGACATGGACGCTGGCCGTCTTGCCGCTGATGAACAGCTCCTCGCCGATCTGCCGGTTGCTGCGGCCCCGGGCCAGCAGCCGGAGCACGTCCTGTTCCCGGGCGGTCAGCGGGGAGGTGCGGTCCGCGGCGGACGAGGTGTCGGCGAGGCGGCCCCGGCCTACCAGGGCGTCCACCCGCTCCAACAGGGGCCCGGCGCCCAGCCGAACGGCCGTCTCCCGGACCGCCGCCGCCTCGGCCGCCGCCTCCTCGCGCCGCTCGGCCGTCAGCAGGGCCTCGGCGTGCCGGAACCTGCAGCGGGCCAGTTCGTAGGCGTCGCCGTAGTCGAACGCGGCCACCGCCTGGCCCCAGGCCGCCACATCGGGTCCCGACGTGGCCCGCAGCCACTCCGCCTCGGCGCGGGCCAGCCACGCCTTGCCCTCGGGGCCTTGCGGCGCCCGGTGCACGCCGCGCGCCGCCGAGTGGCGGGCCAGCTCGACGAGTTCCGTCGCCGTGTCCGCCCACCGCCGTGCGCCGGGTCCGTCCCCGCCCCGCCGCAGCTCGGTGGCCCGGTCGGCCACGGCGGACAGGGCGAGCGCGGCGAGGCGCACCGTCACGTCGGGGCGGACGCCGAGGTCGTCGGTGAGGGCGGTGACCGTGGACCACATCCGCTCGACCGCCGCCTCCGGATCGCCGGCCAGCGCGGCGGCGTCGGTCCGGACGATGCCGGCGACCAGCGTGCCCATCCAGTCGAAGGGCCCCTCCAGGAGGACCCCGGCCCGGTCGGCGGCCGTCAGGTCACCGCGCGCGAGCGACACGTACCAGGCGGGCCCGGACGTGTACCCGCCCGCCGTCGGCAGTACCTCGGCGTCGGTGGCGGACGCCTTCAGGCACTCGTCCCAGTGGCCGAGCGTGTACAGCACCAGCAGCCGCAGATAGCGCATCTCCAGCGGATACGTCGAGGACAGCAGCCCGGCGCGCCGGGCCCGGTCCAGGCCCTCGGTCAGCCACGGCAGGCTCTCCTCGAGCTCGCCCGCCTCGAAGCTGCCGATGGCGAGACTGAACAGCACGCGCAGTTCCACCTGCGCGTTGCCCGAACCGCGCGCCAGCTCGCGAGCCTCCTTCAGCCGCGCCCGGCCGCTCTCGCTGCTCCGGCCGCCGCCTTCGAGGATCGCGAGCGAGACGAGCAGATCGGCCCGGGCGTCCGTCACGCCGAGCCGCTCGGCGACCGCCAGCGCCTCCCGGGCCACCTGCAACGCCTTCTCGGTCTCGCCGACCTGACGGGCCGCCAGGACATGCGTGGCGGCGGCCCACACCCAGGTGGGCGTCGCGGGTTCGGCCGGGATCAGCGCGAGCGCCTCGCTGCTGTGGGCGTAGGCCGCGCTCAGGTTGTCGACGGTGATCAGATTGTCGGCGAGGGTGTAGCGGACCCGGGCGGCCAGCTCGGAGTCCTCCTCCTGGTCCACGCCGGCCAGCGCGGCCCGGGTCAGCGCGACCGCGCGGTGCGCCTCACCGGCGTGGGCGGCCGCCGAGGAGGCGCGCAGGGTGAGCGTCACCCGGTCACCCTCCTCGCCCGAGGGCCGTGCGGCCGGATCCACCGCGGGCCACAGGTCGAGCGCGGTCTCCAGGTGCCGCAGCTCCTCGGCGGGGGCGCCGAGCCGGCGGGCGTGGTCGGCGGCCTCCAACGAGGCGGTGAGCGCCTCGGCCAGGTCGTGGCTCTCGCGGTAGTGGTGGGCGCGCTCGGCCGCGGTCTCGGCGCGCCGGGGCCGGTCGGCGAGCAGCCGGGCGAACGCGCCGTGCAGCCGGGCCCGTTCGCCGGGCAGCAGATCCGCGTAGACGGCCTCGCGGGCCAGGGCGTGCCGGAAGGAGTACGTGTCGCCGGTCCCGGGGACCAGCAGTTGCCGCCCCAGCGCCTCGCGGAGCGCCGACTCCAGCTCCGCCTCCGGCAGACCCACCGCCTCCCGCAGCAGATCGTGCTCGACGCGCCGCCCGGCGACGGCGGCGGTGCGCAGCGCCTGCTGGGCCGTCTCGGAGAGTTGCTCGAAGCGGATCAGCAGGACGTCTGCGAGCCCGCTCGGCACCCCGCCGGCCTCGGTGTCGGTGGCCGCGAGGAGTTCCTCGGCGTAGAAGGCGTTGCCCTCGGCACGCTCGACGATCCGGCGGACCGTGGTCTCCGGCAGCGGGCGCTCCTGCAGGGCCCGCACCAGCCGGGTCACCTCGGTGTCGGCCAGCGGCCGCAGTTCGAGCCGCTCCACCGCCGGCAGCCGTACCAGCTCGGCCAACAGCGGCCGCAGGGGATGGCGTCGGTGCAGGTCGTCCGCGCGGTAGGAGGCTAGCACCGCCACCCCGCCCGCCGGGCGTTGCAGCACACCCCGGCTGAGCAGGAACCGCAGCAGATCCCGGGAGGACTGGTCGGCCCAGTGCAGGTCCTCCAGGACGAGCAGCAGCGGGGACACGTCCGCGAGATCCGCCAGCAGCCCGGCCATCCCCTCGAACAACCGCGGCCGTGAGTCCCGGGCGGTGTCCGTCCCCCCGCCCAGCATCCGCTCGACCTCCGGATGCGCCGCCAGCACCCCGGCGAACCGTTCATCCCCGGCGAGCACACCGAGCACCTCGGTGAACGGCAGGTAGGGCAACCCGACATCACCGAGATCCACGCAGTGCCCGGTGAGCACGGTCATCCCGTCCCGGGCAGCCCGGGAGGCGACCTCGTCCAGGACCCGAGTCTTCCCGACCCCCGCGTCCCCGGCCAGCAGCACGGCCCGAGCCTCACCGGCGCGGGCCCGCGCGAGCACACCGAGGAGCCGGTCAAGCTCCTGCTCACGGCCGACGAGGGGAGCGGGGGACAGATTCTGGGTCACTGCCCAATCCTAGTCGGACTGTTCCGAGCCGGCCCCGCCCCCTCAGGCGCCCTTCAACACCTGAGCCCAGTCGGAAGGCACCCGCCCCGCAGGCCCGGGCGAAGGCTGATCGGCAGGGTGACTGTCAGGCGCGGCCAACTCGGGCCCGGACTCGTACAACTCCGACGTGCTGTAGTCCCAGAACCAGCCCTCACCCGGCTCGTAGCTCTGCACGACGGGATGCCCGGTCTCCCTGAAGTGCGCCGTGGCGTGCTTGGCGGGCGAGGAGTCGCAGCACCCGATGTGACCGCACTGCGCACATCGCCGCAGATGGAACCACCAGCCTCCGACGGCGTCACAGTCCACGCACCCGGCACCGCTCGGCGGAGCGCTGGGATCGATACCGTTCACCTCGGTCATACGGACTCCTCACTCGTGTCCTCGTCCGCGGCGGTGAGCGGAAGCAGCACCTGGAACCGCGTGTCGCCCGGCTCGGACTCCACCTGCAGCGACCCGTGGTGCTTGTTCACCACGATCCGCCAGGAGATGTCGAGCCCGAGCCCCGTCCCCTCGCCGACGGGCTTGGTGGTGAAGAAGGGGTCGAAGATCCGGTCGCGGATCTCCCGCGGGATGCCCACACCGGTGTCCCGGAACTCCACCAGCAGCCGGTCGTGGTCGGAGGCCGTCCGCACCGTCAACGTCCCCTCGCCACCCGCGCTGTTCATCGCGGACACCGCGTTGTCGATGAGGTTCGTCCACACCTGGTTGAGCTCGGCCGGGTACGCGGGGATCTCCGGGAGAGTCCGGTCGTACTCCTTGACCACCTTGATCTGCCGGCCGATCTTCCCGGAGAGCATCAGCAGCGTGCTGTCGAGGAGTTCGTGCACGTCGACACTGCGGTACGGCGCGCGGTCGAGCTGGGAGTACTGCTTGGCCGCGTCGACCAGATGCGAGATGCGGGTCGTGGAGTCCTCGATCTCGCTCATCAACAGCTCGGTCTCGACGGTGTAGTTGAGCCAGCCGATCGCCCCGGGCAGGATGTCCTCCTCCACCGCCGCCGCGACCTGCTCCAGCCAGTCGACGTCGAGCCCGGCCTGGACGAACGTCGGCGCGAGCCGCCAGCCTTCCTGGATGCCGTGGTCGTCGAACCAGTCGGTGAGCGCGTCCTCCCGGTCGGCCGCCTCCAGCGGGCTCAAGGCCGGTGCCTTGCCCACGAGTTCGGCGGTGCGCTCCTGGATCTCGATGAGGCCCGCGAGGCTCTCGCGCGGATACGGCCCCGAGGCGATCACGGCCAGCTTGTGCCGCATCTTCGCCACCCGCTCGCGCAGGGTGGCGGTGGCCCGGACGGCCGCCGCCGCGGGGTTGTTGAGCTCATGGGTGAGACCCGCCGACAACGAGCCCAGCGCCAGCAGCCGTTCCCGCTGCCCGATCACCCGCTGAGTGTTCTTCGAACCGAAGAACAACCCCTCCAGCAGATGCACCGCCATCGGGAACCACTCCTGCATGATGGCCGCGAACGTGTCCGCGGGCAGCACGAAGAACCGCGACGGCTCCGTCACCCGCATGGAGTTGTTGTAGACCTGCCGGTCCCGGTCGCCGAGATAGGCCTGCATGGCCCCGGAGTACACCCCGCGCTGGGAGCTGCGGATCACTTCCACGTCGTCCGCGCCGACCCGGCGGGACAGCACGACCGTGCCCTCGATCATCACGTAGAAGCAGGTCGCCGGATCGCCCTCGGCGTAGACCGGTCCGGGCTCGAACCGCTCCACCCGCCCCGCGGCGCACAGCCTGCCGAGCTGCTCCGGCGAGAGCTTCTCGAACAGGAACAACGACCCTATTTCCACAGGGCTGCACGGCATGGGCTGTCCGCTCACGACTGCTCCAGATAACGGTGGACGAGCATCACGGCCATGGCTCCCTCTCCGACGGCGGACGCGACCCGCTTGGCCGACTCGGCGCGCGCGTCGCCGGCCACGAACACGCCGGGCACATTGGTCTCCAGGTGGTACGGCGGCCGGTCCAGCTCCCAGTCCGCCGGGGGCCGTCCGTCGGGGGTGAGATCGGGACCGGTGAGGATGAAGCCGTCCGCGTCGCGGAGCACGGTGCCGTCCAGCCAGTCGGTCAGCGGAGCCGCGCCGATGAAGACGAACAGCCACTGCGCGTCGACGAGTTCGCTCTCCCCGGTCTGCGTGTCGCGCAGAGTGAGCTGTTCGAGGTGGCCCTCGCCGTGCGCGGAGTCGACGACCGTCCTCGGCCGCACGGAGATGTTGGGCGCCTCCTCGATCTGCTGGATGAGGTAGTGCGACATCGACGCCGACAGATCGGCCCCGCGCACCAGCAGTGTCACCGACTTGGCGCCCTTGGACAGATACATCGCCGCCTGCCCCGCGGAGTTGGCGCCGCCGACGATGTACACGTCCTGCCCCTGACAGGCGGGCGCCTCGGTCAGCGCGGAGCCGTAGAACACTCCGCAACTGGTCAACTCCTCGCAGCCGGGCGCCTGGAGCTGGCGATAGGACACGCCGGTCGCCAGGATCACGCTGTGCGCGGCGATGGCCGAGCCGTCGGAGAACCGCACGACACGCGCGGCGCCGCTCACCTCCAGCCCCGTGACCTCGCGCGCGGTGAGGACCTCGGCGCCGAACTTGGCGGCCTGACGGCGGGCCCGGTCGGTGAGCTGGGCGCCGGAGACACCGTCGGGGAAGCCGAGGTAGTTCTCGATCCGCGAGCTCTGCCCCGCCTGCCCGCCGGTCGCCGACCGCTCCACGAGCACCGTCCGCAGGCCCTCGGACGCGCCGTACACCGCGGCCCCCAGACCGGCCGGGCCGCCGCCGATGACGACGAGGTCGTAGAAGTCGGCGGTGGGTGTGGTCGCGAGGCCGACGTGCGAGGCCAGCTCGGGCACGTCCGGCTCGACCAGGGGGGTGCCCTCCGGGGTGATCACCAGGGGCAGCCGCCGTCCGTCCTGCCCGGCGGCGGCGAGCAGCCGCTGTCCCTCGGGCTCGTCGGCGGAGTACCAGCGGTAGGGCACCTGGTTGCGGGCGAGGAACTCCCGGACGTCCGAGGACCGCGCCGACCACCGGTGACCGACGACCTTGGTGGCGGGCACCGGCCGGTAGTCACTGCACCGCCAGGCCTCCAGCAGGTCGTCCAGCACGGGGTAGAGCTTCTCCTCCGGCGGGTCCCAGGGCTTGAGGAGGTAGTGGTCGAGATCCACGACGTTGATGGCGTCGATGGCGGCACTGGTGTCGGCGTACGCGGTGAGCAGGATGCGCCGGGCGCCGGGATGGATGTCCATGGCCTGCTCGAGGAACTCGATGCCGTTCATCTGCGGCATGCGGTAGTCGGCCAGGATCACGGCCACGAGGTCGCCGCGCAGCTTCAGCTCCCGCAGCGCCTCCAGCGCGGACTCGCCGGATTCCGCGCGCACGATCCGGTACGACTCGCCGTAACGCCGCCGCAGGTCCCGGGCCACGGCCCGGGAGACCCCCGGGTCGTCGTCCACGGTCAGGATGACGGTCCGCGCGGATTCGGCGGCCTGTGCCATACGTCTCCCACCCCGAGTGGTCCGGTGCCCCGACACGGCGACGGCTGCCGCCCTGCCGACTGTGGCCATCGTATGTTCGATCGTGCCGCTCTGCTCAGATACGACCGAGCCGCTGTCACAGACCCGGCCCTTGCGCGGTCCTTCTGGTGTGCGCGGTGACGCACCGGGTCCGGCGGAGGTCGTCGGACCCGCCGAGAGCGGCTCAGGGAGACAGAGATGAAGATCGTGGTGATCGGCGGTACGGGCCGGATCGGCTCGCAGGTGGTCGCGCTGCTGGGCGAGAACGGTCACGAGGCCGTTCCCGCGGCCCCCTCCACGGGCGTGGACACGCTCACCGGCGACGGCCTCGCGGAGGCGCTGAAGGGCGCGGACGTGGTCGTGGACGTGTCGAACTCGCCGTCGTTCGAGACCGAGGCGGCACTGGACTTCTTCACCCGCTCCGCGCGGAACCTGTTCGCGGCCGAGAAGGAGGCGGGCGTCCGCCACCACGTGGGGCTGTCCATCGTCGGCGTCGACCAGGTGCCCGGCTACGGCTACTACGAGGCCAAGGTCGCCCAGGAAAGGGCCGTTCGCGACAGCGGCGTGCCCTACAGCCTGGTGCGCGCCACCCAGTTCTTCGAGTTCATCGCGCCGGTGATGGACATGGCCACCGAGGGCACCGAGGTCCGTCTGCCGTCGCTGCCGCTGCGTCCGATCGCCTCCGCCGATGTCGCGGCGGCCGTCGCCGAGGCGGCGCAGGGCGATCCGTCGAACGGCATCCGCGACATTGCCGGTCCCGAGGTTTATGGCCTCGACCGGCTCGGCGCGATCACCCTCGCCGCGAAGCCGGACGGCCGTTCGGTCGTCACGGACGAGACGGCGAGCCTGTTCGCGGGCATGCCGGACGTCCTGACCGGCGACGCCGGCATCCATGTCGCGGCCACCCGGTACGAGGACTGGCTCGAGCAGGGCTAGGCAGCCCTCTTCGCGGAGCGCTCGTAGGCCCGCAGCTTCTCCGGCGCGATGACCCAGTACAGGGCGTCGATGCCGTCGGGGCCCACGGTCATGCTCACCAGGGCGACCGTCGTGCCGCCCTGGTGCAGCACCAGGCAGGGCAGGCCGTTGGCCTCGGCGACGGCGTACTCGGCGCCGGGGAAGAACTTGTGCGCGAAGGCGGTGACCCGGGCCGTGCGCGTGGCGCCTGTGATCTCCAGCCGGGCCACACCCCGCAGCCCGTTGCCGTCCGCGTAGGTGACGACGTCCGCCGAGAGCACGCTTTCGAGGGCGGCGACGTCACCGTCACGGGCGGCGGCGAGGAAGGCGTCGAGGAGCCGTCGGTGCTGTGCGGGGTCGACGGGTTCCCGGCGCTCGGCGGCCAGCCGCTTGCGGGCCCGGCTGACGATCTGGCGTGTGTTGACCGGGCTCAGCTCCAGGAAGGCCGCGATCTCGTCGTAGCCGTGATCGAACGCCTGCCGCAGCACGTAGGCCGCCCGCTCCACCAGGTTCAGCCGCTCCAGCATCAGCAGCACCGCCAGCTCCAGCGCCTCGCCGCGCTCCGCGCCGACCTGCGGATCCACGCTGGTGTCGACCGGTTCCGGCAGCCACGGCCCGACGTACGTTTCTCGGCGCACCCGGGCCGACTGGGCCACATTGATCGCGAGGCGGGTGGTGGTCTTCGCCAGGAAGGCCCCGGGGTCGAGCACCGTGTCACGGTCCGCTCCCTGCCAGCGCACCCACGTTTCTTGCACCACGTCCTCGGCCTCCACCACGCTGCCCAGGACGCGGTAGGCGATGCCGAACAGCCGCGGCCGCAGACGCTGGAAGGTGTCCGCCGCCGCGCTCAGCGAGTCGGTGTCCATCGTGCGCTTCAGCGTCGGCGGGAGGACAGGACGCAGAACTCGTTGCCCTCGGGGTCCTGGAGCACCACCCAGGACTGCTCGCCCTGGCCGACGTCGGCGCGGCGGGCGCCGAGGGCGAGGAAGCGGGCGACCTCGGCCTCCTGGTCGTCCGGGCGGAAGTCGAGGTGGAGGCGGTTCTTGATCCTCTTCTGTTCGGGGACCGGTGAGAAGATCAGGCCGGGAAGACGGTCCGGGGACGGGCGGATCTCGTACTCGTCGGGGGAGTCGTTGAGGACCACCCAGCCGAGTGCCTCGGCCCACCAGCTGCCCAGCGCCACCGGATCGGCCGCGTCCACGTTCACTTGTTCCCACTCCAAGGCCATGGGAGCAGCGTAGTGAAGACTGGGGGCCAGGACATGACCACGACACAGGGAGGCTCCGGGACATGACGCGCCCGATCACGGCAGGATTCGACGGCACCGAGGAGAGCGTGGCCGCATTGGGGTGGGCGGCCCGTGAGGCGGTCCGGCGCGGGCTGGCGCTGCGGGTGGTGCACGCCTGGCGGTTCCAGCCGTTCGAGGCGGTCGAGGAGGCGGACCCGGACACGCAGGCGCACTGGGCGCGGGAGGCGGTGGAGCAGGCCGCCCGGGACGTCGGTGCGCGCCATCCCGGTCTGGAGGTCTCCGTCGACGTGGCGGAGGGCGGGCCCGTCGACGCGCTCGTCGCCGCCGCGGTGGACGCCGAGATGCTCGTGCTCGGCTCCCGTGGCCACGGCGCCGTCGTCGGCTTCCTGCTCGGCTCGGTCGGGCAGCAGGTGATCGTGGAGGCCGAGCGTCCGATCGTGCTGGTGCGGGCCGGGGACCAGCCGTCCGCCGAGGTCGCCGGGCACGAGATCGTGGTCGGTCAGCAGGGCGAGCCGGAGGACAGCGCGGCCGCGCTGCGGTTCGCGTTCGAGACGGCGGCGGCCCGCGGCGCCACCGTGCGGGCGGTCCGCGCCTGGACGCTGCCGCCGCTGTTCGCCTACAGCCCGTCCTCGCTGAAGCTGCTGGACGACGCCGGTGGTCTCGAGCCGTACGAGAAGAAGGCGCTGGCCGCGTCGGTGCAGCCGTGGCGGGATCGGTTCCCCGACGTGCATGTGGTGGAGCACGTGGAGATGGGCAGTGCGGGGCAGGTGCTGCTGTCGGTGGCCGGACGGGCCCAGCTGATGGTCGTGGGGCGCCGGGCCCACCGTACGGCCGTCGGCGCCCGCATCGGCTCGGTGGCGCACGGTGTGCTGCACCACGCCGACTGCCCGGTGGCCGTGGTGCCGCCCGCCTCCTGACTCAGTCCGCGGTTGCGGACACCGGCTGGAGCGTCTCCCGCGCCTTGGGGAGGATGTTCGTGACGTAGTCCTGTACGGCCGTGTCGAGCCCTATGTCGTGCTGGGCCCGCTCGGACAGGTACCAACGGTGTTCCAGGAGTTCGTGGTAGATCTCCGCCGGGTCCATGGAGCCGCGCAGTTCGAGCGGGACCGCCCGCACCGTGGGCCGGAAGACGTCCCGCACCCAGCGGTGGGCGAGGACCTCGGGGCGGGCGGCGAGGGGGTCGCCCGGGGCGTAGTCGTCCTGGGTGGCCATCCAGCTCTCCAGGTCGTTCAGCAGCCGTCGGGCCTGGTTCTCCTCGGCGTCCAGGCCGGTCAGCCGCAGCAGTTGGCGCTGGTGGTGGCCCGCGTCGACGACCTTGGGCACGAAGGTGACGGTGTCGCCGGTGGAGGAGTGCTCGATCTGCATCTCGGCGACGTCGAAGCCGAGGTCGTTCAGGCGGCGTATCCGGCGTTCGATGTAGTGGTACTTCCCGGCCGGGTAGACCGAGGTGCGGGTCAGCTCCTGCCACAGACCCCGGTAGCGGGCGCAGATCTCGGTGCCGAACTCGATCGGGTCCACCGAGGGGTGCAGTGCGCCGGACGCCTCCAGGTCCAGCAGCTCGCCGCTGATGTTGACGCGGGCGAGGTCGAGGTCGTAGTCGCGCTGGCCGGGGCTCAGCTGCGGGTGCAGGTCGCCGGTCTCGGCGTCGACCAGGTAGGCGGCGTAGGCGCCCGCGTCGCGCCGGAAGAGGGTGTTGGACAGCGAGCAGTCGCCCCAGGCGAACCCGGCCAGGTGCAGCCGGACCAGCAGCACGGCCAGGGCGTCCATCAGCCGGTGCATGGTCGCCGGGCGCATCGTCGTCTCGAACATCGAGCGGTACGGCATGGAGCCGCCGAGGTGCCGGGTGACCAGCACCGGCTCCAGGGGCGCGCCGCCGGAGTCGGTGCGGCCGGTGACGACGGCGAGCGGATCGACCGCCGGGATGCCGAGCCGGTCCAGGTCGCGCAGCAGCTCGTACTCGCGCAGCGCGGGCCGTTCGGCCAGCTCCTTGACGGCGATGACCTCCTCGCCGGCGCGCGCGTAGCGCACCACGTGCCGGGAGATGCCGCGCGGCAGCGGCACGAGGTACTCCTCCGGCCAGTCCTCCAGCGGCAGGTGCCACGGCAGCTCCAGCAGGAGCGCGGGATGTTCGGGGTTGGTCGCGCTGATCTGCAGGGCCATGGGCGGGGTGTCCTCGTCTCGCGGTGATCGTCTCGCCGGTGATCGTCATCCCACCCTAAAGGGCCCGCTCCCGTGCTTGAAGTGCCGCTTCCCGGACCGGGCCGCGGTGGGCGGGTCCGTGCCCGGGCAGGAGGAGATCGCCTTCGAGCTCGGCCAGCGTCTCCAGGGACACGAGGGTGCGGGCGCGCTCGTGGTGGAACATGTCGGGCAGCAGTTGCGGGCCCTTGATCCGGGACGTCGGGTGCCCGCTCACCAGCGCGTCACCGGCGATCAGTACGCCGGTGTCGGGGAGGTGGAACGCGCAGTGGCCGTCGGTGTGGCCGGGGGTGTGCACGGGGACCGGCCGTCCGGGCAGGTCCAGCGGGGCGCCCGGGGCGAACGCCGCCGGCGCGGTCACCGGCACATGCTCGGTGCCGCCCGAGCGCAGGGCGTGCAGCGCCCAGGGCACGACGCCGGGCCGCCAGCCGTTGCGCAGGACTGTGCCCACGGTCACCTGATGCAGGAACTCCCGCCGGGCGTGGGGCACTTCGGCCTCGTGCAGGAGCACCGGCGTGCCGTAGGAGGCGCGCAGGAACTCCGCCGAGCCGAGGTGGTCGTTGTGCGCGTGCGTGATCAGGACGGCCGCGACGGCCTCGGGTGAACTCCCCACCTGCGTGAGGGAGGCGAGGACCTGGTCCCGGTCGCCGGGATACCCGGTGTCGACGAGGGTGACGGCGTCCCCCTCGGCCAGGATCACCCAGTTGGTGTTGGAGCCGTGCACCAGATAGGTGCCGTCCGCTACTTGACGTACGTCTGCCCGCATGGCCTTTCCACATCCCCATCTTGTCGCCCGACGGGAACAGCAAAGCAGATGGCGAAAGGCTCAGTTCACGCCGTGCGGCCGGAACTGGACGCTGATGCGGGGACCCGTGGCGCGGGTCGACTTGGGGATCGCGTGTTCCCAGGTCCGCTGGCAGGAGCCGCCCATCACGATCAGGTCGCCGTGGCCCAGCGGGCGGCGCACGGTCTCACCGCCGCCCGCTGGGCGCAGCAGGAGGTCGCGGGGCGCGCCGACGGAGAGGATGGCGACCATGGTGTCCTCGCGGGCGCCCCGGCCGATCCGGTCGCCGTGCCAGGCGACGCTGTCCCGGCCGTCGCGGTAGTAGCACAGGCCGGCCGTGGTGAACGGCTCGCCCAGCTCCTCGGCGTAGTGCGCGGTCAGCGCGGTGCGTGCCTCGGCCAGCACCGGATGCGGCAGCGGGTCGTCCGCGCCGTAGAACGCGAGCAGCCGGGGTACGTCGACGACCTGGTCGTACATCGTGCGGCGCTCGGCGCGCCAGGGGACCTCCGCGGCCAGCTGGGCGAACAGGGTGTCCGAGCCGCTGAGCCAGCCCGGCAGTACGTCGATCCAGGCGCCGCGGCCGAGCCCGGTCCGGCGGATCCCGTCGAGCGGGCCGAGCCGCAGCTCGTCCGTCTGGTCGAAGAGGGAGCCCTGCAGGTGCGTCATGCGTCCAGCGTACTCCTGATTCGAAAATGTGTTCTTATCTGTGATCTCGGGCGATCGCGCACGTCACAGGCCTTTCGATGCACTGGTGTATCGGATACATTCCCGTATCGAACGAAGGGGCGGCCATGGTGGCGGAGCAGGCGGCACGGCGCGTGACCAGGCGTCGCGTGCGGACGCGGGCCAATCTGCTCGACGCCGCGTTCGAGGTGTTCGCCGCCAAGGGTTTCGGGCGGGTCTCCATCGAGGAGGTGTGCGAGGCCGCCGGCTACAGCAGAGGCGCCTTCTACTCCAACTTCGCCAGCCTCGACGAGCTGTTCTTCGCCCTCTACCGGCAGCGCGCCGACCTGATCGCCGAACAGGTCGCGGGGGCGCTCGCGCTGGACGGGCCCGACCTCGACGTGACGCAGTCGGTGGACCGGGTCACGGAGGTGCTGCTGCTCGACGCGGACTGGCTGCTGGTCAAGACGGACTTCCTGGTGCACGCCGCCCGGGACCCGGCCGTCGCCCAGACTTTGCTGGAACACCGCGAGCGGCTGCGCGAGGCCATCGCCGACCGGCTCGCCCGGGCCACCGGACCCACCGTGCTGCCCGCCGTGTTCGGCGGGATCGACGGCGCCGCCCGCGCGGTCGTCGCCGCGTACGACGGAGTCACCACCCAACTGCTGCTGGACAAGGACGTCGACAGCGCCCGCGCCTGGCTCAAGCAACTGCTCACCGCCCTGCTGACCGACGGCAGCGGCGCCCCCGAATGAGGAAGGGAACGGTCGCCATGGATGCCGACGTCATCGTCGTCGGAGCGGGCCTCGCGGGCCTGGTCGCCGCGCATGAACTCACCAGCCGGGGCCGCCGGGTGGCCCTGGTGGACCAAGAGAACGCCAACAACCTGGGCGGGCAGGCCTTCTGGTCGTTCGGCGGGCTGTTCCTCGTCGGCTCCCCGGAGCAGCGGCGCCTGGGCATCAAGGACTCCTTCGACCTGGCCTGGAACGACTGGCAGGGCAGCGCGGGCTTCGACCGCGTCGACGACGAGGACTCCTGGGCGGTGCGCTGGGCACGGGCCTACGTCGAGTTCGCGGCCGGGGAGAAGCGGTCCTGGCTGGAGGGGCACGGCATCAAGTTCCTGCCGACCGTCGGCTGGGCGGAGCGCGGTGACCTGCGTGCCCACGGGCACGGCAACTCCGTGCCCCGCTTCCACATCGCCTGGGGCACCGGCACCGGCGTCGTCGAGCCCTTCGTCGAGTACGCCAAGCGGGCCGCGCGGGACGGGCTGCTGACCTTCCACCACCGCCACCGGGTCGACGAACTCGTCATCGAGGAGGGGCAGGCGCGGGGCGTGCGCGGCACCGTCCTCGCCGAGGACGGCTCGGCGCGGGGCGTACGCTCCAACCGCGACCCGGTCGGCGACTTCGAGCTGACCGCCCAGGCGGTGATCGTCACCTCCGGCGGTATCGGCGCCGACCACGACATCGTCCGCCGCTACTGGCCCGAGCGCCTCGGCACCCCGCCCGAGCGGATGGTCACCGGCGTGCCCGCCTACGTCGACGGCCGGATGCTCGACATCAGCGCGCGGGCGGGCGTACGACTGGTCAACCGCGACCGCATGTGGCACTACACCGAGGGCCTGCAGAACTGGGACCCGATCTGGCCGGGGCACGGCATCCGCATCCTGCCCGGCCCGTCCTCGATGTGGTTCGACGCGCTCGGCCGCCGGCTGCCCGACCCCTGCCTCCCCGGCTACGACACCCTCGGCACCCTCAAGTACCTGCGCACCACCGAGGACATCGCCGGACACTCCCACTCCTGGTTCATCCTCACCCAGAAGATCATCGAGAAGGAGTTCGCGCTCTCCGGCTCCGAGCAGAACCCCGACATCACCGCCAAGGACCGTCGGGGCTTCCTCAAGGAGCGCGTCCTCGGCAAGGGCGCGCCGGGTCCGGTGGACGCCTTCCTGCGCAAGGGCGCGGACTTCGTGACCGCCCCGAACCTGGAGCAACTGGTCCAGAAGATGAACCAGTTGACCGACAAGCCGCTCCTCGACGCGGCCGAGGTGCGGCGCCAGATCGAGGCCCGCGATCTCCAGCTCGCCAACCCCTACAGCAAGGACGCCCAGGTGCAGGGCATCCGCAACGCCCGCCGCTACATCGGCGACCGGCTCGGCCGCGTCGCCACCCCGCACCGGATCCTCGACCCGGCGGCGGGCCCGCTGATCGGCGTCAAGCTGCACGTCCTCACCCGCAAGACCCTCGGCGGCATCCAGACCGACCTCGACTCCCGCGCCCTCGGCGCCGACGGACAGCCGGTGGGCGGCCTGTACGCGGCGGGCGAGGTGGCCGGCTTCGGTGGCGGCGGAGTCCACGGCTACAACGCCCTGGAGGGCACCTTCCTCGGCGGCTGCCTGTTCTCCGGGCGAGCGGCGGGACGGGCGGCGGCCCAGCAGACCGGCTGAGATATCAGCCCTGTTGGCTGCATCAGCCCAGCAGCCGGGCCAGGACGGCCGCGTGGCTCTCTTCCGGAGTCTTCGCGGCCGTCAGCAGGGTCACCTGACCCTTGCCCGCCAATTCCCTCACACGGTCGAGGAGTTCCACCGACTCGGCGCCGGTCAGCTCCGCCTCGTAGCGGGCGGCGAACTCCTCGTACGAACCCTCGCCCGCGTGGTACCAACGGCGCAGCTCGGTCGACGGGGTGATCGCCTTGGGCCACTCGTCGACGCGGGCGGCGTCCTTTGACAGTCCGCGCGGCCAGAGCCGGTCGACCAGTACACGTACACCGTCCTCCGGCTCGGGCGGCTCGTAGACACGGCGGATGCGCAAGCTCACGGTCGGGCCTTTCCACACGGGGCTGACGGGTTCCTCACAAGTGTCCGTCAAGGTCGACGCATGATCACGCCGAACCGTCGCGCCGTACTGCTGGCCGCGTCCCTCCTGCTCACCGGCTGCGGCACTGCCGTGGCACCCACCGCCCCCGCCCCCACGGCCGGCGCGCCGCAGCCCGAGATCTCCCTCGACCTCGCCCCGCAGCAACTGCCCGGACTCGGGCCCGCCACCTGGGCCGAGGTGCCCTCCGACACCCGTCAGGCGGTCGTGGTGACCGGACGCGGCAAGAACTCCTCGCGGTCCACGGCCGTGCTGTACGAACGCACCGACGCGGGGTGGGAGGCCGGGGCCACGTGGGACGCGCACAACGCGCGGCGCGGCTGGACCGACCACCACCGGCTCGGTGACCTGCGCAGCCCCATCGGCGTGTTCACCCTCACCGACGCGGGCGGCCTGCTCGGCGACCCCGGCACGAAACTGCCGTACGACCGCTCCACCGGATTCACCGCCACCGGCACCGGCTTCGAGGGCGAACCCCTCGCGGGCTCCTTCGACTACGTCATCGCCATCGACTACAACCGCAAGCCCGGTACCTCACCCCTGGACTGGACCCGCCCGCTCGGCGCGGACCGGGGCGGCGGCATATGGCTGCACGTGGACCACGACGGCCCCACCCACGGCTGCGTCAGTCTCGACCGCGAGCACATGAAAGCCCTTCTCCTCGCCCTGGACCCCGCCAAGAATCCCGTCGTCGTCATGGGCGACCGGACCTCCCTCACCCGCTGAGACCCGCCGACGCCTAGGATCCGCCGCGTGTGCGCACATGTGCTGGTCGCCGAGGACGACGAGATGCAGGCCGAACTGATACGACGCTCCCTGCTGGCGGAAGGCCACACCGCCACCGTGGTCCACGACGGCCCCGCCGCCCTGGACGCCGCCCGCCGGCTCCGACCCGACCTGGTCGTCCTGGACCTGATGCTGCCGGTGATCGACGGCTTCGGGGTGTGCCGGGTACTGCGCCGGAACCCCGACAACCCCGACATCCCGGTGCTGATGCTCACCGCCCGCTCCGCCGAGGACGACGTCCTGCTGGGCCTGGAGCTCGGTGCCGACGACTACATGACCAAGCCCTACAGCCCGCGCGAGCTGATGGCCCGTATCCGTACCGTGCTGCGGCGCAGCGGGCGGTCGGCGGACAAGCGGGACGATCCCGTCGTACGGGCCGCCGGCATCGCCGTCGACCCGGCCCGCCACGAGGTGCGCTGCGACGGACGGCCGGTGGAGTGCACACCGGCCGAGTTCCAGATCCTGCTCGCCATGACCGCCGAGCCGGAGCGGGTGTTCTCCCGGCGGCAGCTGCTGGAGTGCACCCGGGGCACCGACCGGGCCTCCACCGAACGGGCCGTGGACGTCCACATCATGAACCTGCGCCGGAAGATCGAGGCCGACCCGCCGCGCCCGGCGCGGCTGCTGACGGTGTTCGGGGTGGGTTACAAGCTCAGCGGCGGCCGGGGATGAGGTCCGGGATACCGCTGCGCAAGCGGCTGCTCGTCCGGCTGCTCATCGCGTCGGTGCTGATCGCCGTGTGCTCGGTGGCGGCCACGGCCTGGCTGGCGGTGGAGACCACCACCCGCGCCCTGCGTGAGGAACAGGGCCAGGTCCTCGCCGACGACATGGACGTCCTGACCCGGCTCAGCGGCTACGCGGCGACGCACACCGACTGGAAGGACGTGGCGGCAGAGCTGCGCGAGCTGTCCGACCGGATCGGTCGGCGCATCGCCCTCACCACCGCCGACCGCAGGGTCATCGCCGACTCCGCCCCGTCCGGTACCCCGCTGCCCCCGCGGGCAGCCGCCACCGTCGACCCGCTGAGCACCGACACCCACACCGACCGCGGCGCCCAGCGCGGTGGGGTCGACCCGCGCGTGGTCGGCCCCTACCGGCTGCCCGCCGCCGAACGCGCCGCCCTGGACGCGCTCGCCGAGGAACGGCGCGAGTGCTACGAGCGCAACGGAGTCGTCGTGACCGTGGCGCGCACCCCGAGCGGCCGCCCGGTCCTCACCGACCAGGACGGCAGCGCCGTCGACTACGTGCCCCTGGAGTGCGCCGACGGACGGCTCAACACCCCCACCGCCACCGAGGAGAAGGCGCTGGCCGAGCTGACCGCCCGCGCCCGCGGCTGTCTGCACGGGCGGGGACTGGACTTCCACGAGCCGCTGTTCGTCACCGTCGACGTCACCGACCGGAAGATGGACACCCGGTACGTGATGGGCAAACTCACGTCGCAGCCGCAACGGCAGGCCCAGCGCCAGGCACGGGACTGTGTCGACCAGGCCCGCCGGGCCCAGCTCGACCCCTATGTGGCCCCGGCCGCCGACCTGTTCCTGGGCGTGGGGGACCGGCCCACCGTGCGCTTCGACCTGTCCACGGCCAACTGGACCAAGGTCGTGGCGGCCGCGGGCCTGGTGCTCGCTGTGACGGTGGCCGTGACCGCCGCCGTGGCGACCCGGCTCGTCCGGCCCCTGCGGGCGCTGACCGCGGCCGCCCAGCAGCCACCGGACCAGCACGTGCGGGTCCCCGTGACCACCCGCGACGAGACCGGCATCCTCGCCGCGGCCTTCAACGAACTCACCGAGCGCCGGGCCCGGTTGGAGGCCCAGCGCAAGGCGATGGTCAGCGACATCGCCCACGAACTGCGCAGCCCGCTCACCAACATCCGCGGCTGGCTGGAGGTCACCCGCGACGGCCTCGTCGAACCCGACCCCGCCCTGCTCGCCTCCCTGCACGAGGAGGCACTCGTCCTCCAGCGCGTCATCGACGATCTCCAGGACCTCGCCGCCGCCGACGCCGGCACGCTGCGTCTACGCCGGGAACCGGTCCGCGCCGACGAACTGCTCGACCAGGTCGCCGCCGCCCACCGCGTGGCCGCCGACGCGGCGGGCGTCACCCTGCGCACCATGGCCGAGGGCACGCCCTGGCTGGACGCCGACCCGGTCCGGATGCGGCAGGCGCTCGGCAACCTCGTCTCCAACGCCCTGCGGCACACTCCGAGGGGCGGCACCGTCACCCTGGCGGCGCGTCAGGACGGCGAGGACGTCGTCCTGACCGTCACCGACACCGGCACGGGCCTCGCCGCGGACGAACTCCCGCACGTCTTCGACCGGTTCTGGCGGGCGGAGAAGTCCCGCAGCCGCCGTACCGGAGGCAGCGGCCTCGGCCTGCCCATCGTCCGCCACCTGCTGGCCGCCCACGGCGGTACGGCGGAGGCGACGAGCGAGGAGGGCAAGGGCTCGGTGTTCACCCTGAGGCTGCCGGGGGGCGAGGCGCCCGGCGACGCCGGACCGGGTTCAGCCGCTCCGTCGCCGCGCCGCGGTCCGCCGTAGCAGGGCCTGCCGTTCGCCCTCGCTCGTGCCGCCCCACACGCCGACCGCCTGTTCGGTGTCCAGGGCCCAGCGCAGACACCGCTCCCGTACCGGGCAGCGTTCGCAGACCGCCTTGGCCTGCAGCGTCTGCAAGAGCGCCGGACCGGAGGTGCCGATCGGGAAGAAGAGGTCCGGGTCCTCCTCGCGGCATGCGGCATGGTCGCGCCAGTCGTCCATCGCAGTCACCTGCGTCCCCATTCGTACGTGCCCCTTCGGAAGCTTTTAGTCGCTTTCGGGTCACCTGTCGATACGGGAGTGAAACCACGGAATCCTGGTTCGCTGTGCGATCACTGCTCGCGCAGGCCCCACGGGGAGCCGTATTCGGTCAGCAGATCCAGGAAGGGGCGGGCGGGGAAGGCCTCCGGGCCGAGCACTCCGGAGCCCGACCAGGCGCCACCGGCGAGGAGTTCGAGGGCGACGACGGGATTGACGGCCGTCTGCCACACCACGGCCTGGCAGCCGTACTCGGCCATCGACCACTCGTTGTCGACGACGTGGTACAGGTACACCTCCCGCGCCGCCCCGTCCTTCACACCCCGCACCCACGTGCCCGCGCACGTCTTGCCGCGCATCCGCTCGCCCAGCGTCGCCGGATCGGGCAGACAGGCGGCGACGACGTCCCGGGGCGAGACCTCGACCGGTCCGCCGGGGCCCGACACGGTCACCGGCCGGGTCGCGTCCAGGCCCAGCAGGTGCAGGGTCTTCAGCGTGCCGATGAACTCCTCGCCCAGCCCGTACTTGAAGGTCACCCGGCGGGCGTCGACCCAGCGGGGGACCAGCAGCACCTCCTCGTGCTCCACGTTCACGCACTCCACCGGGCCGATGCCCTCGGGGAAGTCGAACACCTCGGGCTCGCTGAACGGCTCGGTGGTGAACCAGCCCCGGCCGGCCTCGTAGACGACCGGCGGGTTGAGGCACTCCTCGATCGTGGTCCAGATGCTGAACGAGGGGGCGAAGTCATAGCCGTCGACGGTGAGGTTCGCGCCGTCGCGGATGCCGATCTCCTCGATCTCGTCGAAGAGTTCATCGGCCGCGTGCCGGGCGAAGACGTCCGAGAGGCCCGGCTCCACGCCCATGCCCACGAGTGCCAGCGCGCCGTCCTTCGCCCACTCGTCGGCCTGCGCGAACTGCTCGTCACCGAGCTTGATCCCGCACTCGGCGTACGGGCGCTCGGGATGCGGACGCGACAGGGACATCGCCATGTCCACATAGGTGGCGCCGGCCGCGCGCGCCGCCCGGAACAGCGGCATCACGAAGCGCGGGTCGGTGGCGTTGAGGAGGACGTCGCAGGAGTGCCGGCGCAGCAGCGCGGTGACCGCGGCCTCGTCGGAGGCGTCGACGCGCTCGGCGCGGAACCTGGAGTCGGCGAGGAACTCCACGGCCGCCTCGGCGCGCGCGGGGTCGTAGTCGGCGACCACCATGGCCTCGAAGAACGGGCGCCGGGCGGCGATCCGGGTGACGGCGGTGCCCACACCACCGGCGCCCACGAGCAGTACACGCATGACGAGAACTCCCTGCTGGAGGTTACGGAGAAAGCGGGGCCCTGGCGGAGATACAACGCCCGCCGCTCACGTAAGGTCAATGGTGTTGGCATAAGAGTGGGAGGCGCGCGTGCCGAAACCAGTGGTCCCCGAGGAGAAGCGGCGCCGACGCCGTCCGACCAAGAGCGGCACCGTGCTGTCCGAGGCGCTGATCGTCGAGACCGCGCTGCGGTTGCTGCGCGAACACGGCAGCGCCGGGCTCACCGCCCGCCGCCTCGGTCTGGCCCTGGACGCCGACCCGAGCACGCTGTACCGGTACTTCCGTGGCATGGACGACCTGACCCTCGCGATCGGCGACGCGCTCATCGGGCAGGCGTTGCGGGGCTGGCGGGCGACGGGGGAGTGGCGGACCGACCTGACGGCGGTCGGACTGCGGATCCACGCGGCCTACGTCGCCCACCCCCAGGCCGCCCTGCTGACCACCAACCGGGTCACCGGCCGGGCGAACGAACTCGCCGCCGACGAGGCCGTGCTGGACGTGCTGCGCGCCGCGGGCTTCCCGTTGCCGGAGACCGTCCGGATCTACCACGCCTTCATCGACCAGACGCTGGCCTTCGCCGCCCTGGACGCCGCCTCGCTGACCCTGCCGAGCGCCTCCCAGCGCGCCGACGAGGCGATGTGGCGCTCGACGTACGCCCGTCTGCCCCGCAGCACCCACCCCAGAATCGCGGAGGCCGCGCCCCTGCTCGCGACACGCATGGTGACCAGCGCCTATCCGACGGCCCTGGAGATGCTGCTGGACAGCGCCGAGGCCCGGCTCAAGGCAGGCCAGGCCTAGGGCCTGAGCACCTCCGCCGCCGTCTGCGCCACCGCCTCCGCCACCGTCGCCAGGGCCGGCGAGTCCAGCCTCCACTGCTGCCAGTACAGCGGGACGTCCAGCGCGCGCTCCGGCGCGAGGGAGACCAGGCGCCCGGTGTCGAACAGGTCCCCGGCCTGGATCTCCGGCACCATGCCCCAGCCGAGGCCGGCCGCGATCGACGCCACGAAGCCCTCGGAGGTGGGGATCCGGTGCCGGACGGCACTCGCGCCGCCCCGGCCGCGCCGCAGCCGTCGCACGAACGCGTCCTGATGGTCGTCGCTGCGGTCGAAGGTCACCACCGGCGCGCCCGGCAGCGCCTCGCGCAGCGGTCCGTGGAGATGGCGGTCGGCGAAGCCGGGGCTCGCCGCGGCGAGGTAGCGCATCTTCCCCAGCGGCCGGACGGAGCACCCCGCGACGGGCTCGGCGGCGGAGGTCACCGCCGCCATCACCTGACCCTCCCGGAGCAGGGCCGCCGTATGCGCCTCGTCCTCGCGGCGCAGTTCGAAGCAGAGCCGTGGCGCGGACGACACCCGGGTGAGCGCGTCCAGGAACCAGGTCGCCAGCGAGTCGGCGTTCACCGCGACCGACACCCGGGTCGGTTCCTCCTCGGCGCCGCCCATGCCGAGTTCCGCCCGCGCGTCCCGCTCGAGCCGGGCGAGCTGCCGCGCGAACCGCACCACGACGGCGCCCGACTCGGTGGGGCGCACCGGTTTCGTCCGGACCAACAGCACGCGCCCCGTGCGCTGTTCGAGCGCCTTCACCCGCTGGCTGACCGCTGACGGCGTCACATGCAGCTCGGCCGCCGCGGCGTCGAAGGTCCCCTCGTCCACCACGGCGAGCAGCGTACGTACATGGTCCAGCGGCAGCTCCGTCACCATCACGAGAGCTAATGCTACGTAAGAATCCTTAGCTGTACACAGGGTCCGGACCTCCCTAGCGTCGAGGACATGTCCACCGCACTCGCCACGGCCGCCGCCGGATTCGGTACCGGTCTCTCGCTCATCGTCGCCATCGGCGCCCAGAACGCCTTCGTCCTGCGCGAGGGGATCCGCCGCGACGCGGTCCTCGCCGTCGTCGGCATCTGCGCCCTGTCCGACGCCGCCCTGATCGCCCTCGGCGTGGGCGGAGTGGGAGCGGTGGTGGTGGCGTGGCCGGGGGCGCTGACCGCGATCGGCTGGATCGGCGGAGCCTTCCTGATCGGCTACGGCGTGCTCGCCGCCCGGCGCGTCCTGCGGCCCGCCGGCGCGCTGCGGGCGGACGGGGAGGCCACCGGGTCCCGGCGGCGGGCGGTGATGACCTGTCTGGCGATGACCTGGCTCAACCCGCACGTCTACCTCGACACCGTCTTCCTGCTGGGCTCCCTCGCCGCCGACCGGGGCGAGCTGCGCTGGACCTTCGGGCTGGGCGCCGTCCTCGCCAGCCTGTGCTGGTTCGCGGCCCTCGGCTTCGGCGCGCGGCTGCTCAGCCCGTTCCTGTCCCGGCCCACGGCCTGGCGGGTGGTGGACGGTCTGGTCGCCGCCACGATGCTCGCCCTCGGGACGTCGCTCCTTCTCGGCGCCTGAGATCCCGCGCCCCGAACTTCCGCCGGGCGGTGCCATAGTGAACCCTGGTCCGAAAAAGATGTAACGAGCAACCAGGAAGTCCGTGGACACCACCGAACAGCAGCCGCCCGCCCAGGAGGCCCGAAGCGGCTGGCGCCGCTGGGCCATGGACACCCGCCCGCTGCGCCGCCCGGCCTACCGCAGGCTGCGGTCCTCGACGATCGTCACGGCGGTCGGCAGCCAGCTCACGGCGGTCGCCGTGCCCAAGCAGATCTACGACATCACCGGCTCCTCGGCCTGGGTCGGCTACGCGAGCCTCGCCGGACTGCTCCCGCGGTCGCCGACACCATGGACCGCCGCAAGCTGCTGCTGATCACCAACTGCGGGATCGCCGTCACCGCGGTGCTGTTCTGGCTCCAGGCCGTCACGGGCCTGGAGTCGGTGGCCGCCCTGATGCTCCTGCTCGCCGCCCAGCAGGCCTTCTTCGGCCTCAACGCCCCCGCCCGCACCGCCTCCATCGCCCGCCTGGTCCCGGCGGACGAGCTGGCCGCGGCGGGCGCCCTCGGTTCGACCGTCATGCAGACCGGACTGGTCGCCGGGCCGCTGCTGGCCGGTGCCCTGATCCCGGCGATCGGTCTGGCCGAGCTGTATCTGCTCGACGCGCTGGCCCTGTGCGTGACGGTGTGGGCGGTCCACCGGCTGCCCCCGCTGCCGCCCCTGGCCGGCTCGGCGGTCCGGCGCGCCGGGGTGCGGGAGATCGGCGCGGGCTTTCGCTACATCGCCCTGCACAAGGTGCTGTTGCTGTCCTTCCTCGCCGATGTGATCGCCATGGTCCTCGGCATGCCCCGGGCCCTGTTCCCCCAACTCGCCGCCGAGACCTACGCCTCCTACGGCGAGGGCCTCGCGCTCGGTGTGCTGTTCGCCGCGATCCCCGTCGGCGCGGTGCTCGGCGGCCTGTTCTCCGGCACCTTCTCCCGTGCGCGGCGGCACGGCCTGATGGTGATCGGGGCGGTCGTCGCCTGGGGCGCCGCCGTCACGGGCTTCGGGCTGAGCCGGAGCCTGTGGCTCGCGGTGGCGTTCCTGGTCGTCGCCGGGGTCGCCGACATGGTGTCGATGGTCTTCCGCGGGGCGATCCTGCTGTCCGCCGCGACCGACGAGATGCGCGGGAGGATGCAGGGCGTGTTCACCGTGGTCGTCGCGGGCGGACCCCGGCTCGCCGATGTCCTGCACGGCACCGCGGGTTCCGCCTTCGGCGCGCGCCAGGCGGTGGCGGGCGGCGGCCTGCTGGTCGTCGTCACGATGCTGGGCCTGGCCCTCGCCGTCCCGGCGCTGCGCCGCTACCGCGTCTGATCCCGGCTACAAAGCGCTGCTGCCCCGGCGCATCCCGTACTGCTCCATCAGCTTGCCCCGGGTGACCTCCAGCCGGTGCGCGAGGATCTCGGCGACCTGGCGGATCAGGATCAGGCCGAGCTGCTGGTCCTCGTCGCACAGCGCCCGTACGGCCGCCGCGTCGAACTCGTAGGCGCGCACCGGGCTGAACGCCTCCGCGCCGAAGTCCCACTGGTACGGCGGGAACAGCCAGGACCAGCCGAGCAGATCCCCGGCCCCGAGGCTGGCGACGGTGACGCGTTGCAGGGAGGTCACCCGCTGGTCGAGCGAGACGGCCCCGGAGCGGATGACCCAGAAGCGGTCCGCGGTGCCCCCGGCCTCGAAGATGCGGGCGTCCTCGGGAAAGGAGACCTCCTTGGCGAGGGCCATGAGCCGCTGGCGCTGCGGCGGCGGAAGGGCGGTCAGCAGTTTCGTCGCTTTCGTCATGACACGGGGCTCCTCGCCGGCGTCGGGGTTCCGGGGCTTTCCCTACGCCCATTTCAGCCGCTGCCGACGCGTAGGGCACCTCGGCGGACTACAGAACCGGTGGAGAATTCCGAGGGCATGAAAAAGCCCTGGCTGGACGGGGGAAGCCAGCCAGGGCCGTATGCGGGGTACGGGGGACGGACGACGTCAACCCCGCGACCACGTATGGATGAACCGTAAACCATTCATGACGGCTGTGAGAAACCGGGACCGGGTCACGTGACCCGTTTCACTTCGTTTCCTTCATGACCCTGATCGTCTCCAGATGCGGATCGCTCGGATCCGGCAGGTTCATGCCCGCGTCCCGCCCGCTGAGCAGATACCGCAGCACCGGCTCGGTCAGCCGCTCGCCCGGCAGGACGACCGGGATGCCCGGCGGATACGGCGTGATCATCTCGGCGGCGACCCGTCCGGCCGCCTCGTCCGCCGGCACGTCCTCGGCCGGCCCGAAGAAGGCGTCCCGGGGCAGGCAGGTCTGCTCCAGCCGCAGTTCGGAAGGTGACGGCACCTCCACCCCGGGGACCGGCCGGAGTTGGGGCGCGGCGCCCGCCAGGTCCTCGAGCGCCGCCAGCAGTTCGCCCGTCGTCTCGTCGTCGTCCGCGTGGGTGAGCTGCAGACCGAGCCGCCGGTGGTCGGAGAGATGGACGTCGATCGCGCGGTACTGCCGCAGCCAGTCCGCGGCCCGGTATCCGGTGATGCCGAGGCCGTCCACGTCGACGGTGAGGATCAGCGGATCGAGATCGTGGGCGAGCCCGGCGCCGCAGAGGTCGTCCCGGTCGTTGACGTGCATCCCCTCCAGCAGCTCGATGGAGTCCCGCACCCGGGCCGCGCGGCCCAGCGCCCCGCCCATCAGCTCCTTGCCGTGCAGCGCCATCTGCCGGCGCCAGCCGTCCAGACCGGCATAGATCAGCACCGACGGGCTGGTGCTGCCCAGGAGGTCCGAGCGCATCTTCAGCAGCTGCGGCGGCACGAGGTCGCCCTGGAGGTGGAAGACCGACCCCTGCTCCAGGCCGCTGCCCATCTTGTGCACGCTCGTGACACAGATGTCGGCTCCCGCGTCCATCGCCCACGACGGCAGATCGGGGTGGAAGGGCAGATGCGCACCCCAGGCCTCGTCCACGATCAACGGCCGGGACCGGCTGTGGCACACGTCCGCGAGCGTCCGCAGATCGGCGCAGGTGCCGTACGGCGTGGGACTGGTGACCAGGGCGCCCTTGGCGTCCGGATGCTCGGCGAAGGCCCGTTCGAAGTCCGCCGCGGCCGGGGGATGCGCCAGATGCCGTTCGCCGTCCCAGTGCGGGTCCACCCACACCGGCTCGATCCCGGCGATGATCAGTCCGGACACGACCGACTTGTGGGCGTCCCGCCCGATCAGCAGCTTCTCGTGCGGGCCGGCGACCGACAGCATCGCCGCCTTGACGGACAGGGAGCTGCCGCACGTGGTGAAGAAGGTGTGGTCGGCGTGGACCGCGTCGGCCATCAGCGCCTCGGCGCGCTGGAGCACCTGGTTCCGGGTGAGCCGGTCGTCGAGGCCGCCCGACGCCAGCACGTCCCCGAGGAAGACGGCGTCACCGAGCAGCTCCCGTACGGCGGGATCCGCGCCACGGGCCTGTTTGTGGCCGGGCGGCGAGAACGCCGTCCTCCGCACGCGGTGGTACTCGGCCAGGGCCTCCAGAACCGGCGCTCGCTCGTGATCGGCTTTCATGTGGGGCGGGTTCCCGGCAGAGCGCGAACGAATCGGGGCATCCGGTTCAGGGCTCGTCGTGATGCGTGCCCGGGGTGAGGATCTCGTCCAGCACCGCCCCCACGGCCTCGTAGGCGAGCGTCCGTACGGCGGCCTCGTCGGCGCCGGCCGGGTCACTCGACCGCAGGCCGACGCTGCGGTCGCGCCAGCTCCGCTCCTCCTGCCGCGCACAGGTCCGGGCGCGCTGGATACGCCGAAGCAGTTCGTCTGAGTGCACGACATCGGTCATGACATCCGCGTACCCCCGATTCGGCCGGATCCCCCCGGCCGGCCCGGGCGCCGGGAGGTTTGACCGGCCGGACATCGGCGAGCCGAAGAGGAGGGGATTCACATCGATTCACGTCGATTCTCGGAGTCAGTCGATTCACGGAGTCATAAGATGCGCGGGGAGCAAACCACTCACAGCGTGCGCGAGCCGGCGGAGGCGCGCCGGGCCGTGGAACACGCGGTCGCCGAACACTGCAGCGCCACCGGCGCGCGGTGCGACCGTACCGCGGTCCTGGACGCCCTGCTGGTCGCCTCGGAGCTGACCACCAACGCCATCCTGCACGGCGGAGGCGTCACCGACTTCCGCGTCGACCTCGTCGAACCCGGCGTGCGCGTCTCGGTGAGCGACCGCAGCGAACGCATGCCGGTGCTCATGGACGCCGGTCTGCGCGCCCACCGCCGCATCGGGGGCCGCGGCTGGTCGATCGTGTGCCGTCTCGCCCGCGATGTGCAGGTGGCGGTGCTGCCCGCGGGGGGCAAGCGCGTGAGCGCCGTGGTGCCGCTCGTCTGACCACGCGCCTCGGTGAGCCGGTCGCCCCGGTGCGCCGACACGACCGCCGCGTAACCGAAAGGCGCGGCCCCGAACCTCCCAGGTGAGTGCCGCCCGAAGCTGGGCATCCGGACTCCGGGAGGTCGAGATGAATCTGAGTGCCGTGACCAGGGCCGGTCGTACCCCGGCCGAGAGCAAGGCGACCGCGTCGGTGACCGAGGGCGCCGCCCGGGCGGGCCTGGCCGCGCGGGGCGTGATCTACCTGTTGGTCGGTGCCCTCGCCCTGCAGATCGCCTTCGGCGACCGACAGCAGCAGGCCGACCGCCAGGGCGCCCTGACCGAGGTCTCCGACAAGCCGCTCGGGTCCGTGTTGCTGTGGGCTCTGGGCATCGGCCTGGTCGGAATGGCCCTGTGGCGGCTCTCCGAGGCGATCTTCGGTTCCGTGGGCAAGGACGGCCGCAAGCCGCACAAGCGCGGCCTCGCGCTGGTGAGGTGCCTCTTCTACAGCTTCGTCGCGTTCTCCGTGCTGCGCTTCGCCGCGAGCGGCGGACAGGAGGGCGGCAAGTCCGGCGACAAGGAGTCCCGCGACATCACCGCCACCGCGCTGGAGCTGCCCGCCGGACAGTGGCTCGTCGCCGCCGGCGGTGTGGGGATCGTCATCGCGGGCGTCTGGATCGGCGTCCAGGCGATCCGCCGGAGCTACCACGACAAGCTCAAGCTCGGCGAGATGTCCCGCACCGAGCGACGGCTGGCGGACGTGACGGGCGTGGGCGGCGGTGTGGCGCGCGGCGTGGTGTTCACCACCCTGGGCGCGTTCGCCGTACAGGCCGCCGTCGACTACGAACCGGACCGGGCCAAAGGCCTTGACGACACGCTGCGCACCTTCGCCGACACCGCGCTCGGCCCCTGGCTGCTGGTGGTGGTCGCGTTCGGTCTGGTGCTGTTCGGAATCTTCTCTTTCGTCCTCGCACGCAGGCGACGCGTCTGAGACGGCTCGTACGGGGAACGCGGCAGTGATGAACGACTACGAGCTTCCGCCCGACGGCCGGCCCGTGGACATCTACCTCGGCCTGCTGCGTTCGCGGATGGACACCGAGAATTTCCTCCGCCTGCTCGACGTGGTCGAGCCGGTCCTCCAAGCGATCGACGAGCGGCGGTTCCCGCCCGCCGAACTGGCCCTGGACGGTGACGGCGACGACGAACTGCCCCAGGAGGTGCGCGACGAGGCCGCTCTGGTCATCGCCACCGCCGTCACCGGACGCCTCGACAACGAGGTCGTCGAGATCGACCTGGGCGACACCGGCTCCATCCGGGTGGTCACGGACGCGGCCACGGCCTCGGACCCCGACCGGCTGGACGAGATCGCGTCCTACATCCGGGGCCGCCGCCACGACGACGAGGAGCTGCGCGGCATCGCCGAGGCCAGCGGTCTGCCCACCGATTTCTGACTAGCCTCCGGTCGGTACGCCCAGCGGCCGGGCCAGGCCCATCACCGACTCGTCCAGCCGCTGGAGGTGGCGCAGCACCCGGTCGGTCACCCGGCCGTACCGGGTGGCGCCGGGCGCCTGGGGTTCCAGGAGCGAGGCGATGCTCGGGCCGGTCTCGACCCGGTCCGTGGCCCGCTCGTCGGCGACATGGGCGGCGATCGCCTCGATGTTGTGGGCGATGCGCCGCCCGGCGCCGCGCAGGCGGGGATCCGCCGCGATCGAGGGATGCGTGGGCAGCAGCTCGGCGGTCGCCGCCAGCGAACGCGCGTGATAGGCCGCCGTCTCCAGCAGCGCCACCACATAGCGGGCGGTGTCGCGCCGGGCGCGCAGCGGGGTGACCGGGTGGGTCAGCGGCTGGGTGGCGGCCCGGAGGTCGGCCAGCGCCTGATCCAGCTCGCGCGCCTGGTCGAGCAGTTCCACCGGCGGCCCGCCGCTGAGCTGGTCCACGGCGCTTTCGGTGACCTCCCCGAGCCGGTCCAGAACCGTGCCGAGCAGGTCGTTCGTCCGCCGGTCGGTGGCGACGGGCAGCACCAGCGCCGCCGCGACGATCCCGCAGGCCGCTCCGAGCGCGGTCTCCTCCACCCGCAGCACCAGGACCGAGAAGCTGTAGGTGTGCAGCAGCGTGTAGAGCAGCCCCAGCGCGGCCGTCACGAAGAACGACATCAGCGTGTACGACAGGGGCGCGGTGTAGAACATCAGGAACACGAACACCAGCACGAGCCCGAAGGCGGTCACGGTGTGCTGCCCGACCAGGCCCGCCAGCACGATTCCGGCCACGACGCCGAACAGCGTGCCGAGGAGCCTGCGGTAGCCCTTGACCAGGATCTCGCCCGTCGAGGACGTGTTCAGGAAGACGATCCAGCAGGTCAGCACGGCCCAGTACCAGCGGTGGCTGGAGAGCAGCTCCCCGCCCACCATGGCCAGCGAGGAGCCCACGGCGACCTGCACCGCGGCCCGGGTGGTGGGCCGCCGCAGCCCCGTCAGCTCCTCCTGTTCGGTCTCCTCGGCGGCGTCGATGGCGGCGTCCTCGGCGTCCAGCTCCTCCCGGGAGCGCGTCGTGGACGGGGTGTCGTCCGACTCGTCCTGCGGCCCC
Organism: Streptomyces sp. NPDC003635; assembly: GCF_053587635.1. Lineage (NCBI taxonomy): Bacteria > Bacillati > Actinomycetota > Actinomycetes > Kitasatosporales > Streptomycetaceae > Streptomyces > Streptomyces sp. NPDC003635. The sequence continues at coordinate 10,761 of NZ_JBSFOK010000051.1, read as the reverse complement.
TCCAGCGCCAGGCGCAGTCCCAGGACCGCCCGCGCGGCCTCGCCGATGCCGCGAAAGACGTCCTGCGCGGCCGGGGAGACGTCGGGCAGGTTCTCCTCGTCGCGGTAGGACAGCAGCCGGTTGCGGACCTGGGCCAAGCCGGTGCCGCCCGGGTGCTGGACGAGCAGGCGCAGCGCCCGCAGATCCCGGCGCAGGGTCTGCGCGGCGTCCCGCACCGGCAGCCGCCCGGCGGACGGGACGGGCGCCCCGGGCAGATGCAGGGTCAGGGTGTCCGTGCGCTCGGCGCTGCGCGCGGTCAGCAGGAGCAGGCCGAGCCGCTCGGCGGCGATCTCCGCGTCCGCCACCCGCCGCTGCACCAGCCGGGCCGTGCCCTCGTCGGCGGTGCCCTCCTCGAGGCGGCCCTGGATCATCAGCGCCGTCTCGTGCAGCCGCGCGACGCCCTCACGTACGTCGTCCAGCGCCCGGTCCGCCTCCTCGGGCCCGGCGTCCAGCAGCGCGAGCTGGGCCGACACCAGTTGCGCGAGGCGGGCCCGGAAGGCCTCCCGCAACCGGGTCAGGGTCCCTGCCGGAGTCTCTGGCACGAGCGCGAACCGCACCACGGCACTGCAGGCGAAGGCCGTGCCCACAGCGGCGTACAACTCGGGCAGGTCCGAGACGGTGGTGCCGACGAACAGGGACACGAAGTACAGCTGGAACGCCATCAGGCCGAGCGCGGTCCCACGGTCGCCGAACCGTCGCCCGTACACGGCGCCGAAGATCAGCGCGACGAAGAACAGGTCGCCCGCGACGACGTGGGAGTGGAGCAGTGCGGCCAGCGTGACGGAGGCGAGCGCCACCGGAAGACCGAGGGCGAGGGTGACGGCCTGGGGACCGCGCTGCTTCTCCCGTACGGCGAAGGTGGAGACCATCGCCGCCATGGCTCCGGCGACCAGATGGGGCACATCGGCCCCGAACAGGGCGAGGAGGACCAGCGTGAGCGCGATGGAGCCCACCGTCCGCAGGCCCGCGGCGAGCCGCAGCAGCCCGGGATCGGAGGCCGCGATCCGGTCCCGAAGCCGCGCCCACGCTCCTGGCGTACTTCCGGAGGAAACGGTTCGCCTCCTCTTGGCCGGTCCGTTCCCGATCGGTCCCGTCCCGGTCTGCCCTCGCCTGGTTCGCCCCCTGTCCGCGCTGTCTACTCCTCGGCCCCCGTCCCTGTCACGTGCTCGCGCAGTTGCTCCGGCGTCAGATAGGCGTCCGTGTACTCGAAGTCCTTGAGCTTGGCGGGCTTGCGAGCCTGGAAGCCGGTGCGCACGAAGTCGTCGCCGGCGATCGCGTTGAGCACCCAGTTCGTCAGCACCCGGGTCTTGGCGACATTGGTGCGCAGCGCCGACCAGTGGTAGCCGCGGGCCACGACCTGGGCCGGCAGACCGCGCAGTTCGACGCCGAGCGGCTTGGAGACCGCGTCCTTGCCGCCGAGATCGACGACGAGGCCGAGGTCCTTGTGCTCGTAGGGACGCAGCGGCTGATTGCGCAGCGTGGCGATGACATTGTCCGCGGCCACCTTGCCCTGGCGCATCGCGTGCTGGGCGGTGGGCGGGCAGACCGCGTCCTCCTCCTTCTTGGCCAGGTCCGGCACGGCCGCCGCGTCCCCCAGCGCGAACACGCCATCGTGACCGGGCAGGCTCATGTCGGACCGCACCTCGAGCCGACCGCGTACCGTCTTCTCGCCGAGCGTGCCGATGAGCGGGCTGGCGACCACCCCGGCGGTCCAGATCAGGGTGCGGGTGGGAACCACCCGGCCGTCGGTGAACGTGACCTCCTCCGGCCCGGCCTTCGCGATGGAGACCCCGAGGGAGATCTCCACCCCGCGCCGCCGCAGTATCTCCTGGGCGTCCCGGCCCAGCTTCTCGCCCAGCTCCGGCATGAGCTTCGGCGCGATGTCGATCAGATGCCACTTGATCAGCGCCGGGTCCAGCCGCGGGTAGCGCTTGACGGCGTTGTGCGTCAGCTGCTGCAGACAGGCGGCGGTCTCGGTGCCCGCGTAGCCGCCGCCGACCACCACGAACTGCAGCCGGGCGGCACGCTCGGCCGGATCGTGGCTGGCGTCGGCGAGGTCGAGCTGCGAGATGACGTGGTCACGGATGTAGGCGGCCTCGGCGAGGGTCTTCATGCCGAAGGCGTGGTCGGTCAGACCCGGGATGTCGAAGGTGCGGGTGATGCTCCCGGGAGCCAGCACGATGTAGTCGTACGGCTCGTTGACGATCTCGTCGGTGATCGTGCGGATGACGCAGACCTTCGAGGCGAGGTCCACGCCGATGGCGCCGCCCGGGATGATCCGGGTGCGGTACCTGCGGCTGCGCCGCAGGGACAGCGCGATCGACTGGGGCGTCAGCACGCCGGAGGCGACCTGGGGGAGCAGGGGCAGATAGAGCTGGTAGGCGAACGGCGTCACCAGGGTGACGTCGGCCTCGTCGGCGGCGAGCCTGCGCTCCAGACGGCGGACGCACCCCACTCCGGCGAAACCTGCGCCAACCACCAGGATCCTGGGTCGTGTCACGGTGTTCTTCCCTTCTGCGGCTCCAGGCGGTCTGTTACGACGTCGTACGCCTGCCCTGGATCGCTGCTTCCCACCACATCGATCCCACCGCGCTCGCGGCGGCCGCGCCAGTCGGGTGCGGCAGGCAGATGAACGACGTTTTCGAGCCACAGTGCCCGAAGGCGGCCACGGGCACACGGGGTTCTCCGAGAACTGCCGCGGGCTCACCAGGGCAGGAAGGCATGGACGTCCTTGCCCCGCTCATGGGTGATGACCCCGACCTGATGGCTCAGGCTCCGCACCAGATACCAGCCGATTCCGCGGCCGCCCTGGCGGACGTCGAAGGAGCGCGGCACCGGTGGCTCGGTACTGGTGTCGCGCATGATGACGTGCACCCCGTCGAATGCCCGGCTCAGCCGCAGCTCGAAGGGGCCCGGGGCGTACTCCACGGTGTTCTGGGCCAGCTCCGTGACCACCAGCAGGATGTCGTCACAGTGGTCGGGCTCCGTAGGTGGGGCTACCCGCGCGAGGTCGCGGAGGAACTCCTCCGCCGCCAAACGCGCCCTGGTCACGTCCGCGTGTTCGCCCGCGAAGCGGACGAGGCGGTGCGTAATCTCCTGTGCCGCCAAGGTGTCGTCGTCCGTCTCTCCCCCCAAACAACTGCGGTGTCCGGCTTCCCCGCTCACCGCGATCTACGCGCCCTCACCTGAAGACGTTGTCGGAGTCGTCCCACACCCCCGAGTCATCCGGCACCGACTGCTGGCGGGTCCGTGCCCGTGCCTGGTACATCGCGTCGATCTCCAGCGCGTAGTGCCGCACGATGACGTCCCGGCGCAGCTTCATCGACGGTGTCAGCAGACCGTTGGCCAGGTCGAACGGCTCGGGCAGCACCCGGAACACCCGGATCGACTCCGACCGTGACACCGCGCTGTTGGCCGCCGCCACGGCCCGGGTGATCTCCTCTCGCAGCGCGTTCTCCTCGCGGGCGTCCCGGGCGTCCCGGGCGCGCGGGTCGGGGCGCGGCTCCAGCGTGCCGCGCCAGTACGCCAGGAAGTCCGGGTCCAGGGTGAGCAGCGCTCCGACACAGGGCCGGTCGTCGCCGACGACCACCGCCTGGTGGATCAGCGGGTGCATGCGCAGCCGCTGTTCCAGGGCGGCCGGGGCGACGCTCTTGCCACTGCTGGTGATGATGACGTCCTTCTTCCGGCCGGTGATCGCCAGATAGCCGTCGGAGTCGAGGACCCCGAGGTCCCCGGTGGCCAGCCAGCCGCCGCGCAGCGCGGCCCGGGTCGCGGCCTCGTCGTTGACGTAGCCCTGGAACACCGAGGGACCGCGCACCAGGATCTCCCCGTCGTCCGCCACCCGGACGTCCATGCCCGGCAGCACCTTGCCGACCGTCCCCGACCGCTCCCGGCCCGGCGGCTGCGCGGTGACCCCGCCGGCGGTCTCGGTCAGCCCGTAGCCGTCGTTGAGGTAGATGCCGATGCCCTCGTAGAACAGGGATATCTCCCGGTTCAGCGGCGAGCCGCCCGAGGTCGCCCGGCGGACCCGGCCGCCGAGCGCGGCCCGCAGCCCGCGGTACACCGTGCGTTCGTACAGGGCGTGCTGGAGCCGCAGATCGAAGCCGGGCCCGGGTCCCTCGCCGAGCCGGTGCCGCTCCGCGGCCAGGGCGAAGTCCCGGGCCGTGTCGGCCGCCCGTTCGAAGAGCGCCCCGCGGCCGCTCTCCCGGGCGGAGCGCAGGAAGTTCTTGTAGATCTTCTCGAAGACCGACGGGACGGCACAGAGGTACGTCGGCCGGAACGAGCGCAGCGACGCCGCCAGACCGTCCCCGCTCGGGTCGGACTCGTGCCCCATCAGCATCCCGCCGCGCACACAGAGCCCCTGGACCATGAGCCCGTACACATGGGAGAACGGCAGGAAGGCGAGTACCGAGGCCTGGCCCCCCGGCGGGACCACCGTGTGCCCCCAGCCCGCCAGCAGGGTGTCGCACGGGCTCGCCAGACTCCGGTGGCTCAGCGCGCAGCCGAGCGGGCGCCCGGTGGAGCCGGAGGTGTAGGCGATCACGGCGGTGGAGTCCGGCAACACGATCCGGCGCAGCGAGTCCACCGTGGCCAGCGGCACGAACGCGCCCCGTTCCACCAGCTCGCCCAGCGCCCCCGCGTCCAGCTGCCACACATGGCGCAGCCTCGGCAGCGAGGCGCACACGGACCCGACCGTCATGACCGACTGCTCGTCCTCGACCACCACGCCCACGCACCCGGCGTCCCGGAGGATCCACTCCACCTGCTCGCGCGAGGACGTCGGATACACGGGGACGACCTCGGCGCCCACCGCCCACAGGGCGAAGCTGAGGACCGTCCACTCGTACCGGGTGCGCGCCATGATGGCCACCCGGTGGCCCGGCGAGATCCCGGAGGCGACCAGCCCCTTGGCCAGATCCACCACGGTGTCCCGCAGTTCCACCGCGGTGATCTCCGTCCACTCCGCGGAGCCCGCGACCCGGCGCGCGAGCACCGGCAGGGTGGGCTCGAGGGCGGCCCGTTCGAAGACGCTGTCGGCGAGGCCGCCCACCGGCGGCGCGGAGACGGAGGGAGCCAGGGCGAAGTCGCGCATGCGCAGCTCCTGTGGTGTACGCGGTGTGACGCCACCGACGAGCAGGGTTATCGGCGGTGCTCGAATCTAGCCGAGGTACGAGCGAACCGTGCCGGAAACCGACAAGTCGAACGGCCCGATCGCTGCGGCCCGTGACGGCCGAGCACCGAGTGGCGACCGAGGCGCCTGCCGCTTCACCCACCACGGGAGGAGGCGTCGGCCGATCACGAGGACGGCCGACGCCCCCGTGCCCCTCCTCGCGCGGGCGGGGGCCGCTTCACTCCTGGGTACGCCGCACGCACTCCGTCACCACGGCCCCCAGGTCGCTGGTGCGGCGCATCAGCTCGCGCTGCACCCGGGCGCCGTTGCCCCGGCCGAGGAGGTCGGCGACGAGGGTGCGGGCGCGGTCGAGGTCGTCGGTCTCCGCCAGCGCGTCGCCGACGTGGTCCAGCAGGGCCCGCACGACCGCCGCGGCGGGCATGGGCCGCATGGTCACGGGGTGCAGCAGCTCCTCCGTGAGCCCGGTACGGGCCGCCTGCCAGGCGGCGAGCCGCAGCACGCTCACGCTGTGCGCGGGCGGCTCGATCCCGGCCCGCCACTCCCGCGCGGAGGTCTCCACCAGGGCGCGGGCCAGGGTGGCGAGCAGGACGGGGGTGTCCGCGTGCAGACAGACGTCCGCCACCCGGATCTCCACCGTCGGATAGTTCCGGCACAGCCGGGCCTCGAAGTAGACCATCGCCTTGTCGAGGATCACCCCGGTGTCGAGCATGTCCGCGACGACCTGGTGGTACCGCTCCGCCGACCCGAAGAGCTCGGTCGGACCGGCGGACGGCCAGCGCTGCCACACCCGGCTGCGGTAGCTGCTGTACCCCGTGTCCTTGCCCTGCCAGAACGGTGAATTGGTGCTCAGCGCGCCCAGGACCGACAACCACGGCCGCATCCGGTCGATCACCGCGACGCCCTCGTCGTCGGAGTCCACCGACACATGGACATGGCAGCCGAGGACCAGCTGCTCCCGGGTGGCGATGCCGTACTGCTCCGCCATCCACTGGTAGCGCCGGGCCTCCCCCACGGAAGGGCTGACCGGCAGCGGGGAGGTGGCCAGCGCGGCGACGGCACAGCCGAGCTCGCCGGCGCGCCGCGCCGCCTCCTTGCGGCACCGGACGATGTCCCGGTGAAGGTCGTCCATGTGAGAGTGGGGCTGGCTGGCGTATTCGAGCATCTGATCGTGCAGCTCTTTCTCGAACACGTCCTTCCCGTCCGCGCTGTCCCGCGCGGCCCGGGCGATGATCTCGGCCGACACCGCCCGTGGTTCACCCGTCTCCGGATCGACCAGGAGGAGTTCTTCCTCCACTCCGACAGTACGCACCTGAGGCACCCCTTCTGCGGCCCGATGCGAGGACGACGAGGATTCGTCGTACGCCCCGACTGCCCGTTCGAGGGCATTCGGACACCTCGCATCGCCACCCGGGCCTCAGGAGGGGTACGGCGTCAGCCACACCGTCGCCAGCGGCGGCAGCGTGATCCGGATGCCGTCCTCCTCCGGCTTGATCGGACCGCCATTGGTGACGTCACCGCCGCCGAACCGGCCCGCGTCCGTGTTCAGGGTCTCCTCCCAGACCAGGCCGCCCTCGGGCACCCAGATGCGGTAGTCCTCGCGGACCACGGGGGAGAAGTTCGACACCGCGAGCAGGGGGGTGCCGTCGGCGGCGTACCGGAGGAAGGCGAAGACGTTGTCGTCCGCCGCGTCCCCGAGGGCCCACTGGAAGCCGCCGGGGTCGGTGTCCCGCTGCCACAGTGCCGGAGTCGCCCGATAGGCCGTGTTCAGCTCCTTGACCAGCTCCAGCACACCCCGGTGGTCCGCCTCCGCGCAGTACTCCGGGTCCAGCAGCCACCACTCGGGCCCGTGCGGCTCGGACCACTCGGCGCCCTGGGCGAACTCCTGGCCCATGAAGAGGAGCTGCTTGCCGGGGTGGGCCCACATGAAGCCGAGGTAGGCGCGGTGGTTGGCGCGTCGCTGCCACCAGTCGCCCGGCATCTTGGACACCAGGGCCTGCTTGCCGTGCACGACCTCGTCGTGGGAGATCGGCAGCACGTAGTTCTCGCTGTAGGCGTACACCATCGAGAAGGTCATCTCGTTGTGGTGGTACTTGCGGTGGACCGGCTCGTGGCTGACGTAGCCGAGGGAGTCGTGCATCCAGCCCATGTTCCACTTCAGGCCGAAACCGAGCCCGCCGCTGTCGGTGGGCCGGGTCACCCCTTCCCAGGCGGTGGACTCCTCGGCGATCGTCACCACGCCCGGCGCCCGCCGGTACACGGTGGCGTTCATCTCGCGCAGGAACTCCACCGCGTCCAGGTCCTCCCGGCCGCCGAACACGTTGGGCGTCCACTGGCCGGAGTCGCGTGAGTAGTCCAGGTAGAGCATCGAGGCGACCGCGTCCACGCGCAGTCCGTCGATGTGGAACTCCTCGCACCAGTACACGGCGTTGGCGACGAGGAAGTTGCGCACCTCGGTCCGGCCGAAGTCGAACTCGTACGTCCCCCAGTCCGGATGCTCGGCCCGCCGGTCGTCCCCGGGCTCGTACAGCGGCTCCCCGTCGAAGCGGGCCAGCGCCCAGTCGTCCTTGGGGAAGTGGGCGGGCACCCAGTCCATGATCACGCCGATGCCGGCCCGGTGGAGCGCGTCGATCAGGTGCTTGAAGTCGTCGGGCGTGCCGAGCCCGGCCATGGGGGCGTAGAAGCCGGTGACCTGGTAGCCCCAGGAACCCGAGAAGGGGTGGTGGGCGACCGGCATGAACTCCACATGGGTGAAGCCGAGGTCGTTGACGTACGCGGGGAGCACCTCGGCCAGCTCGCGGTAGGTCAGCCCCGGCCGCCAGGACGGCAGGTGCACCTCGTACACCGAGAACGGCGCCACATGCACGGGCACGTCCCCGCGGTGTGCCATCCACTCCGCGTCGCCCCACTCGTAGCGCGAGGAGTGCACCACGGACGCGGTGTCCGGGGGCACCTCCGCGTACCGCGCCATCGGGTCGGCCTTGAGGAAGCGGTGGCCGTGCCGGGAGTGGATCTCGAACTTGTACTTGGTGCCCTCGCCGACCCCGGGCAGGAACAGCTCCCACACCCCCGACGCGCCGAGGGAGCGCATCGGGAAGGCGGTCCCGTCCCAGAAGGTGAAGTCCGCGGCGAGCCGCACGCCCTGGGCGTTCGGCGCCCACACGGTGAAGCGGGTGCCGGTGACGCCCTGGTGGGTCATCGGCTCGGCGCCGAGCGCCTTCCACAGCTGCTCGTGCCGCCCTTCCCGGATCAGGTGCAGATCCAGCTCACCGAGGGCCGGGAGGAAGCGGTACGGGTCCTCGACCTCGTGCTCCCCGTCCTCGTACGACACGAGCAGGGTGTAGGCCGGGATCTTCTTCCGCCGCGGCACCACGCCGGCGAAGAGGCCGTCGCCCTCGGACGTGAGCTGTCTGCGCCTGCCGTCGATCACCACGCTCACCGCACGGGCGAACGGGCGCAAGGTCCGGAACACGATCCCGCCCGGGACCACATGCGCGCCGAGGAGCGCGTGCGGATCATGATGGGCGCCGGCCAGCAGGCGCCCGCGGTCGGTGGGGTCCAGCGGCGGGGCCGCCGCCGTGCTTCGGGCGGGTCCTGAGGGCTCCGGCAGCGAGGTGTCGCGCAGGGCCATGGGGTCAGCCTCCTCGTACGGCGAGACGTTCGATCGCCGCCATCGGTACGGGAAGCCAGTCCGGACGGTGTCTGGCTTCATACAGCACTTCGTACACGGCCCGGTCGGTTTCGTACGCGCGCAACAGGCCGTGTTTCTTGCGCGGATCCCAGCCGGCGGCGGAGGCGTACCCCGCGCAGAAGGCCTCCCGGCAGCGGCGGGCCCACTCCGGGCGCCAGGGGCGGCGCTGCCGCGCCGCGTAGTCGAAGGAGCGCAGCATCCCGGCGATGTCCCGGACCGGGGAGTGCGGGCTGCGTCGTTCGGCCAGGGGCCGGGACGGTTCACCCTCGAAGTCGATCACGAACCACTCCCGTCCGGCCCGCAACACCTGACCGAGGTGCAGATCGCCGTGGACGCGCTGGGCCGGCGGACCGGCGTCGCAGGTGGTGAGCGCCCCGAAGGCGGTCCGCAGGCCGGGCACGAACGGCCGCAGCGCCGGTACGCAGTGCGCGGCGGCGTCCAGGCGCTCGGTCATCGCCGTCGCCGTACGGCCGTTCTCGCGAACGGTGTCGCACGGGAACGCCGCGGCGAGGGCCAGGTGGACCTCGGCCGTGGCCCGGCCCAGCTGGCGGGCCTCCGCGGTGAAGTCGTCACCGGAGGCGAGGGCCTGCAGGGCCAGCGTCCAGCCGTCGCTGGCGTCCCGCAGGAACGGCTGGAGCACGCCGAGGGTCGCGTCCCAGGGCTGGGTCGTGCGGAACCAGGCCACGGGCGCGGGCACCCTGCGGCAGCCCTGGCGGGCCAGGGCGCCCGGGACCTCCAGGTCCGGGTTGACGCCCGGCTGGATGCGCCGGAACACCTTCAGCACGAAGGCGTCGCCGTACACCAGCGAGGAGTTGGACTGCTCGGCGTCCATCAGCCGGGGCGCCAGGCCCGCGGGCACCGGCACGGACGAGCAGGACTCGAAGCGCAGCGGTCCGGCGGCGCCGGGGTGCCGCAGCCGGTCAAGGAGCATCTGCGCGGACCGCAGGTCCTGCAAGGCGTCGTACACCGTCAGGCCCGCCAGCGGGCCCTCGTCCGCCCGCCCGATGAGGCTGCGGCCCAGGCGCGGGGAGGGGTGCTCCCGCACGCCGAGCAGCAGCTGGTAGCAGTCGCCGGCCGGGGGCGCGGTGGTGCCACCCGGGGCCGGCACCGGGACATGGCCGGCGTGGACCAGCAGATGCAGACAGCCCGGGAACAGCTCGGTCATGGACAACAGGGCCAGGTCGGTGACCGGCCGGTCCTTGCCCGCGAACCACCGCTGCCGCGGCAGCCACTGACGCAGCAGACCGCCGAGCGAGACCATGATGTCGGCGACGGCCGGAGGGCTCGGTCTGAGGGATGCGGTCTTCGGCATGGTGACGCGTCCTTTCGTCGGCACACGCTCAAGGGCACACGCGCAAGGGGCAGACGCTCAGTGTCGGCGGCCGATGCGGGAGGCGACTCGGGAGAGCCGGAACCAGTAGAAGCCGTGACCCGCCAGGGTGAGCAGGTACGGCAGTTCGCCGATGGCGGGGAAGCGGACCCCGCCGAACAGCTCCACCGGGTGCCGCCCGTCGAACTCGCGCAGATCGAGCTCGGTAGGTTGGGCAAATCGGGAGAAATTGTTCACGCACAGGACGAGATCGTCCTCGTACTCCCGTAGAAAGGCCAGCACCGCCGGGTTGGAGGACTGGAGTTCGGTGAACGAACCGAGTCCGAAGGCGGGATTCTGCTTACGGATCTCGATCATCCGGCGTGTCCAGTGCAGCAGCGAGGAGGGCGACGCCATCGCCGCCTCGACGTTGATCACCTGGTGCCCGTAGACCGGATCCATGATCGTGGGCAGGAACAGCCGGCCGGGGTCGGCCGTCGAGAAGCCCGCGTTGCGGTCCGGTGTCCACTGCATCGGGGTGCGGACCGCGTCCCGGTCGCCGAGCCAGATGTTGTCGCCCATGCCGATCTCGTC
>NZ_JBSFOK010000050.1:0-60443 GCF_053587635.1 Streptomyces sp. NPDC003635 | reverse complement strand
CGACCCGCTACGACAAGACCGCCGAGTCCTACCAGGCAGCCGTCACCCTCGCCTCGCTCCTGATGTGGGCGTGACAATTGAAGACAACTCCTAGCACCGGCCCGGTCAACCATGGACAGCCGCGGAAGCATAAGGGCAGGTCAGCCGTCTAGGGTTAAGGTCACGAAGAGCCTGATCGTGTCGGGGTGAAGAGTTCACGCGGCCCGCGTACGCGGTACCGTCGCGACATGTCCTGCGCTGCCGCAACGCTCTATGGAATTGCTGGGGCCCTAGAGGTCATCGGCCTGATCGTGACGGTCGTCGACATCACCGCCGCACGTAGGCGCATCGGCGAGTTTCTGACCCGCACGCGCCATGTATTCGGTCAGGAAACCATCCGCGGTGAGGAATCGTTCACCCCTCCAGTTAGACCCGGCGAGGCCGAGTCGCTCGATGAGCGGCTGAAGGCCCTGGAGCAGTGGGCCCAGGGTGTACCGCAACAGATGGCTACGTGGGATGACCGAATCACTAGCTACCTGAGCCGCGACTACCGAAACGAGATCAACGCGGTACAGAAGACGATCGGCGATCAGCTCGACGGGCTGCGGGAGTACGTGGAGGGCAGCCAGCAAAAGGCCTGGGACAGCTACAAGGGGCCGATCCTGCTCGTCTTGGGTGTGCTCGTCGGTACGGCCGCGAATTTCGTTGCGCTGGGCTGACGGGACGCGCACCTCGCAGTGGCTGCCTCCCGGCATGACCGCCGCCAACGTCACCCTTGCCTGGGTGTGCGTCCTCGGCCGTCGGCTGCTCTCGTCGGCATCCGTTTCTGGTCCTTCGGGGTCCAGAACACCTCTGGCCAGAGCAACCGCTCCCTTCACACCGCCGGTGGACTGCACTCGGTGGTGCTGGGAGAAAGGTGGGAGAAGATCTTCTCCCACGATCGGCGAGATGCCTTGCCAGACCAATCAATACCAAGGCTCTGACCTGCGCGTTTGCCGCACTGATCAGGTGTGGATCTTGCCCGGACCTTATTCGGGACGAAGAGGTCGTGGGTTCAAATCCCGCCACCCCGACGCTGGTCAGAGGCCACATACCAAATTTGGTATGTGGCCTCTTTCATGCCCGGAGGGCCAAACAGGGGGCCAAAAGAATTTTTTGACTACCTGCTTCGCGCCGAACGCCACCCCGCTAGGTGAGAGCGTCGTTGTTCGCCAGTGTCGGGAAGCCTGAGCACCGGAGTTGGCATCCCTTCTTCTCTCAGGGATGCGGCCAACCTTGACGCGGGCCGCGAAGAGGAGCTGCTGCGATTTCTGTGGCGAGTCCTCGCCTGGGGCAGCGGCTCGAGGCTCCGCCTCAACCGGCAGCGCATCCGAGCGGTGGCGGATAACCCGTCCTCAGCCGTGGCGGCTCTGCGCCATGCTCTGCAGGTGGCTCGCGAAGATCCGGCGGATGCGTACGAAGCTCTGCGGCCGGGAGGCCGCAACGCCATCGCGTATCTGGGTCCGGCGTTCTCGACCAAGGTCCTGTATTTCGCCGGCAGGGGCGCTCTCGACCACCCGTGCGTGATCCTCGACTCCCAGGTAGCCGCCACGCTCAGGGACATCTGCAAGTGGGACTCACTCGGTGATGGCGGGTGGCCCACCAGCACCTACGTCCGGTACTGCGCGCTCCTGGACCGCTGGGCCCACGAGGAGAGCAGGCAGCTCGGGCGCCGCATCGGCATCGACGAGATCGAACGGTGGCTGTTCAGGCCCTGACCGGCCATGGTGGAGCGGGAGCGGATCGACTCCTAAAGCAGCAACGGTGCCAAGCACTCATTCAGCCTTGTGCAGCATCTGGGCCAGCAGCAGGGCGCCTCCGGTCGCTGCCCCTACCGCTCCCGCGGCCAGGAACCCGCGGGAGGAACGCCAGGACAGCACCGACCACCGCGACTGCGCGGAGAACAACGATCCTGTGCTCAGCCACGACCCGGTTGAGATCAGCGACAGGGCGGAGCCGATCGAGCCGACCGACAGGGCGCTTCCGATCGAGCCCACTGACAAGGCCGAACCGACGGATCCCACGGACAGCACAGATCCCACTGAACCGATCGACAACACAGAGTCCTGTGACCACAAGGACAGCACTGAACCAGAGGAGGCACGTCGGACTGACCGTACGGACGGTTTTGTCATGAGGCCATCCTGCCCGGTGGTCGCTCTGTCTTGGGAGGTTGAGGAAAACCCAGGGCTTCCTGACCATCGCCGTGGACGGGAGTCTGTTCCTGCTGGGGGTGTGGGGGGCGGGGGCCGGGGAAGGTGGAGGGGATCGAGTTGAGGAGTTTCATGACCGATCCCGATAGGGAGCGCGATGAGTTGGAGCGGTTGCGGAGCGAGGTGCGTGATCTTCGTGCTCGTGCCCTGACCCATCCACTGATCGCACACGCCCAAGGCATCGTCCAGGAGCGGTACGGCCTGGCCGACGGGGACAGCGCCTTCGCGTTGATGCGGCGGGCCTCGCAGCAGCACAACGTGCGGATGCGCACCCTCGCCGAGGCGTTGGTGACCTTGCCGCGGCCCGAGGAGCGCGTGCCCCTGTGGTTTCCCCGGCGCGTCCGCACCGCCGAGCCTCCGCTGACCTACCCGGCCGCCCGGGAGGCCGGGAGCGGCAACCGGGGCACTGTCCTGCGGGCCGTGCTGAGCCAGACGCTCGCCGTGGTCGACACCCCGATGGGCAATGTGCAGCTCGCCGACCGGGCCCGGGGCGGGCTGCGCATGGAGGAGCACACGGGGCTCACCGAGGACTTCGTCGGCTTCTTCGCCCACGTCGGCGCGGAGGGCACCTCGTGCGCCCAGGCGGCGCGTGACGTCGCCCAGGTCACCGTGCGGGACGTCGAGAACGCCCCCGTGTTCACCGAGCCGGCCCGGGAGGCGATCCTCGCGGCGGGCAGCAAGGCCTGCCACAGCGTGCCGCTGACCACCGCCGGCGGTCTGTGCATCGGCATGGTCTCCGCCCATTTCGACCGCCGCGTCGCGGACATGACGGCCGCCCAGCGCAAGGCCTTGGACGTGGTCGGGGCGCAGAGCGGTCGCTGGCTCGCCTGGCACGACCGCACCGTGGTCCTGGACGCCCTGGAGTATCTGCACTCCCTTGGCCGCAGGGCCGGGCGGCAGCGCTGAACTGCCCCACGGTCTGGAGCGGCGGTCAGCCCTCCTGGCCGGCTCAGGGCCCCCACCGGCGGAGCCGATCGGGGGCCTGAGCGGTTCTGGGGGGCCTGTTTCCACCGGCGTTCCAGGCATTCCCGAACGCCCCTCCAGGTCAGTCGACGAGGTTGAGTAGCGGCACGTCGATGTTGCCTGGCTAGGAGGGAGCGTCCATGGGCGGCTCATCGCTCAGGCCCGCCGGTACGTTCAGCGCTGTGCGGGAGGCCGTCGAGGTCGCGGGGCGGCACGCCGGGAAGGCCGACCTTGACCGACGGTTGCCCGGTGAGGTCGTCGAGGCCCTCGTCGCCGCCGGAGTCGCCCGGCACTTCGTGCCCGCGCGGTGGGGTGGGCGCGACGGCGGGTTCGAGGAGCTGCTCGATGTCGTGGCCGCCGTGGGTGAGGGGTGTACCTCCGCCGCCTGGGTCGCCTCCGTCACCGCCGGGGCCGCCCGCATGGGTGCCTGTCTGCCCGAGGATGGGCAGCGGGAGCTGTGGAGCGGCGGGGCCGACACGCTCGTCGTGGGAGCGCTCAACCCGGCCGGGCGGGCCGTCGCGGTGGACGGTGGGTGGCGGCTCAGCGGGGAGTGGGCGCTCGTCAGTGGGGTCGACTTCGCCGACTGGGCACTGGTGTGCGCCCTCCCCCACGAGGGCACACACCACAGCCGAACCGCCCTCCCCAGCGGGGGCGCACACCAAAGCAGGACCGCCATCCCCGGGGGGAGCCCTCTCCCCGACGGGAGCCCCGCCCAGACCGGGAACCCCCTCCCCAACGGCTCCGCCCTGCACAACGGAAGCGCCGCCCCCAGCGAGAGCCCCCTCCCCAACGGGAGCGCCACCCACAGCAAGAGCCCCCTCCCCAGCGGAACCGCCGCCCCCACCGGGAGCCCCGCCCACACCGGGAACCCCCTCCCCCACGGCTCCGCCCTACACAACGGAAGCGCCACCCACAGCGAGAGCCCCCTCCCCACCGTGAGCGCCACCCACAGCAAGAGCCCCCTCCCCAGCGGGACCGCCGCCCACACCGGGAACCCCGCCCACACCGGGAACCCCCTCCCCACCGTGAGCACCACCCCTCGCGAAACCCCCCTCCCTACCAGCCCCGTCCTCCCCCCCGAGGGTGCGCCCCCCTACTTCTTCGCTCTCCCCCGGCGGGACTTCCGCGTCCTCGACACCTGGTTCAACGTCGGTATGCGAGCCACCGGCAGCAACACCCTGGTCGTGGAGGACGTGTTCGTGCCCTCGTATCGGGGCGTCGCTCGGGACGCCATCTGGCAGGGGCGGGCCGTCGGGTCCGTCGCGCCCTGTCATACCGCGCCCTTGCGGACCATCAGCGGCACACTGTTCGCGGCCCCGGCGCTCGGCGCCGCGCGTGCGGCCGTGCGGGGTTTCGCGGAGCGGACGGGTGGCCGCGCGACCTCCTCGCTCCCTGTCGTGCTCGCCCGCGCCGAGGGGGAGGTCGACAGCGCGGAGCTGTTGCTGCGCCGCGTGGCACGGGCGGCCGACGAGAGGGGCGACGGCTCCCGCTCGCCCCGGGACTGCGCGCTCGCCGCGGAACTGCTCGTCGACGCCGTGGAACGGCTCTTCCGGTCCGCCGGATCCTCGGCGCAGGCGCAGGACGAGCCCCTTCAGCGCATCTGGCGCGATGTGCACTGCGTGGCCAGTCATGCCGCCCTGCGGTTCGAGACCGCGGGCGGTGCGCGAGGCGGTCAGCTGCTCGGCGCCGCCTCCTGAGCCGACAGTCCGGCACCGCCACCGAATCCCAGAGAAGGGTGACAACGTTGCAGCGAGAGACCGCTCCGCCGTTCGCCGATCCTGGCCTCTACGCGGAGATCACCCAGTTCTACGCCTGGCACATGGCGCTGATGGACGATCAGCAGCCGGACGCCTGGGCCGACGCCTACACCGAGGACGCGGTGTTCGAGGAGCCGGGGCGCAGCAACGTGCTGCGCGGCCGCGAGGCCATCCGGGCCTCGATCAGCAAGCGCACCGCGGAGCTCGCCGCGGCCGGCACCGTCATGCGGCACTGGACGAGCAATCTGTCCGTCACCCCGCGGCCGGACGGCACCCTCAGCGCCCGGTACTACTCCCTGGCCATGCGGGCGCCCCGGGGAGAGCGGCCGGACATCTTCGCCCATGTCGTCTGCCGGGACGTGCTGGTCCGGGAGGGCGAGCGGTGGCTCATACGGCATCGGCACGTCGGCATCGACGCCCTGGAGAAGTGAGGGAACATGCGGATCGGAATCGTGTTCTTTCCCACCGTGGGACCGGCCGACAAACCCGCCGACCAGTACTTCGACGAATGCCTGCGGCTCGTGGACCTGGCGGAGGAACTGGGCTACGACCACGTCAAGATGGTCGAGCACTACTTCTTCACCTACGGCGGTTACAGTCCCGACGCAACGACATTCCTCGCGGCCGCGGCGGGCCGGACGCGCCGGGTCAGGCTCGGTACCAGCGCCACCATTCCGGCTTTTCAGCACCCCGTGAAACTCGCCGGAAAGCTCGCCATGCTCGACAATCTTTCCGGCGGGCGGCTCGACGCGGCTTTCGGACGGGCCTTTCTGCCCGACGAGTTCGAGGCGTTCGGTATTCCGATCGACGAGAGCCGCAGGCGTTTCACCGAGAATGTCGCGGCCATTCAGAAGCTGTGGTCCGAGGAAAACGTCGTGTGGGACGGGGAGTTCCACAGGTTCGGGCCCGTCACCCTGCTGCCCCGGCCGGTGCAGCGGCCGCATCCGCCCGTCTTCGTGACCACCGCGCAGAGCCTGGGCTCCGTCTCCGACGCCGCCCGGCTCGGCCACCACCTCCAGACGGTGCCGAACGCCATGTCCCGGGAGGCTCTGGAGGAGCGGCTGCAGCTGTTCCGCACGGAGTGGGAGGGGGAGGGCGAGCCGCGGATCCACCTCAGCTATCCGACCGTCGTGAACGAGGACGGCGAGGTCGCGCGCAAGGCGGGGCGGGCGGACGACGAGGCCAACACGGTGTCCTTCCGGACGGCGGTCGAGTCCTGGCGCACGGTGTCCAGTGAGGCGTACCCCGGTTACGGCAAGCTCGCCGAGAAGTTGGCCAAGGGCTCCGACTTCGACGGCAAGGTGGCCGCCAACAAGCTGCTGGTCGGCACGCCGGACTCGGTGCGGGGCCAGCTGGAGACGATCGCCGAGTGGTTCGGCGACGACGTCACCCTCAGCCTGGGTGTCCACTCGGGGCATCTGTCGTACGAGGACGCGGCCACCACCTTGCGGCTGCTCGCCGAGAAGGTGCTGCCGACGCTGTGAACAGGACTGTGCCGTCCCGGTCGGCCCCGGGACGGCACAGTCCTGTCAGACGGCCAGCGCCGCCCGGTCCAGCAGCGGCTTCCACCAGGTCGGGTTGTCCTGGTACCAGGCGACCGTGGCGGCCAGCCCTTCGTCGAGGGAGATCGCGGGGCGGTAGCCCAGCTCCTCCTGGATCTTGCCGATGCTCAGCGAGTACCGGCGGTCGTGCCCCTTGCGGTCCTCGACCGGCCGCACCCGCTCCCAGCCCGCCCCGCAGGCCTCCAGCAGTCGCCCGGTCAGCTCGCGGTTGGTCAGCTCGGTGCCGCCGCCGATGTGGTAGACCTCTCCGGCCCGGCCGCCGCGCAGCACCAGTTCGATGCCGACGCAGTGGTCGTCGACGTGCAGCCAGTCGCGCACGTTGCCGCCGTCCCCGTAGAGCGGGACGTCCTCTCCGGCCAGCAGTCGGGTCACGAAGAGGGGGATGACCTTCTCCGGGAACTGGTGCGGCCCGTAGTTGTTGGAGCACCGGGTCACCACGACGTCCAGGCCGTGGGTGCGGTGGTGGGCCAGGGCCAGCAGATCCGAGCCGGCCTTGCTCGCGGCGTAGGGCGAGCGCGGGGCCAGCGGCTGGTCCTCGCGCCAGGAGCCGGTGGGGATGGAGCCGTACACCTCGTCCGTGGAGACGTGCACGAAGCGGCCGAGGCCGTGCCGGTGGGCCGCGTCGAGCAGGACGCCCGTGCCGGTCACGTTGGTCGTGATGAACGGCAGCGCCCCATGGATCGAGCGGTCCACGTGGGACTCGGCGGCGAAGTGCACCACCACGTCATGGCCGGGCAGCACGGAGTTGACGAGTTCCACGTCCCGGATGTCACCCTCGACGAAGGTGAGACCGGGATGGTCGGCCACGGACCGGAGATTGGTGAGCGTGCCCGAGTAGGTCAGCGCGTCCAGTACAGTGACTTTCGGATCCGGGATCTTCGGAAATCGTCCCGAGAGTAAATTTCGCACGAAATGGGAGCCGATGAAACCGGCGCCGCCGGTGACGAGAATCCTCATGTTCGCAGAGACTGAGGACCTCGGCTCAATATGCGGTGGTGCCCTGCTCGGGTGGTAGTGGAATTCTGCTTTTCGCTTGTGCACCGGGGCAGTTGCCGTGCCTATGCTGCAATACATGCGCGGCATACTTCTCGCCGGTGGCACGGGGTCGCGTTTACGGCCCCTCACCCAGGCGGTTTCCAAGCAGCTCATGCCAGTGTTCAACAAGCCGATGATCTATTACCCGTTGACCACCCTCATCAATGCGGGGGTCTCGGAGATTCTGATCATCACGACACCCCATGAGCGGGAACAGTTCCAGCGCCTGCTGGGCGACGGTTCGCAGTGGGGGCTCCGGCTGGAGTACGCCGCCCAGGAACGCCCCGAGGGGATCGCGCAGGCCTTCCTGATCGGGGCCGAGTTCATCGGCGACGACCCGGTGGCGCTGATCCTGGGCGACAACATCTTCCACGGCACCGGGCTCGGCACGCAGTTGCGGTCCAGGCGGGAGATCACCGGTGGCTGGATCTTCGCCCACCAGGTGAAGGACCCCACCGCGTACGGCGTGATCGAGTTCGACGAGCAGGGCAGGGTGACCTCCATCGAGGAGAAGCCGGCCGAGCCCAAGTCGCCCTACGCGGTCCCGGGTCTGTACTTCTACGACAACGACGTCATCGACATCGCCCGCAATCTGCGCCCCTCCGCCCGGGGCGAGCTGGAGATCTCCGACGTCAACGCGGAGTACATCCGGCGCGGCCGGCTCCAGGTCACCGTGCTGGAGCGGGGCACCGCCTGGCTCGACACCGGGACCTTCACCTCCCTGGTGGAGGCGGGCGAGTTCGTCCGGGTCCTGGAGGCACGGCAGCGGCTGATGATCGGCTGTGTCGAGGAGGCCGCCTGGCGCGCCGGGCTCATCGACGACACACAGCTCGCCAAGCTCGCCGAGCCGCTGCTGCAGAGCGGATACGGCCGGTACCTGCTCGAACTGCTCGAGCCCAACCCCCCGACTGCCACTGCCCACTAGGAGGCACCGTGCGGATCCGACCGCTGTCGATCGAGGGGCTGTGGGAGGTCACCCCCCAGCAGCACGCCGATGCCCGGGGCCGGTTCATGGAGTGGTACCGCTTCGACCGGCTGGCCGAGGCGGTGGGGCATCCGCTGGACCTGCGGCAGGCGAACCTCGCGGTCTCCTCGCTCGGCGTGGTGCGCGGCATCCACTTCGCCGATGTGCCGCCCGGCCAGGCCAAGTTCGTGACCTGTCCGGCCGGCGCGGTCCTCGATGTGATCGTGGACGTGCGTGAGGGCTCGCCGACCTTCGGGAAGTGGGAGGCCGTACGGCTGGACGGGGACACCCGCAAGGCGGTGTACATCTCGGAGGGGCTCGGGCACGGGTACTGCGCGCTGACCGACGAGGCCACCGTCGCCTACCTCTGCTCCGCTGTCTACGCCCCCGACCGGGAGCGTGCCCTGCACCCCATGGACGCAGACCTGGACATCGACTGGCCGCGGCTCGGCGAGCCGTGTCTCTCCGAGCGCGACGCCGGTGCGCCCACCCTCAAACAGCTCGGCCAGGAAGGGCTGTTGCCCGACTACGACGCCTGCAGGCGCTTCACCGCGTCCCTCGACGCGCAGGCCCTGAAGGGAACCTCCGCATGAGCGCCCCCGCCGCAACGCACGTGGAACACCGCGCCGAGGTCGCCGCGCCGGCCGCGCTGGCGTACCGGCTGCTCGCCGACGTCAGCCACGGGCCACGGCTGTTCCCGAACGTCGTGCACATGGAACGCTTCTCCGGCGAGGGCGACACGGAACGGGTCGGCGTCTGGCTGACGTCCGGGGACCGCGTGTTCCCCTGGGTCGCCCTGCGCACCCTCCACGCCGACGAACTGCGTGTCGACTACCGCCAGGAGACCACCCAGGCTCCCGTCGCCGACATGGGCGGCGGTTGGATCGTGGAACCGCTGTCGGAGCGGACCTGTCTCGTGCGGCTGCTGCACGACTACCGGCCGGCCTCCGACGACCGAGCCACCCTGGACTTCATCGCCGAGACTCTGGACCGCAACAGCGCGGCCGAGCTGGCCGCGTTCAAGGAGTCGGCCGAGCGTGAGGCCGCCGACGAGCGGCTCGTCGTGGAGATCGAGGACACCGCGACGGTCGACGGCTCGGCCGCGGACGTGTACGAGTTCCTGGCGGACGCGGCGGCCTGGCCCGGGCGGATCCCGCACATCGTGTCGGTGGACGCGCGCGACGGCGGCGAGAACGTGCAGCTGCTGGACTGGGTCACGCACACCGAGAGCGGGGTGGACCACCCCTCCAAGGTCGTCCGCGTCTGCTTCCCGCGGGAGCGGATCGCGTACAAGCATCTGCTGATCCCGCCGCTCGCCGTGGTGCACACCGGCAGCTACCTCGTCGAGGAGGACGGGGACAAGACCCTCGTGGCCTCACGGCACACCGTGGTCCTCGCCGAAGGCACCGACGATGTGCCGCAGGCCCGCGACTTCACCCGTCGGGCGCTGAGCACCAGCAGCCGCCAAGTCCTCGCCCGCGCGAAGGAGTTCGCGGAGCGCAGGCGGCACGGCGGGTGACGATCCCCGAGCGGTCAGACGGTGAGCACCACCTTGCCGCACACATGGCCGCCCTCGACCTCGCGGTGTGCCTCCTCAGCGGCCGTCAGCGCGTAGGAGGCGCCGATCGGCAGCACCAGCAGCCGCCAAGTCCTCGCCCGCGCGAAGGAGTTCGCGGAGCGCAGGCGGCACGGCGGGTGACGATCCCCGAGCGGTCAGACGGTGAGCACCACCTTGCCGCGCACATGACCGCCCTCGACCTCGCGGTGTGCCTCCTCAGCGGCCGTCAGCGCGTAGGACGCACTGATCGGCAGCACCAGCTCGCCACCCGCCGCGAGGCCCGCCAGCTCGGCCAGCACATCGGCGGAACGGGCCCCTCGCAGCCGTACGATGCCGTGCTCGTCGGCCGCCCGCTGGTCCACGGTCGTACCGATCCGGGAGCGGTCGGCGACGAGTTCCAGGGAGGCGTCCACGGCCGCCCCGCCGACGGCGTCCAGGACGACGTCCACGGGGGCGATGTCCCGGACGCGCGCGACGAGCCCTTCGCCGTACACGACCGGTTCCGCGCCCAGGGACCGCAGGTAGTCGTGGTTGCGCTCGCTCGCGGTGCCGATGACGCGTGCGCCCAGGCGCCGGGCGAGCTGGACCGCGACGGTGCCGACTCCCCCGGCCGCGGCGTGCACCAGCAGGGTGTCGCCGGCACCGACCTTCAGCTCCCGCAGCGCGTTGTACGCGGTCTGCCCCACGGCGGACAGGGCGCCGGCCACCTCCCAGGACAGCGCCCCGGGCTTCACGGCGACCGCGTCGGCGGGGACCGTGAGGACCTCGGTGTAGGCGGCCATCGCGGTGAAGCCGAGCACCTCGTCGCCCACGGCGAATCCGGTGACCTCGGCGCCGACCTGGTCGATCACGCCCGCGTACTCGTTGCCGAGCCGCTGCGGGAACGTGACCGGGACCATGCCCTCGAAGTCCCCGCGGCGCAGCTTCACGTCGACCGGGTTGACCCCGGCGGCGCGGACCCGGACGCGCACCTCGCCGGGTCCCGCGACCGGTTCCTGGAACTCCAGCGGGCGCAGTACCTCGGGACCTCCGTACGCGGA
Organism: Streptomyces sp. NPDC003635; assembly: GCF_053587635.1. Classification (NCBI taxonomy): domain Bacteria; kingdom Bacillati; phylum Actinomycetota; class Actinomycetes; order Kitasatosporales; family Streptomycetaceae; genus Streptomyces; species Streptomyces sp. NPDC003635. Next base: position 49,333 of record NZ_JBSFOK010000050.1, on the reverse strand, counting down.
GAACGCGACTGCCGTGGCCATGTGGTGTTCCTCCCGTTGCAGCACATCCGGTCAGCGATTCCCAACCACCCTACGATGCTTGGCAGTTGAGGCGCTGGAGGTGCGTCTCGGAAGCGGGAGTGAGCCATGGCTGAGAAAGACGCCGGCGACAAGCTGGACGCGCGTCTGGTGAGACTCGGCGCGATCATCGTCTGCGGCGCGTTCCTCTCGGCCATGGACGCCACCATCGTCTCGGTCGCGCTGGACAGCATCGGCCAGGAGTTCGACGCACCCCTCTCCTCGCTCCAATGGGTCGCGGCCGGGTATCTGCTCGCCCTCGCCATGGTGGTCCCGGTCACCGGCTGGGCCGCGGAACGCTTCGGCGCCCGGCGCATGTGGCTGTTCGCGCTCTCGCTGTTCGTCGCGGCCTCCGCGCTGTGCGGCGCGGCCTGGTCGGTGGAGAGCCTGATCGTCTTCCGGCTGTTACAGGGCCTGGGCGGCGGCCTGATCCCGCCGCTCGCCCAGATCCTGCTGGTGCGGGCCGCCGGGCCGCAGCGGATCGGCCGGGTGATGACCCTGGTGAGCGTGCCCACCCAGCTCGCGCCGATCGTCGGACCGAGCGTAGGCGGTCTGCTCATCCACGACCTCGGCTGGCGGTGGATCTTCTACGTCAATCTGCCCCTCGGCGCCGCCGCCCTCCTCTTCGCCTTCCTCGCCCTGGAGAAGGACACCCCCGAGCCGGGCACCTCGGGCCGCCTCGACGTCCTCGGCCTGCTGCTGCTCTCCCCCGGTCTGACCGCGCTGCTGTACGGCCTGTCCGTGCTGGAGGAGGCCCCGGACGGCTTCGGCTCCACGGAGGTCCTGGCCTACGTCGGCGGCGGTACGGCCCTGCTCGCGGCGTTCGTCGCGCGGGCCCTGCGGCAGCGGGACGTGCCCCCGGTCGTCGATCTGCGGTTGTTCGCCAACCGGGCGTTCGCCGTCTCCTCCGGGCTGCTGTTCCTGCTCGGCGCCGTCCTGTTCGGCGCGATGTTCCTGCTGCCGCTGTACTACCAGCAGGTGCAGGGGCACGACGCCCTGCGGGCCGGGCTGATGCTGGCCCCGCAGGGCGCCGGGACGGTGGTCGCGCTCGCGGTGGCCGGCGCGCTGGTGGACCGGCTCGGGCCGCGCTGGATCGTGCTGATCGGCATCGCGCTGACCCTCGTCGGCACCCTCGCCTTCACCCGGGCCGGCACCGACACCAGCGACGCGCTGCTGACCTGCTCGCTGGTGCTGCGCGGCCTGGGCCTCGGCGCGGTGGCCACCCCGCTGACCGCCTCCGCGTACCGCTCACTGGCCAAGGAGGACGTGCCCCGGGCCGCGGGGGCGCTCGTCATCCTCCAACGCGTCGGCGGCTCCCTGGGCACCGCGGCTCTCGCCGTGCTCCTCCAGTCCCGGCAGGGCGGCGAGGAGCCGTCCGCCGCGGAACTCACCGACGCCTTCAACACCACCTTCTGGTGGACCGTCGCGCTCAGCGCGCTGGCCCTGGTCCCGGCCCTGTTCCTGCCCGGCCGCCCGCGCGAGGCCGAGGGCGCCCCCGAGTCGGACGACGGCTCAAGCACCGCGTCAGCGGATTTCGAGCGGCGGCCGTAAGGCTGCGCGGCACCACACCGTACGAAGAAGGAGGGGCCGCCATGCCCGCCACCGCCACCCCGTCTCCCCGCGGCCGGACCCGCCGGCGCGCCCTGCGCACCCTGGCCGCCGCCGCACTGGTCGTCCCCTCGCTGCTCGCCGCCGGCGGCACCGCGCAGGCGGACGGCGAGGCGGCCAAGCGCTACTCGCCGGTCGGCGCGTGGACGGCCCAGGTGACCACCTCGATACCCAGCGCCGGCACCACGAGCTTCACCTTCCTCTCCGACGGAACCATGGGCAACGCCACCGACACCTGGTACCGCACGGGCCGGACGACGTTCTCGTACGACATCGCGCACCCGCACAAGGACGCCGCCGGCAATGTCGACGGCTCGGTCGTCGGGCACCAGGACGCCGTGCTGAGCGACAACGACCACTGGACCTCCCACGGCGTCTCCAAGGTCCTCGACCTGCAGGGCAACGTCGTGAGCAGCTTCACGGTGGACGTCGTCGCCACCCGGACCTCGTAACACCCCCTCAGGACCCGGTGCCCCGAGCGCGACCCCCCTTCCCGCCTCGGGGCACCGCTCGTTCTCGACCGACGAACGGAGTCCCGACCATGCGTGTGCTGTTCGCCTCCCCACCCGCCCTGGGCCATCTCTTCCCGGTCATCCCGCTCGCCTGGGCGCTGCGGTCCGCGGGCCACGAGGTGCTCGTCGCCTCCTCCGACACGGCGGTGGACGCGGCCGTGCAGGCGGGACTGCCCGTCGTCGACGTCTCCCCCGGCACCGACTTCGACCAGGTCTTCGGCGGCGGCCCCCAGCTCTCGCCGGACGAACTGGCGCGGCAGATGAAGGTGCGCGGCCAGGCGATCGTGAAGGCGGGGGGCGCCACCACCCCGGCGATGCTGGAGCGGTTCGCGACCGTCAGCGACCTGATGGCGGACGGCACGCTGCGCATCGCCGACCGGTGGCGGCCCGATCTGGTGGTCCACGGTCGGCTCCAGGGCGCGGGGCTGCTCGCCGCGCGGCGGCTCGGGGTGCCCGCGGTGGAGCACGGGTTCGGGATGCTCCGCGAGGGCGGCTTCGCGCGGGGCTTCCTGCCGTACCTCGCCCCCTCCTTCGAGCGGCACGACGTGCCCGTGGAGCTGCCCGCGCACGCCGTCCTGCACGTCGGCCCGCCGAGCCTGATGCGGGGCGAGGGCGAGGGCTGGACCATGCGGTACGTCCCCTACAACGCGGGCGGTGAACTGCCGGAGTGGCTCACCGCGCCCCGGCCGCGGGCCCGGGTGGCCGTCTCGCTCGGCACCATCGTGCCGAGGATGCTGGGCACCGGCGGTCTGGAGAAGCTGCTGGGAGCCGCAGCCGAGACCGACGCGGACTTCGTCGTCACCGGCATGCGCGAGGAGGACCTGCCGACCGTGCCGGACAACGTAAGTGTCGTGCGCTGGCTGCCGCTCAACGCGCTGCTGGAGCGGTGCGACGCCACCGTGCACCACGGCGGCTCCGGCTCCACGCTGACCGCGCTCACCTTCGGCCTGCCCCAGCTGCTGCTGCCGCACGGGGCGGACAACTTCGTCAACGCGGACGTCGTCGACCGGGCGGGCCTCGGTCTGTCCGTCGACCCGCACGAGGTCACCACCGACACCCTGGCCCGGCTGCTGACGGACCAGGAGCTGCGGGGCGCGGCCGGACGGGTGGCCGAGGAGGTCGCGCGGCAGCCGTCACCGGCCCGCATGGCGGGTGTGCTGGAGGATTTCGCGGCCCGCTGACCCACCTGCGCGGCCCGCCGGCCGGCACACAGAGGGAGGGACCGACCGGCGTCGGTCCCTCCCCCGTGTTGTTCACAGGTTGTGGATGCCGCCGTCCACCAGCAGCACCACACCCGTGGAGTACGCGGCCTCCGCGAGCCCCAGCACGGCCTCGGCCACGTCCTCGGGCGTGCCGATCCGGCGCAGCGGAGCCCCTGCGGTGACCGCCTCGCGCGGCCCGGTGAAGTCCGCGGTCCAGGGCGTGTCGATGAGCCCCGGGGCGACCGCGTTGACCCGCACCTCGGGCCCGGCGACATTCGCCAGCAGCCGCGTCAGATGGTTGATCGCCGCCTTGCTGACGGCGTACGGGATGGAGCTGCCCGTCGGCTTGACGCCGGCGATCGAGGAGATGTTGACGATCGCCCCGCCGCCGTCCGCCTTGAGGTGCGGCATCGCGGCCACGCTCATCTGCCAGGTGCCGACCACGTTGACGTCGAGGATCTCCCGCCAGACGGCGGGCGAGGCGGCCTCGAGGTCGGCGTGCGGGATGAGCCGGGTGGCGCCGGCGTTGTTGACCAGCAGGTCGAGCCGGCCGAGCCGCTCCACCACCGTCCGAACGATCCGCGCCGCCTGCTCCTCCACCGCGATGTCGCCCTGGACGTAGACGGCACCGGGCAGCGAGTCGGCGAGTTCCTTGCCCTCGTTCGGCGTGTTGCGGGAGTTGACCGCCACCCGGTAGCCCGCGGCGGCCAGGGTCCTGGCGGTCGCCGCGCCTATCCCGGAGGTCGAACCGGTCACCAGGGCGGCTCGCTGCGTCGACATGTGTGTGCCTCCTTGGGGAGTACGAGTCAGACCGTGCCGTCGTGCGTGACCCGCCGGTACCGGACGAGCCAGTCCCCCTCGTGGCGAACCAGGGTGTCCTCGGCGTAGGTGCTCGCCGTGATCTGCGGCCGCCCGCCGCGCTCGGTGGCCATGGAGAAGGCGTAGTAGCGCGTCCGTACGACGCCCTGCTCGTCCTCCGGGTCCACTTCGAGCATGCCGAGCCAGTGGCGGCGGGTGATGCCCTCGGCGACGATCTGGTCCACCCGCTTCTGGGAGGCCACGGCGATGTTCACGCGGCCGGTCAGCGGTTCGGCGACGTTCTGGTCGAAGACGCCGTCCTCGGTGAACGTGTCCGCCCACTCCTCGACGGCACCGTGGTCGAGCAGCCGCATCTGTCGGGCGTAGAACTGCTGGATCTGCTGGAACAGACTGCCCGTCATGGAGTGCTTCTCCCTCTTCTCCGCTGCGCGGGGCCCTCGTCTTCCGGCAGAGACTGACACCGGACTCTCAAGGTGAACTCGATTCATCGCACAGCGGCTGCCACGACGCTTCCTCCACGGCATCCACCTCGGAAGGGAGACCATTCATGAGGCTCGACGGAAGGGTCGCGGTCGTCACGGGCGGCACCAAGGGGCTCGGCCGGCGGATCGTCGAGGCGTTCGCGCGCGAGGGCTGCAAGGTCGTCGCGGTGGGCCGGGACAAGAGCGCCGGGGCGGACCTCGCGGAGGGCGAGGGCGAAGTGACGTTGCGCGAGGCGGACGTACGGGACCCGGGGTCGGTGAGCGAGCTGATGCGCGCCGTCGCCGAGTACCACGGCCACCTGGACGTCGTGGTCGCCAACGCCGGGGTCAGCCGTCCGGGTCCGGCGGCCGGGCTCGACCCGGACCACTTCGCCGAGACGATGGCGACGAACCTCGGCGGTGTCTTCCACTGCACCCGGTACGCGGTGCCGTACCTGGAGGCGAGCGAGTTCGGCGGGCGGATCGTCAACCTGTCCTCGGCGCTGGCCACCCGCGTCGCCCCGGGCGCTTCCGCGTACGCGGCGAGCAAGGCGGCGGTGGAGATGTTCACCAGGGTGACGGCGGTGGAACTGGCGCCGAAGGGCATCACCGTCAACGCGCTGTGCCCGGGCCTGATCGACGAGGGCATGACCCGCTCGATCAAGGACAACGAGCGGGTCTGGGCGGTGTATCAGCCGAAGCTGGCGATGGGCCGGCTCGGCACCCCGGACGAGGTGACCGCCGCGGCGGTGTTCCTCGCGGGGGCGGAGAGCTCGTACGTGAACGGGCATGTGCTGGAGGTGAACGGCGGGCTCAACTGGTAGGACCCGCGACGGCCGGCGTGCTCGACGCCGGCCGTCGTACGGGTCAGGCGCTCTCCGCCTCGGAGGCCGCGAACGCCTCGTTGACCACGGCCAGGAACTCGCGGGGCGTCTGCGCGATGGACGCGGCGTCCTCGTTGACCTCGATCCGGTGCTCGCGCTCGATCCGGCCGGTGATCTGGAGCACGGCCAGCGAGTCGTACTTCAGCTCGATCCACGTCTTGTCGAGGATGTCGCCGTCCAGGTCGACGGACTCGTCCGCTCCGGCACTGTCCCGCAGCAGCTCGGTCAGTTGGGTGAGCGTGATTTCGTTCGGCATCGTCACTCCGTCTGTAGAAGTCGGTATCTCAATCTGCTGAGCCGGTTTCTCAATCGGCGCGGCGGACCACCATCGCCGCGTTGAAGCCGCCCCGGCCGCGGGCCAGCACCAGGGCGGTGCGCAGCGCCGCGGGGCGGGGCCCGCCGGTCACCAGGTCCAGGGGCAGACCGGCGGCGGGACCGTCGACGTTGACGGTCGGGGGGATCACCTGGTCGCGCAGGCAGAGCAGGGCGGCGGCCAGGTCCAGGGAGGCCGCACCCGAGGAGAGCCGGCCGGTCATCGTCTTCGGTGCGGTCACCGGAACGCCGTTCGGACCGAAGAGCGCGGAAAGGGCGAGGGCCTCGGCTTGGTCGGCGGCGACCTCGCCCGCCGCGTCCGCGAACACCACGTCCACGTCCCCGGCGGACAACCCCGCGTCCCGCAGGGCGAGTTCGGCCGCGTCCCGGAGCCTGGAGTCACCGCCGAGGGAGGGCGCCGGGTCGAAGGTGGCCGCGTACCCGGCGATCGTCCCGTACACCTCGGCCCCCCGCTCCCGGGCGGCCCCCGCGTCCTCGGCGACCAGCAGGGCGCCCCCCTCGCCGACGACATGCCCCGAGGCGTCGGCCGAGAACGGCAGATAGGCGCGGTCCGGGTCGGTGGCCGTGCTCAGCCGGCCGTCGGCGATCTGCGCGGCCCAGCCCCATGGGCACAGCGCGGAGTCGACCCCGCCGGTGACCACGAGGCGGATGCCCTTGCGCAGTTGCCGTCGGGCCTGGGCGACCGCGTCGAGCCCGCCCGCCTGTTCGGTCACCAGCACCCCGCTAGGCCCGCGCAGCCGGTGCCGGATGGAGATCTGGCCGGTGTTGACGGCGTAGAACCAGGCGAAGGACTGGTACGCGCTGACGTACCGCGAGCCCTTGCTCCACAGCGCCTCCAGCTCGCGCTGGCCGAACTCGAAGCCGCCCGCGGAGGCGGCGGTGACCACGCCCGCCGCGTAGTCGGGCAGTTCGGCGGTGTCGACGCCCGCGTCGGACAGGGCCTCGTCGGCGACGGCGAGCGCGAGCCGGGTCATGTGGTCGGTCTGCGGCATCAGCCGCCCGGGGATGTGCTCGGCCGGGTCGAAGCCCCGCACCTCCCCGGCGAGGCGGGCCGGGTACTGGGCGGGGTCGAACCGGCTGATCTCCCGGATCCCGCTCTCCCCGGCCAGGGTCGCCCGCCACCACTCCTCCCGCCCGAAGCCGTTGGGCGCGGCCACTCCGATGCCGGTCACGACCGGGGGTGCGGTGGCCTGGGCGGCAAGCGTGGGCTCGGCGCGGGTCGCCACGTCCGTCATCGGGCGTCTCCCTTCTCGGGGCGGATGAGGACCATCGCGCTCTGGAAGCCGCCGAAGCCGCTGCCGACGCTGAGCACGGTGTCGGTGCGCTGCTCCCGGGCGGTCAGCGGGGTGTAGTCCAGATCGCAGGCCGGGTCGGGGGTGTGCAGGTTCGCGGTGGGCGGGATGACGTTGTGCTCGATGGTCAGGGCGCTGGCCGCGACCTCCAGCGAGCCGATCGCGCCGAGCGAGTGACCGATCATCGACTTGATGGAGCTGACGGGCGTCTCGTACGCGTGGCTGCCCAGACTGCGCTTGAAGGCGGCCGTCTCGTGCCGGTCGTTCTGCTTGGTGCCCGAGCCGTGGGCGTTGACGTAGTCGACGTCCGTGGGATCGATCCGCGCCTCGTCGAGGGCGACCCGGATCGCCTCGGCCATCTCCTCGCCGTCCGGGGTCAGACCGGTCATGTGGTACGCGTTGCAGCGGGTGGCGAACCCGGCGATCTCGGCGTAGACGTGCGCCCCGCGCGCGCGGGCCCGGTCGAGGTCCTCCAGGACCAGTACGGCCGATCCCTCCCCCAGCACGAAGCCGTTGCGGGAGGCGTCGAACGGCCTGGAGGCGGTCTCCGGCTCGTCGTTGCGCGGCGAGGTGGCCTTGATGGCGTCGAAACAGGCCATGGTGATCGGGGAGATGGGCGCCTCGGTGGCCCCCGCGATCATCACGTCCGCGCTGCCCTCCCGGATCAGCTCGACGGCGTGACCGAGCGAGTCGAGCCCGGAGGTGCAGCCCGTGGACACCATGGACACCGGGCCCTGGGCGCCGGCGCGCCAGGCGACCTCGGCGGCCATCGACGACGGCACGAAGTAGTCGAAGAGATGCGGTACGGCGAGGGTGTGGTCGACCTGCCAGGTGGAGCCGCCGCGGCTGACGACGTCGTACTCGGTGTCCAGGCCCATCGTGCAGCCGACCGCGCTGCCGAGGGTGACGCCGGTGCGCAGCGGGTCGAGGCCCTGTTCGAGGCCGCTGTCCCGCAGCGCCTCGCGGGCGCTGACGAGGGCGAACTGGGCCGCCCGGTCGAGGCGTTCGGCCTCCTCGGGGGTGAAGCCGTGCTCCAGCGGGTCGAAGTCGGCCTCGGCGGCGATCCGGGACCTGAACTGGGTGGCGTCGAAGGTCGAGATGGACCGGGTGGCGGTCCGGCCGGAGGTGATCAGGGACCAGAACTCCTTCGTTCCCACCCCTCCTGGGGCGACCACCCCGATCCCGGTGATGGCGACACGACGGTTCATCGGCTGCCCTTCATAAGTGTTTCCGGTCGTCAGTCGGCACGTTCATCAGTGGTTGCGCGCGTACGAGAGGCGGTGCACGTCCCGGCAGAGCCGGGCCAGCAGTTCGGGCAGGGCCCGGCCCCGCAGGAAGTGGTGGTCCCCGGTGACGGTCCGCTGGGCGTGGATCCCGTCGGCCCACGCCCGCCAGCCGGCCATCACCTCGGGACCGGCCACCGGGTCCTCGGTGCCCGCGACGGTCACCAGCGGGGCGGCCAGCGGTCCGTCGGCGGCCCGGCGCAGCTCGCGGGCGAGCCGAAGGTCGTCCCGGATGACGTCCAGCGCCGTGCGCTGCCAGATACCGCGGCGCGGAGTGCCCGGCTCTACCGCGCCGAACGCCTCCAGCACGTCGAACAACTGGTCGTCGGGCAGCTCGCAGGCGTCCGCGAGCGCGGACTCGGCGTCCGGCGGCGGACAGGCGCCCAGCACGACGAGCATCGGCGCGGTGCGGTGCGACCGCTCCAGGGCGCGGGCGACGGAGTAGGCGATCAGCCCGCCCAGGCTGTGCCCGTACAGGAGGTACGGCTCCTCGGGCGGTGGCCCGTGCCGGCGCAGCAGATCGGCGAAGAGGCCCCGCGTACTGGTGACCCGCGCCTCCCGGCGCCTCGGGCCGCGTCCGGGGAGCAGCACCGGGACCGGCCGCGCCGAGGTGCCGAGCACCGTGGACCAGCCGCCGAACGCGGAGACACCGGCGCCCGCGTGGGGGAAACAGAACAGCTGCGGGCGCGCTCCCGCCGGCCGGGGAGGTACCTCGGTGCGTGTCGTGATCCGGGAAGTACGGGTCATCGCCGCCTCTTGGGTCGTCGCGGGTCGGGTCAGTCTGGGAAGACGACCTCGACCACAGATGGAGCGGCGGTGGTGTCACGCCACAGCCACGCCCGGCGTCAGGGACCGCCCGTCGTCCCCTGAGGTCCCTTCGAGCGCCCTTCCAGGAGCGGCTGTGAGCATCCCCGCGTTGTCGGGACCGTTCGGAGCACCGTCAGGAGGACGAATGTCGGAACAGGAGTCGCGGACCGCCGTGGTGACCGGCGCGACCAGCGGAATCGGCCTGGCCACCACGCGGCTGCTGGCGCGCCAGGGCTACCGGGTCTACCTCTGCGCCCGCACCGAGGACAGTGTGCTGCGCACGGTCAAGGAACTGCGCGAGGAGGGCCTCGACGTCGACGGCCGTCCCTGCGACGTCCGGTCCACCGAGGACATCCAGCGGTTCGTGCAGGCCGCCGTCGACCGGTACGGCACCATCGACGTGCTGGTCAACAACGCGGGCCGCAGCGGGGGCGGGGTCACCGCGGACATCGCCGACGAGCTGTGGCTGGACGTCATCGCCACCAACCTCAACAGCGTGTTCCTGATGACCCGTGAGGTGCTGAACACCGGCGGGATGCGCCACAAGGACCGGGGCCGCATCATCAACATCGCCTCGACCGCGGGCAAGCAGGGTGTGGTGCTCGGCGCCCCCTACTCGGCCTCCAAGCACGGCGTGGTCGGCTTCACCAAGGCCCTCGGCAACGAGCTGGCCCCCACCGGGATCACCGTCAACGCGGTCTGCCCCGGCTATGTGGAGACCCCCATGGCACAGAAGGTGCGCTCGGGTTACGCGGCGGCCTTCGACACCACCGAGGAGCAGATCCTCGCGAAGTTCCAGTCCAAGATCCCGCTGGGCCGCTACTCCACGCCCGAGGAGGTCGCCGGGCTCGTCGGCTATCTGGTCACCGACACCGCCGCCTCCATCACCGCCCAGGCCCTCAACGTCTGCGGTGGTCTCGGCAACTTCTGACCTCCGCCGGAGCCCTCGCGCGAGCGCGACGTCCACCGGAGCTTCCCGTCCGAAGACCGTCCGATGACCCGTCCGATGACCCGTCCGATGAGGTGACACCGATCATGACCGTACGCGAGGTCGAGCACGAGATCACCATCGAGGCCCCGGCGGCCGAGGTGTACCGGCTGATCGCCGATGTGGAGAACTGGCCCCTGATCTTCCCGCCCTCCGTCCACGTCCAGCGCGTGCCGCTCGCGGGGAACGAGGAGCGGATCGGTATCTGGGCCACCGCCAACGGCAGCGCGAAGAGCTGGACCTCCCACCGGGTCCTGGACCCCGAGGCGCGGCGCATCACCTTCCGCCAGGAGGTGTCCACACCGCCGGTGGCCGCGATGGGCGGCACCTGGATCGCCGAGGAGCTGGGCCCGGAGCTGACCCGGGTGCGGCTGCTGCACGACTACCGGGCCGTCGACGACGACCCCGCCGGGCTCGAGTGGATCGACGAGGCCGTGGACCGCAACAGCCGGCAGGAACTCGCCGCGCTGAAGGCCAACGTGGAGCTGGCCACCGGCACCCCGGACCTGGTGCTGTCCTTCGAGGACAGCGTCGAGATCAACGGTTCGGCCAAGGACGTCTACGCCTTCATCAGCGAGGCGAACCTGTGGCAGGAGCGGCTGCCGCACGTCGCCAAGGTGGACCTCCAGGAGGAGACGCCCGGGCTCCAGGTGCTGCGGATGGACACGCTGACCAAGGACGGCTCGCAGCACACCACCGAGTCGGTCCGGGTGTGCTTCCCGCACCACCGCATCGTCTACAAGCAGACCACGCTGCCCGCGCTGATGGCCCTGCACACCGGGTACTGGCAGCTGGAGGAGGACGAGCGGGGAGTCACCACCGCCACCTCCCAGCACACGGTGATCCTCAACACCGAGAACATCCCCGTGATCCTGGGCGAGGACGCGGACGTCCCGCAGGCCCGCACCTTCATCCGCAACGCCCTCGGCACCAACAGCCGGGCCACCCTGGGCCACGCCAAGAAGTACGCGGAAGACAAGGCGGGGCGGTGAATCCGCCGCTTCAGGACACCGGCGCCTTCGCGGAGTGGTTCGCCGAGCGGCGGGCGGCGAACCACTACCGCGTGACGCGGGTACCGCTCGACGCCCTGGACGGCTGGCACTTCGACGCCACGACCGGGAACCTCGGCCACCGCAGCGGCGGCTTCTTCACCGTGGAGGGGATCGAGGCGTCCCTGGGCGAGGACAGCGGCACCTGGACGCAGCCGATCATCATCCAGGACGAGATCGGCATCCTGGGGATCCTGGTCAAGCGGTTCGGCGGGACGCCGTACTTCCTGATGCAGGCGAAGATGGAGCCGGGCAATGTGAACACGCTCCAGCTGTCCCCGACGGTCCAGGCCACGCGCAGCAACTACACGCGCGTGCACCGCGGCAACGCGGTCCCCTTCCTGGAGTACTTCGTGGACCCCCGGCAGGGCCGCCGGGTCTTCGACGCCCTCCAGTCCGAGCAGGGCTCCTGGTTCCTCGCCAAACGCAACCGGAACATGATCGTGGAGGTGCCGGAGGACACCGAGGTGCCCGCCCACGACAACTTCCGCTGGGTGAGCCTGCCGCTGCTGAAGGACCTGCTGCGGATCGACAACGTCGTCAACATGGACTCCCGGACCGTGCTGTCCGGTCTGCCCTTCCTCCACGACGACCAGGACCGGGGCGGCCCGTGGCCGCACACGACGGCGGAGATCCTCAGCTGGTTCACCGAGGCGCGCAGCAACCACGTTCTGGAGCGGCGGCGCATCCCGCTGAACCAGGTGAAGGGCTGGAGCCGGGGCCCGGACCGCATCGAGCACGAGCGGGGCACCTTCTTCACCGTCCTCGGGGTCGACGTCGAGGCCAGCAGCCGGGAGGTGGCCCGCTGGTCGCAGCCGCTGCTGGCGCCGGTGGACCGGGGCGTGGTCGCCTTCCTCGGCCGGCGCACCGCACCGGACGCGGACTGGCAGCTGCTCGTGCACGCCCAGAGCGAGGCGGGCACCTCCGACGTGGTGGAGATGTCCCCGACGGTGAACTGCGTCCCCCAGAACTACGCGCACCTGCCCGCCGGACAACACCCGCCCTTCCTGGACCAGGTGCTGTCCGCGCCGCCGTCCCGCGTCCACTTCGACACCGTGCTCTCCGAGGAGGGCGGCCGCTTCCACCACGCGGAGAACCGCTACCTCCTGGTCGAGGTCCCGGAGGACTTCCCGGCCGACGTACCGGACGACTACATCTGGATGACCCGCCGCCAGCTGACCGGCTTCGTCCGCTACGGCAACCACGTCAACGTCGTCGCCCGCTCACTGCTCGCCTGCCTCATGGACTAGGGAGACCCGGATGCCCGATCCCGTACGCCTGGGGCTCCTCGGCTGCGCCGACATAGCGACCCGCAAGGTCCTGCCCGCCCTGCCCTCGGTCCCCGGGACCGGGCTGCGGCTGGCGGTCGTCGCGAGCCGCACCCCGGAGAGGGCCAAGGAGGTGGCCGCCCGCTTCGGGGCGCGAGCGGTGTCGGGATACCCGGAGCTGCTCGCGGACCCCGAGGTCGAGGCGGTGTACGTCCCGCTGCCGCCCGCCCTGCGCGAGCCGTGGGTGCGCCGGGCCCTGGAAGCGGGCAAGCACGTCCTCGCGGAGAAGCCCCTGACCACGGCCCCGAGGGAGACGGCCGCCCTGGCGGCGCTGGCCGAACTGGCAGGTCTGGCGCTGATGGAGAACTACATGTTCGTCCATCACGCCCAGCACGCGTACGTACGAGAGCTGCTGGCCGAGGGCGCGATCGGCGAACTGCGGGGCGTCCAGACCTCGTTCACCATCCCGCCCCGCCCCGCCGCCGACCACCGGCTGCGTTCCGACCTCGGCGGCGGAGCCCTCCTCGACGGCGCGGGCTACCCGGTGCGGGCCGCGCAGTTCTTCCTCGGCGACGACCTCGCCGTGCTCGGCGCGAGCCTGAAACGGCACCCGGAGCACGGCGTGGACATCGCGGGCGACGCGCTCCTGCGCGGACCCACCGGGGTCACCGCCCAGGTCGGCTTCGGCATGGAGCACTTCTACACGGCCCGCTACCAACTCCTCGGCAGCGCCGGCCGGATCACCGTGGACCACGCCTTCAGCACCCTCCGGGACCACCGCCCGCTGGTCCGCCTCGACCGCCAGGACCACCAGGAACTGCGCACCCTGCCGGCGGACGACCAGGTCGCGAACACCCTCGCCCGCTTCACCGAGGCCGTCCGCGCGGGCGGCCCCACCGGGATCGCGACGAGCGTGGCGCAGGCCCGGATCGTCGAGGCGATCCGAAAGTCCGCGGCCGACCACCGATGAGTTCTCCGCCCGCCCCCGGTCTGATCTCCGACAGCGCACGCACCACGACAGGAGACGACCGAGATGACCACCCCCGCCGTCAAGGGCCCCGCAAGCTACTTCCCCTCCATCGAGAAGAAGTACGGCCGTCCGATCGCGGAGTGGAAGGACCTGATCCGGGCCTCCCCGCTCACCCGGCACATGGAGCTCGTCAACTGGCTCAAGTCCGAGCACGGTCTGGGCCACGGCCACGCCAACGCCCTCGTCGCCCACACCCTCGCCGAGTCCGGCTCCTGAGTCAGCTGTTCCACGTCTCGTCGTACGGGTCCTGCGGGGCCCGCACCAAAACCGCCTCCGTCACCAACAGATACGGAACGGGGGCGCCGTTCACCGGATCCTTCGTGGTGCGGGGGGTGTAGAGGCCCGTCACCCGGAGCCAGGTGTCCGGGCGGAGGACGGGTGGGACCTCTCCCGTCAGGGCGATCTTCACCGGCTGGGCGTCCGCCGCACAGCAGTTGAGCGTCATCCGGACCAGGTACGGGGTGCCGGAGGGGGCCGTGGCCACGAATCCCGTGATCTCCAGCCGACGGCCCTTCAGCGAGCGGCCGTGGTCGTAGACGGCTCGGGCCGCGTAGTCCGCCACGGCCAGCCGCAGGGTGCCGGTGGGCGGCAACTCGGCGTAACCGTAGGGCTTTTGCAGGGCCGTTCCGGCGCGTACGGCGCTGTAGGAACCCAGGGCCGGCGGGGCGACCAGGATCAGGGCGAGCAGGGGAAGGGCGAGGAGCCAGCTGATGCGGGGCTCGGGATGGCCGGCGTGGGCGGGGGCCCCGCGTTCGTACCAGACCGTCGCCAGCGCCGCCACGATCAGTACCACCGCCGACAGCAACAGCAGCGGACGCAGCCCTGATTTGACGTACCGCAGATAGAGGTCGGTCGTCCCGGCGTGCAGCAGCGCCGCGCCGAGCAGGAACAGGAGCGCCGCCTGCGCCTGCCGCGTCACAGGAGCACCGCCCCGGTCAGCGTGGAGACCGCCACCGCCATCACGAAGGTCGCCGGGGCGAAGCGCAGCGCGAAGGCCCGGCCGAAGGTGCCGGCCTGCATCGCGAACAGCTTCAGGTCGATCATCGGGCCCACCACCAGGAAGGTGAGCCGGGCCGTCAGGGAGAAGTGCGTCAGCGACGCGGCCACGAACGCGTCCGCCTCCGAGCAGATCGACAGCAGTACCGCGAGGCAGGCCAGGGAGAGGACCGCCAGCGCCGGGTTGGCCGCGACCTCGCGCAGCCAGCTGTCCGGCACGGCCGACTTCAGGGTCGCCGCCGCCATCGCGCCGACCACCAGGAAGCCCCCGGCGTGCATCACGTCGTGCCGCACCGAGGACCAGAACGCGGCGCCCCTGCTGAGGCCCTCCTGGGACGGCCGGGACGGCGGGCGCAGCCAGTCGGTGCGGCCGAGGCGCAGCCAGAGCCAGCCCATCGCACAGGCCACCAGCAGACTCGCGACCAGTCGGGCCAGGACCATCTCGGGGTTCCCGGGGAAGGCGACCGCCGTCGAGGTCAGCACGATCGGGTTGATCGCGGGCGCGGAGAGCAGGAAGGCCAGCGCGGCGGCCGGCGTGACTCCCCGGCGGACCAGCGCCCCGGCCACCGGCACGGACGCGCACTCGCAGCCCGGCAGGACCGCGCCCGCGGCGCCCGCGACCGGCACCGCGAGGGCGGGACGGGAGGGCAGGGCCCGGGCGAAGAACGACGGGGGCACGAACACCGCGATCGCCGCCGAGAGGAGGACCCCCAGCACGAGGAAGGGCAGCGCCTGGATCACCACCGCCACGAACACCGTCGTCCAGCTCTGCATCACCGGTGACGACAGCGCCCCGCGCAGCGGGTTCTGCAGGACCACGGCGAGGACGAGCAGGGTGATGAAGGTGAGCGGGGTGCGGGTGTGGCGGTCGTCGTCCCGCTGGTCGGGGGGCCGGGTTCGGGTGCTGGTCGCCACGGGTGGTCGCGTCCCTCCGGTGCGCTCTGTGCGGTCTTCCTCCCCTTTCTTACGGGGAGTTGGCGCCCATTGTTCAGATGCGTGCTGGAACCACCCGTCCCGGTGAGGCAGTCTTTCCCCTCGTGGGGAGCGTACCGAGTCAGGGTCAGCCGGGTGGTGCGCCACCGGCGCACATGGTGGTGTGCGGCGACGACGGGCTCGCGCACCGCCTCGCCGCCGAACTCCGGGGTGTCTACGGCGAACAGGTCACGCTCGTCGTGCCGCCCGCCGAACGGGGGTTACTGCCGCCGGTGGTCGGGCGGGCCCGGGCGGCTTCCGCCGCGCTGCTCGACCGGATGGTCAGCGCAGCCGTCGGCCGGGCCGGGGGCAACGGGACACAGCCGCAGCCCGACACCGCGCGCGTGGTCGAGGCCGACGAGATCACCGAGGCCGTGCTGGCGGAAGCGGGCGTCGAGCGGGCCGCCGCACTCGCGCTCGTCCATGACGACGACGAGGCCAACATCCGCGCCGCCCTGACCGCCCGGCGCCTCAATCCAGGTCTCCGCCTGGTCCTGCGGCTCTACAACCGGCGGCTCGGGCAGCACATCGAGGAACTGCTGGATCAGGCCGCCGCGCTGGCCACGGGGGACGGGGTCACGGACGCCTCCACCACCGTGCTGTCCGACGCCGACACCGCCGCTCCCGCGCTGGTCGCCACCGCGCTCGTCGGCACCAGCAAGGTCGTCCAGACCGACGGCTTGCTGCTGCGGGCGGTGGAACGCCAGCCCGCCGGACCCGGAGAGGTGGCTGCCCCCGGACTCGCCACGCTGGCGCTGCTGTCCTCCTCGGGGACCGACGGGGAGCAGGAACCGCAGTTGCTGCCCGACGAGGCCGCGGTGCGGGCGGCGCGGGGGCGGGGGGCCGTCGTCCTGGAGCAGGTGTCGTACTCCGGGCCCTCCATGTCGGGCGGGCGGGGTGTCGTACCGGCGTTCGCGTCCCTGTTCTCGCGGCGGCTGCGGTGGTCGCTGGCGGGTCTGGTGGGCTGTGTCCTGGCCCTGGCGGTGGCGCTGACGGTGGTCACGGACGATCACCCGCTGCACGCCACCTACGAGACCCTCCTCGACCTCTTCGCGATCAACGAACCCGCGCTGAACGAGTCCACGGGCCGACAGGTGCTGCAACTCCTCTCCGGGCTGCTCGGTCTGCTGTTGCTGCCGGTGCTGCTGGCCGCCGTGCTGGAGGCGCTGGGCACCTTCCGCACCGCCTCCAGCCTGCGCAAGCCGCCCCGCGGCCTCGGTGGGCACGTGGTGCTCCTCGGGCTCGGGAAGATCGGTACGCGGGTGCTGACCCGGCTGCGGGAGCTGCACATCCCGGTGGTGTGTGTCGAGTCCGACCCGGAGGCGCGGGGGATGGCCACCGCCCGGCAGCTGCGGGTACCGGTGGTGCTGGGGGACGTGACGCAGGAGGGCGTGCTGGAGGCCGCCAAGATCCATCGCGCGAACGCGCTGCTCGCGGTGACGAGCAGTGACACGACAAACCTGGAGGCCGTGCTGGCGGCCCGGTCCGTCCGCCCCGACCTGCGGGTCGTGCTCCGCCTCTACGACGACGACTTCGCCACGGCGGTGTACCGCACGCTGCGCGCGGCGCATCCGCGCGCCTCGACGCGGAGCCGGAGCGTGACGCACCTGGCCGCGCCGGCCTTCGCCGGGGCGATGCTGGGGCGGCAGATCCTGGGGGCTGTCCCCGTCGAGCGACGGGTGCTGCTGTTCGCGTCCGTCGAGGTCGGCGGGCTTCCGCAACTGGTCGGGCGGACGGTGGGGGAGGCCTTCCGGGCGGGGGCCTGGCGGGTGCTGGCACTGGACACGGCGACGGCCACGGAGGAGGCGGGGGGCGCGGACGCGCCGGGGCTGGTGTGGGATCTGCCCGACACGTACGTCCTCCGGGCCGAGGACACAGTGGTGCTGGCGGCCACGCGCAGGGGGTTCGCGGAGCTGCTGGGGCGCAGGCGCCGGGAGCCGGCGGGGGCGTGAGGGGGTACGTCCGGCCGGACGTACCCCCTTCTCCTGCTAGCCCTTCGGCAAGTGCCGTTCCGCGAAGTCCAGTTCCAGCCTCACCTGCTTGATCCGCTCGTCCACCACCAGCGACCCGTGACCGGCGTCGTAGCGGTAGACCTCGTGGACCGCTCCCCGGGCCTCCAGACGCTTGACGTAGTTGTCGATCTGGCGGATGGGGCAGCGGGGGTCGTTCACGCCCGCCGAGATGTAGACGGGTGCCTTGACCTCGTCCACGTACGTGAGCGGTGACGACGCCTCGAAGCGCTCCGGGACCTCCTCCGGGGTGCCGCCCAGCAGCGTGCGGTCCATCGCCTTCAGCGCCTCCATCTCGTCGTGGTACGCCGTGACGTAGTCCGCCACCGGCACCGCCGCGATGCCCAGCGCCCACGCGTCGGGCTGGGTGCCCAGCCCCAGGAGCGTGAGGTAGCCGCCCCAGGAGCCGCCGGTGAGGATCAGCCGGGCGGGGTCGGCGAGGCCGGACTCGATCGCCCACTCCCGGACCGCCGCGATGTCCTCCAGCTCGATCAGGCCCACCCGGTGCTTCAGCGCGTCCGTCCAGGCCCGGCCGTAACCCGTCGAGCCCCGGTAGTTGACCCGGACGACCGCGTAGCCGTGGTCCACCCAGGCCGCCGGGCCCGCCGCGAAGGCGTCGCTGTCGTGCCAGGTCGGGCCACCGTGGATGTCGAAGACCGTGGGGAGCGGCCCGGTGGCGCCCGCCGGCTTCTGGACCAGGGCGTGGATCCGGCCGCCCGGGCCCTCCACCCAGACGTCCGCCACGGGGACCGAACCCGGGGACTTCATGCCCGGAGGGTCCAGGACGACCTTGCCGGTCGTCGAACGGACCGTCGACGGCTCGGCGGCCGAGGACCACAGGAACTCGACCGTGCCGTCCGGGCGGGCCGTCGCACCCGAGACGGTGCCCTTCGGCGTGGGGATCCCGGTCAGCTCGTGGGTGGTGAGGTCGTAGCGGAAGAGCTCGCTACGGGCCTCGTGGCTGTGCGCGACCAGCAGCCCCGAGCCGTCCGGGTACCACTCGGCGCTCACGTCGCCCGGCAGGTCCAGGACCAGGTCCGTCTCCTCGCCCGTGGCGACGTCCCACACCAGCGGTTCCCAGCGGCCGCGGCGCTGGTGGCCGACGAGGAGGCGGCTGTCGCCGTCGACCGGGGCGAAGCCCAGCACCTCGAGGCCCAGCTCCACGGTGCCGCCCTTGGTGTCGTCCAGCTCGGCCACCGCCGTGCCGTCCGGACGCAGCACCCGCAGCGCGGAGTGCATGGCGTCGCCGTGCTCGGTGTGCTCGACGGCGATCAGCGAACCGTCGTGGGAGAGATCACCGACGCCCGCCGACTCGCGGTGGCGGTAGAGCTCGGCCGGGGGCTCGCCGAGGCGGGCGAGATGGATCGTCGTGCCCTCCTCGTCCGTGGAGCGGCCCACGATCGCCGTACGGCCGTCGCGGCCCAGGGCCAGGCCCGCGGGATAGGAGGGGTCGAGGCCCGGGGTCGCCAGCTCGTCCTCACCACCCGCGAAGGGCTGGCGGCGCCAGACGCCGAACTCGTCGCCGTCCTTGTCGTCGAACCACCAGATCCAGGCGCCGTCCGGGGAGAGCACGCCGTCCGTCGTGCCGTTCGGCCGGTTCGTCACCTGGCGCTGCTCGCCGGTGGCTCGGTCCCAGGCGTACAGCTCGTACGTCCCCGTCGCGTTCGACACGAACAGGGAGCGGTCCGGGGCGTCCTCCGCCCAGTCCGGCAGTGACACCCGGGGCGCCCGAAAGCGCTTCTCCCAGTCCGGCAGCTCCCGGCTCTGCTTCTGCTGATCCGGCGCGGCGGACCCGTTGCTCTCAGTCATGGCCCCATAGTGCCCGCCCGAGCCGACAATGCGCTGGCCCGGTCATCGCCCTGTGGACAACTTCCCGCCGCGTTCGCTGCGACCCCGCGGGACCGGTGCCCTGGGGGTGCCCGTACCGTGGTGGCGTGTACCGGTTTCTGCTGACGCCCCGTTGGTGGGGGATCAACGTCTTCGTGCTGCTCGCCATCCCCTTCTGCGTCTTCATGGGGTCGTGGCAGCTGAGCCGGTTCGAGGAGCGGGTGGACGACCACCAGGGCGCCGAGGCGCGCGCCGCGTCCGACAAGCGGGAGGCCGCGCGGCCGGTGGCTGAGCTGCTGCCGGTGGACAAGGCGACGGTGGGCAAGCAGGTCACGGCCACCGGGCGGTACGGCGAGCAGCTGCTGGTGCCGGACCGGGAGCTGGACGAGCGCCGGGGGTTCTACGTCCTGACGCTGCTGCGGACCGACGGCGGGCAGGCCCTGCCGGTGGTGCGGGGGTGGCTGCCCGGGGACGCGGATCCCTCGAAGGTGCCGGCCGCGCCCGCCGGCGAGGTCACGGTCACCGGGGCGCTTCAGGCGTCCGAGCAGCCCGGGGAGAACGGCGTGCCGGGCCAAGGAGGGCTGCCCGCGGGGCAGGCCGGGGCGATCAGCGCGGCGTCCTTGGTGAACCTCGTGCCGTACGACCTGTACGACGCGTGGGTGACCCTGAACGACGGGGACGGGGGCATGCGGGCCGTACCGGCCGGCACGGCCCAGGGTTCGGGGCTGGATCTGAAGGCCTTCCAGAACCTCGGCTACACCGGGGAGTGGTTCGTCTTCGCCGGGTTCGTGGTCTTCATGTGGTTCCGGCTGCTGCGTCGCGAGGTGGAGTTCCTGCGCGACGCGGAGCTGGGCCTGGTGGCGGAGCGGGAGGCCGAGGAGCGGGTCACCGCCTGAGCGACGGCCGTACGGCGGCCGGGGCGGCGCCCGAGCGACCGCCCCGGGGTCCTACGCCCCCGCCAGTACCCCGGTCCAGTAGACCGTGCCCGCGCAGGCGCCCGAGATCGTGGTCTGGGCGGTGGGAGCCGCCGGGGCCGCGGTGTTGGACACCGTGACCGTGCCGTCCATGGTGCCGTCCGCCCTCAGGAGCTGGGTGGACGTGCCGGTGTCGCCGCCGGTGGAGGTGCCCTCCGTCGTGGTCGAACCGTCCGTAGGGGTGGGGTCGGCGGTCGGGTCGCCGGGGTTGCCCGTCGTGCCGCCGGAGTTGTCGCCGGTCGAGGGGCAGGTCTCCGAGGGGACCCAGGCGAACTTCACCTCGTACGCGGATCCCGGCTGGAGCAGCAGGGACGTCAGTTCCACCGACGGGTCGGGCAGGGCCGTCGCCGGGTCGCCGGAGATGTGGCGGGCCGTGGAGATCTTCGTCGGGTCCGCCGCGCCGCCGGCCACCGCGCTGAGCGAGCCCGGGCTCGTGACCGTGCAGGCGGTCAGGGAGGAGTTGGTGAAGCGGAAGGTGCCGTAGACCGTGCCGACCGCGTCCGGCGCGCCCGCGCCCGAAGCGGCGACCGCCAGCTGGTCCGCCGTACAGACCGCCGCGCCCGTCTCGGTCGTCGCCGACGGGTCCGCGCTGCCGCCCGGGCCGGTGCTGTTGCCGTCGCCCTCGCCGTCGTTCTCCTTCTGCTCGTTCTCCTTGCCCTGGTGCTCGGTCGTGCCCGAGGACCCGCCGACCGAGCCGGAGCCGCCGTCGGGGTCCACGCCCTGGCTGGCGCCGCCCTGGGCCTGGGTGCCGTGTCCCGCCATGGAGGGGTTGGCGCCCGGGCCCGTGGCGTTGGACACGTGCACCAGCGCCGGCACCGCAGTACCGACGAACAGCGCGGCCGCCGCCATGCCGACGAGGGCCTGCCGCTTGCGCGCCCGCCGCGCGGGCACCGCCCGCCGCAGATGCTCGAGTGTGCCGTCCCGCGGCTCGATCTCCTGCACCGCGTCCCGCAGCAGCCGCCGCAGGTCCAGCTCCTCGGAGCCCGCCCCGGCGCCGGCCTCGCCGGCCGGGCCCAGGGCGAGCGCCCGCAGCCGGTCCAGGCCGTCCGGGTCCGGCGCGGTCGTCTCACTGGCGTCGGCCTGTTCGGCCGGGGTCGCGGGGGCCGCCTCGTGCGGGCCCTGGTCGTCCGCGTGGTGCCCGGTGGGGCCCTGGTCGTCGGGGCCGTGGTTCACAGTTCCGTTCCCAGCGTGCGAGTGCTTCGGCGCCTTGGTGCGGCGCCGCCGTTCGTCGTGGTCCCCGCTCATGCCGGCGCCTCCATCGCGACCCGCAGCGCCGCGATGCCGCGCGAGCCGTACGCCTTGACCGAGCCCAGGGATATGCCGAGCGTCTCGGCGACCTGCGCCTCCGTCATGTCCGCGAAGTAGCGCAGCACCAGGACCTCGCGCTGGCGGCGCTGCAAGCCCTTCATGGCCTTGATCAGGGAGTCGCGCTCCAGCTGGTCGTAGGCCCCCTCCTCCGCGCTCGCCATGTCCGGCATCGGCTTCGACAGGAGCTTCAGGCCGAGGATGCGGCGGCGCAGTGCCGAGCGGGAGAGGTTCACCACCGTCTGGCGCAGGTACGCCAGCGTCTTCTCCGGGTCTCTGACTCTCTTGCGCGCCGAGTGGACGCGGATGAACGCCTCCTGGACGACGTCCTCGCAGGAGGCCGTGTCGTCGAGCAGGAGCGCGGCGAGACCGAGCAGCGACCGGTAGTGGGCGCGGTAGGTCTCGGTGAGGTGGTCGACCGTGGTGCCGGCGGCCGCCGCCTCCTCGGCGTAGGGCGCCTCGGAGCCGTCACGCTGACTGGGTATGCGGGCGGGCCGCGCTGCGGGCATGGGTGCGATCACCGGCATGCCGCCGGGCGTACCGGGCATGCGGGGTCGGCGGGAAGGGCGCGGGGGCCGTAGGGCCGTGCCGCGCGTCGCCGCATGGAAGTCGAGTACCTCTGCCACGCCAGTTGGACACGCTTCCCCCCGTGAGGGTTGTACGTGCCGGACGTCACTTTTGCGTCAGGCAGCACGACTGACGGTGCCTCACATGCACTCATGCGTCCCGTTCTTCCCCTATGTCCCATATGAACGGGCGTCCCCACGCCCTGCTCATGGCGTCCCCACGCCTGAAAAACGCGTCCACACACCCGCCGTAGGGCGACCGCAAAGACGCTCCCCGCCCTCCGCGCGGTTGCGGAGGGCGGGGAGGAAATCTTCGAACGCCGAAGAGGTCCTGATCAAGTGGTACGGACCATCATCCGGCTCACATTCTTCACGCAGATCCTACAAACTTCGCCCACCAGGACCGCACGCTTTTCCGGTCGCGGGCCGCCGGTGCGACAACTCTGCCGCGGGCCGCCGGTACGGCACCTCTGCCGCGGGCCGCCCTCAGGAGAACTCGGCCGCCACCAGCTCGGCGATCTGCGCGGTGTTCAGCGCCGCCCCCTTGCGCAGGTTGTCCCCGCACACGAAGAGCTCCAGCGCCGTGGGGTCGTCCAGCGCCCGGCGCACCCGGCCGACCCAGGTCGGATCGGTGCCGACCACATCCGCGGGCGTGGGGAACTCCCCCGCCTCCGGATTGTCGAACAGCACGACCCCGGGCGCCGTGGCGAGGATCTCGCGGGCCCGGGCCACGGTGACCTCGCCCTCGAAGCGGGCGTGCACGGTCAGGGAGTGCGTGGTGATCACGGGAACCCGGACACAGGTCACCGCCACCGGCAGCGACGGCAGCCCCAGGATCTTGCGGGACTCGTCCCGCACCTTCATCTCCTCCGACGACCAGCCGTCCGCCCGGGGCGACCCGGCCCACGGCACGACGTTCAGCGCGACCGGCTCCGGGAACGGCCCGGTGTTGTCGCCGACGGCCCGCCGCACATCACCGGGGTGGGTGCCGAGCTCCGTGCCCGCGACCAGCGCCAGTTGCTGCCGCAGCGTCTCCACGCCCGCCCGGCCCGCGCCGCTCACCGCCTGGTACGAGGACACCACCAGCTCGCGCAGCCCGAACTCGGCGTGCAGCGCGCCCAGGGCGACGATCATCGACAAGGTCGTGCAGTTGGGGTTGGCGATGATGCCGCGCGGCCGCATCCGGGCCGCGTGCGCGTTGACCTCGGGCACCACGAGGGGTACGTCGGGGTCCATCCGGAAGGCGCCGGAGTTGTCGACGACGACCACGCCCTTGGCCGCGGCCACCGGCGCCCAGCGCTCGGCCACCTCGTCGGGGACGTCGAACATGGCGATGTCGACCCCGTCGAAGCACTCCTCCGACAGGGCCACCACCTCGACCTCCTCGCCGCGCACGGCCAGCTTGCGGCCGGCCGTGCGCGGCGAGGCGATCAGACGGATCTCGCCCCAGATGTCCGCGTGCTGGGACAGGATCTGGAGCATGACCGTGCCGACGGCGCCGGTCGCTCCCACGACTGCGAGCGTCGGCCGCCGGGACCCGGACATCAGCGGCCGGTGCCGCCGTACACGACCGCCTCGTCGCTGTCGGAGTCGAGGCCGAAGGCGGTGTGCACGGCGCGCACGGCCTCGTTGACGTCGTCGGCGCGGGTGACGACCGAGATGCGGATCTCGGAGGTCGAGATCAGCTCGATGTTCACGCCCGCGTCGGACAGCGCGGTGAAGAAGTCCGCCGTGACGCCCGGGTTGGTCTTCATCCCCGCGCCGACCAGGGAGATCTTGCCGATCTGGTCGTCGTAGCGCAGCGAGTCGAAGCCGATGCCGGCCTTGTTCTTCTCCAGGGCGTCGATGGCCTTGCGGCCCTCGGCCTTGGGAAGCGTGAAGGAGATGTCCGTCAGCCCGGTGGCGGCGGCGGAGACGTTCTGCACGATCATGTCGATGTTGATCTCGGCGTCCGAGATCGTGCGGAAGATCGCGGCGGCCTCGCCCGGCTTGTCCGGCACACCGACGACCGTGATCTTGGCCTCGGAGGTGTCGTGCGCGACACCGGAGATGATGGCCTGCTCCACCTTCTGGTCCCCAATCGGCTGACTGCTGACCCACGTGCCCTGAAGTCCGCTGAAGCTGGACCGCACATGGATCGGGATGTTGTAACGGCGGGCGTACTCCACACACCGGTGGAGCAGCACCTTGGAGCCGGAGGCCGCGAGCTCCAGCATGTCCTCGAAGGAGATCCAGTCGATCTTCTTCGCCTTCTTCACCACCCGCGGGTCGGCGGTGAACACGCCGTCGACGTCCGTGTAGATCTCGCAGACCTCGGCGTCGAGGGCGGCCGCCAGTGCCACGGCCGTGGTGTCGCTGCCGCCGCGGCCGAGCGTGGTGATGTCCTTCTTGTCCTGGCTGACGCCCTGGAACCCGGCCACGATGGCGATGTTGCCCTTGTCCAGGGACTCCCGGATCCGGCCCGGCGTGACATCGATGATCCGCGCTTTGTTGTGGACCGAGTCGGTGATGACGCCTGCCTGGCTGCCGGTGAAGGACTGGGCCTCGTGGCCCAGGTTTTTGATCGCCATGGCCAGCAGGGCCATGGAGATCCGCTCTCCGGCGGTCAGCAGCATGTCGAACTCACGCCCCGCAGGCATCGGTGATACCTGCTCGGCGAGATCGATCAGCTCGTCCGTCGTGTCGCCCATCGCGGAAACGACGACGACCACCTGGTGGCCGTTCTTCTTCGCTTCCACGATCCGCTTGGCGACGCGCTTGATGCCCTCGGCATCGGCTACGGAGGAGCCTCCGTACTTCTGCACGACAAGGCCCACGTGCGCTCCTCGCTCAATCCGTCTCTTTCCGCAGGCACACGTATGCGCTGCGGCCGGTTCAGTCTATCGAGCGCCCGAAATCGGCCATCGTGAAGCCACATGGTGAGACCCGGACACCCAAGACGGTCCCTGCCCCCACCTTCGGGGGAGCACTCCGCAAAGTGGGCCAGGTCACCCGTTGACGCTCTCCGTAGTCGCTCGCTAACGTCGCGTCGTCGTCGCCACACCAGGAGCACACGGCTCCATCGGGACTTGCGACGCGTGAAGGATTTCCTTCCTTGACGACTGCGACCGTCTCAGAGATCCAGCACGTCACCCCCTCCGGCCTCTTCGAGGTCCGCGCCTTCACCCCGCACTGCGAGGTCATCCGCGCCGCCGGAGACCACGCCGTCATCGGGGTCTCCCCCGGGAACAGCTATTTCTCCGCCCGGCGGGTCCTGGACCTGGCCCGCTGGGGGATGGCCCTGTTCGACCGGGTGGACTTCGTCTACACCGATCTGCACATCGCGGAGATGTACGAGGCGTCCGGCTACCGCCCCGACGACGCCCGCCGCAAGGCGGTGAAGAACCTGCGCGGGGTCCGCGCCAAGGTGCGGGGCGCGGTCCGGGCCGTGGACCCCGGCGGCACCCGGGTGCGGGCCCACGCCATGTCGGACTTCGGCGCCAACCCCGCCTACCGCGACCTGCACGAGCACCTCACGGCCCGGCTCGGCACCGACGAGGAGTTCCGCACGACCTGCGAGCAGCTCGTCGGCTCCTTCCTGTCCGGCAGGGCGGAGGACGCCACCGAGGCCCAGCGCGAGGTCTGCATGGCGTACGTCTGCGCCGAGGCGCCCCTCTTCCTGGACACCCCGGCCGTCCTCGGCGTCCCGTCCTCCCTGAACTGCTACCACCAGCTGCTGCCGATGGCCGAACTGCTCTACGCCCCCGGCGCCGGTCTGCGCGCCTCGCGCAACCAGGGCCACGCGATCGTCACCCCGGCGCAGGAGGCGACCGATGTCCACTGACCACTTGATCGACTTCCCCTTCTCCTGGCGCGGCGACCAACTCCCGCGGGAAGTCGAGGAGTTGCGCACGAACACCCCGGTCCGCCGGGTCCGCACCATCGCCGGCGACGAGGCCTGGCTGGTCTCCTCGTACGACCTGTGCAAACAGGTCCTCGACGACGCCCGCTTCAGCCTCAAGGACACCGCGGCCCCGGGCGTTCCCCGCCAGTACGCGCTGACGATCCCGCCCGAGGTCGTCAACAACATGGGGAACATCACGGGCGCCGGCCTGCGCAAGGCCGTCCTCAAGGCCCTGAATCCGAAGAGCCCGGGGCTCGTCGCGTGGATGCGGTCCTGCGCCGGCCGGCTCGTCGACGCCCTGGAACGGGCGGGCGCGCCCGTGGACCTGCGGGCCGGTTTCGCCGACCCCTACTCGGCGGGCATGCACTGCCACATCCTCGGCATCCCGCAGGATGACGCGCCCCGGCTGATGCGCAGCCTGGACATCGCGTTCATGAACTCCGCCTGCCCGGTCACGGGCGCCCGGCTCAACTGGGACCGCGACATCGCGCACATGAGCGAGCGGCTCGACGACCCGGCGACGAGCGGTCTGCTGGCCGACCTCGCGGCGCTGCGCGGGGACCCCGAGTACGCGCACCTCACCGACGAGATGCTGGCGACGGTCGGGGTGACGATGTTCGGCGCGGGGGTCATCTCGACCTCGGGCTTCCTGAGCATGGCCCTGGTGTCGCTGTTCCAGCACCCGGAACTCCAGGCGGACTTGGTGGCGGACCGCGGGAGGATCCCGGCGGCGGTCGAGGAGCTGCTGCGCGTCAACCTGTCGATCGGGGACGGCCTGCCGAGGCTGGCCCTGGAGGACGTCCGGCTCGGAGACGTCGACGTACGGGCGGGTGAGCTCGTCCTCGTCCTCGTCGAGGGCGCCAACTTCGACCCGGCCGCCTTCCCCGACCCGCACACCGTCGACCTCGGCCGCGCCAACAGCGCCGCGCACCTCTCCTTCGGCGGCGGCCGCCACTACTGCCCCGCCACGGCCCTCGGCCGCAAGCACGCCGAGGTCGCCCTCGACGTACTCCTGGACCGCATGCCAGGACTCCGGCTCGCCGTACCGATCGAACAGCTGGTCTGGCGAACCGGCTTCATGAAACGGATCCCGGAGCGACTCCCGGTCATGTGGTGACCGCACGCTGAAAACTCGGCGACCGGCCGCCTTCAACCGGTCGCCGAGTCACGGGCTGTGCCTACTTCACCGTCCGCAGCCCCAGCGGTCCCGCGATCTCCTCCGCCATGACCTTGCCCGCCTCGAACTCCAGGGTGTCGTCGCCCATGGACTGGTCCGTGTCGAGACCGTCGAGTTCTTCCAGGGGCTGGTTCAGACGGACGTGGGCGAGGACGGACTGCAGGGCGCGCAGGGTCGCCGACGCCGTGGAGCCCCAGTTGGAGAAGTAGGAGAACTGCCACCACCACAGGGCCTCGGTGGTGCGGCCCGCGCGGTAGTGGGCCATGCCGTGCCGGAGGTCGGTGATCACGTCCGCCAGGTCGTCGGAGATCCGGGCGGGAACGGGCGCCTTGCGGGGCTCGTAGGGGTCGAAGACCTCCGAGTAGACGTCCACCGGGTCCAGGATGCGGGCCAGGCGCTCACGGAGTTCGTCGACGTCCGGTTCCGGGCCGAGGTCGGGCTCGTAGCGCTCCTCGGGGACGATGTCCTCGTGCGCGCCGAGACGGCCGCCGGCCAGCAGGAGCTGCGAGACCTCCAGGAGGAGGAAGGGGATCGCCGATTCCGGCTCGTCGCCCTTGGCCACCTCGGTGACCGCTACCAGGAAGCTCTCTACCTGGTCCGCGATCTGGACCACGAAGTCGTCCGGGTCCTGGTTCGTCGCGTGCAGCGTGGCGTCAGACATCTAGGAGTCGTCTCCCCTCGAAGGCGCGGCCGAGGGTGACCTCGTCCGCGTATTCCAGGTCGCCACCCACCGGGAGGCCGCTGGCCAGGCGGGTGACCTTGAGGCCCATGGGCTTGATCATGCGGGCGAGGTACGTGGCCGTGGCCTCGCCTTCCAGATTCGGGTCCGTGGCCAGGATCAGCTCGGTCACTGTCCCGTCGGCCAACCGCGCGAGAAGTTCTCGTATACGGAGGTCGTCCGGACCGACGCCCTCGATGGGGCTGATCGCGCCGCCGAGCACGTGATAGCGGCCGCGGAACTCGCGGGTGCGCTCGATCGCCACGACGTCCTTCGGCTCCTCGACCACACAGATCACCGACGGGTCGCGGCGGGCGTCGCGGCAGATGTTGCAGAGCTCTTCCTGCGCGACGTTTCCACAGGTCGCGCAGAAACGGACCTTCGCCTTGACCTCCATGAGGGCCTGCGCGAGCCGCCGCACGTCCGTCGGCTCCGCCTGCAGGATGTGGAAGGCGATCCGCTGCGCGCTCTTGGGACCGACGCCGGGCAGCCGACCCAGCTCGTCGATCAGGTCCTGGACCACGCCTTCGTACAACGGACTGCCGTCCTTCCTGGGTTCCTCCGTACGGCCCTTCACTACGTACGGTAGAGGGCCTGCCGCCGTCTTAGAAAGGCAGACCCGGGATGCCGCCGCCGAGGCCCTGGGCGAGCGGGCCGAGCTTCTGCTGCTGGAGGGTCTGGGCGTTCTCGTTGGCCGCGTGGACCGCCGCGACGATCAGGTCCGCGAGGGTCTCGGTGTCCTCGGGGTCGACCGCCTTCGGGTCGATCTTGAGAGCGCGGAGTTCGCCGGCGCCGGTGACGGTCGCCTTCACCAGGCCACCGCCGGACTGACCGTCGACCTCGGTCCTCGCCAGTTCCTCCTGGGCGTTCGCCAGGTCCTGCTGCATCTTCTGGGCCTGCTGGAGCAGCTGCTGCATGTTGGGCTGGCCACCACCGGGGATCACGATCAGCTCCTTGTCGTATGGCTTCTGGAACGAGCCTACGTGGTCTGGTCAGCCGTCGCCCCGGCACTCTTTCGAGTGAGGCGAATGTGCGGCCTATACCTGATCAAGGGCCACTTCCGAGCGGAAAAGCGGTGAAAGCATCCCCTTCGCCACCCATTGGGCGGTAGGAAGGGTCCCGCACATGAGCATCAGCCGTCACGCGATGTGATCGGTCAGGAGCAGGTCGGGACCAGGTAGGGAGTGCCGGGTGGGTCAGCCGGAGATGCAGCCCGAGTATCCGCCGGGCGATCTTGTGGGGCGGGCGTTTCCGCTGGGCGACTGGGGCGAGCCCGCGGTACGGCTGGACGAGCTGTACCAGTGGGTGGAGCGCGGGGCGCTGGACACGGCGGCCTGGTATCTCACGGACCGGGTGTGGAAGCGGCGCGGGGCGCGGGTGCTGCGCGGAGGGGCGGCGTTGGGGGCGGTGTCCGGGGCCGCGTTGCCGTTGCTGGATCTCACCGGGGTGCTGGGTGGGGTGGCGCCGTGGGGCTATCTGGCACTGCTGCTGGCGGTGGCGTGTGTGGGCGTGGACCGGTTCTTCGGGGTGACGTCCGGGTGGATAAGGGACGTGGCCACGGCGCAGGCGGTGCAGCGGCGCCTGCAGGTACTTCAGTTCGACTGGGCCTCGGAGAGCGTACGGGAGGTGCTGGGGCCTGCGGAGGGTACGGCGAGCGAGGCGGCGGACCGGTGTCTCGGGGTGCTGCGGCGGTTCTCGGAGGACGTGACGGAGCTGGTGCGGACGGAGACGGCGGACTGGATGGTGGAGTTCCGGACCGGCTCGGCGCCGATGGGCATCCAGGGCGCCGTCGCTGGAGGCGGCCGCCAGGACGGCACGGTGGTCCAGGGCCGCTTCCCCCTCCCCCCCGGCGGCCCGACCCGCCCCAACATGCCCCGCCAACGCCCACCGGAGCCGAGGTGACGGGGGCGAGTGTCAAGGGCCGGTGACGAAGGCCCACTGACGGAAGCCGACCGGTGTCGAAGGCCCGGCGACGAAAACCGGCCGGTGCCGAAGGCCCGGCGACGAAAACCGGCCGGTGCCGAAGGCCCGGCGACGAAAACCGGTCGGCGTCGAAGGCCCGGTCCGTGTCAAAGGACCGCCGACCCAGGCCGCCGACGAAAGCCGGTCCGTGTCAAAGGACCGCCGACCCAGGCCGCCGACGAAAGCCGGTCCGTGTCAAAGGACCGCCGACGCAGGCCCGCTAACGGAATCGGTGGGCCTCGAAGGACCGCCGACGGGGCCCGCTGACGGAAGCTGGTGTCTAGGGGCGGTGCCGAAGGGCCGGCCACGGAGCCCCGGCGACGGAAGTCGGTGTCGAGGGGTCGGCCGTGGAGGCCCTCTGACAGGGGCCAGGCATCGGGGTTCCGTAGGGGGTCCGCTGACTGAGACCCTGTGACAGTGGCCCCGACGGAGTCCGCTGTCCGGGGCCCAGCGGCGAGGACCGGTGACAGAAGCCCAGCCACAGGGCCCAGCAGCGGAGTCCGGTGACAGAAACCCAACGACAGGGCCCAGCGGCGGGACGTTGGCGCGGCCCGAGGCGACGTCGTCGCCGATCGGGTTGTCCATCTGGACGCGGTAGCCGATCCGCTTACGGCGGGGCACCCGGCGCTCGTACCAGACCATGACGGCCGAGGCCACGATGCCGGCCGCGGCCGTGGCGACGGCGACGACGTTCTCTGCGCTCAGCAACTCCATCGGGTGCCCCCGCGACTCCCCGGAGCCGGACAAGTGTGCGGACACCTCATGTTCGGTGGGTGAGGCATTCCGGGCACGTCTGCGGATGTTCGCCCAGCATTCAACCAGCCGGGCGGACAACCCGAGTTGGTCACTCCCGGAGGTACGTCAGCTTCTCCCCCGTGCTCGCGTTGACCCGCTCCAGCCGCCCGTCCCCGAGCAGCGTCAGCTCCGTCGCGCCGCCCGGGGTGCAGGACGAGGCCGGTTCGCCGACGCTGACCGTGGACGGGCCGATCTCCAACGGGCCCTCCGGCGCGGGCGCTTCGGCCAGCGTCGCCTGGAAGACGCAGTGGTAGTCCGCGCCGTCCGCGACGAGCGAGAGCACGGTGTCGCCCACCTCGCCCTGCTGGAGGGTGAGCCGGCGGGTGTGGTGGCCGGCGTCGTTGTCGAGGGCGGCGGACCAGGTGCCGAGGTACTCGGCCGGGACGGTCCCCGCGTCCGGCGACCGCGCGGACACCGTCGGAGTCGGCTCCGCGGTCGACGGACCCGGTGTGACCGGCGCGCTCGTCTGCTGGGTCGCGTTCGTGTTCTTGCCGTCGTCCTCGGTGCCGTTCATGAGGGCGTAGACCGAACCTCCCGCGGCGACCGCCACGACCAGCGCCACCGTGAGGAGCAGGGCCGTGGAACGGCCGTCGCGGCGCGGCGGCCCTGGCGGGGGCACGATCGGGCCGTACGGCGCCGTGGAGCCGTAGGGCGGGGGCGGGGGCGGGTACGCCGGGTGGGGGTGGCCGTACGCCGGGTGGGGCGCGGCGCCGAAGGGCGGCGGCGGGGCCTGCGGCGGCGCCACGGCCGTGGGGAGATGCCCCATCGGCCCGCCCGCCCCGGGCTGTCCCGGAACGGGCGGCCCCAGTACGGCCGTGGGAGCGGAGTCGTCCGCCACCGCCGCGTGCTCCGGGGATCCGGTGTCCGCCCTCGCGGACCCGGGCGCCCCCGGCTCACCCGTCACCGGGTCCTCCGCGTCGAGCAACCCCACCGCCTGCCGCCCGAGTTGGGCCACCAGTGCGCTCGGCAGCCAGGGATCCCGGGAGCGGCCGTCGGAGACGGTGGCCTCGGCGCCCGTACGTTCCAGGATCCGCGCCAGGCTCGGCCGGGACCGCGGGTCCTTGCGCAGGCAGTCCCGGACCAGGTCGGCGATGCCCTCCGGGACGCCCTCCAGATCCGGCTCCTCCTGGGCGATGCGGAACATCAGGGCGTGGACACCGCTGCCGCCGGAGCCGAAGGGAAGGCGGCCGGTGGCGGCGTAGGCGAGGACGGACCCCAGGCAGAAGACGTCGCAGGCGGGCGTGATGCGGTCGCCGCGGACCTGCTCGGGCGCCATGAAGCCGGGCGAGCCGACGAGCGCCCCGGCGCGGGTGAGGCCGGACTCGGTGACCGTCTCCAGGGCCCGGGCGATGCCGAAGTCGATGACGCGGGGGCCGTCGATGGTGACGAGGACGTTGGAGGGCTTCAGGTCCCGGTGGACGATCCCGGCGGCGTGGATGTCGGTGAGCGCGTGGGCGAGCCCGGCGCCGAGGATCCGTACCGAACGCTCGGGCAGCGCCCCGTGGTCGTGCCCGACGACCCGCTCCAGGCTCGGCCCGGCGACATACCCGGTGGCCACCCACGGCACGGCGGCCTCGGTGTCGGCGTCGAGCACGGGCGCGGTCCAGTCGCCGCCGACCCGCCGCGCGGCCGCCACCTCCTGCCGGAACCGCGCCCGGAACTCCTCCTGCGCGGCGAGTTCCTCCCGCACCAGCTTGACCGCGACCGTGCGCCCGCGCTCCGACCGGGCGAGATACACCTGCCCCATCCCGCCGGCCCCGAGCCGCGCCAGCAGCCGATACGCGCCGATGCGCTGCGGATCCCCCGGCCCCAACTGGTCCATGCAGGCCCTCCCCCGCCATGCCCCCGTACGACGGATCCACGATAGTGCGGGCATACCGGGCGGTGAGCGGGCCGGCGCCTACGGTTCCGTAACAGCCGGGCCGGTCTCCTCCAGGACCTTCGACAGCCGTTCCAGCAGCCTTACGGCGTCGGCGAGTTCGGCCTCCCCGAAGGCCTCCGCGAGCCGGTCGGCGAAGGCCGCGTGGCCCGGGTCGATCCGGCGGACGGCGGCGAGCCCCTCCTCGGTCGGCGCGAGCAGTTTGGCGCGGCGGTGGGCGGGGTTGGGCCGGTACTCCGCGAGTCCCCGCTCCACCAGCAGATCGGCGATCCGCTGCACGCTCTGCCGGGTGATCCCCATCGCCCGGGCGATCCCGGCGACGGGCAGCGGCTCGCGCAGCACCGCACCGAGGACCTGCCACCAGGCGGCGGTGAGCCCGGCGGGCCTCGCCAACTCCTCGGCCACGGACAGGAACTGGCCGTTGAGCCGGAACACCCCGAGAGCACTCCGGCTCAGCAGGTCCTGCCGCTCCCGGCTCACTGGACGCCCGCCTTCTCCAGTACGGCGTAGGCCTCGGCGTCGGAGTCGTGGAACAGCCGGTACCAGGCGTCCAGCACCTCGCCGTCGTAGACCCCGAGGAGCCGGAGGATCTCGCGGGCGAAGGCGACGGGGTCGGTGGGTCCGGCGGTGACGAGCCCGCGGTCGGTGACGGCGTCGGAGTCGACGTAGTGCGCGCCTCCCCCGTACCCCGTGGCCGCGAGATAGAAGGAGACGGCACTGGTGTGCGCCCGGTCGTCGAGCAGCCCTTCCCTCGCGAGACCGGCGGTGGCGCCGCAGATCGCGGCGACGGGCACCCCGGCGTCGAGGAACTCGCGGGCCTTGCGGGCGAAGGGGGCCAGGTCGTCGGTCGTGTCCCACAGGTCGGCGCCCGGGAGGATCAGCAGCGCGCTGTCCTCGGGCCGTACGGCGTCCAGGGTCAGGTCGGGCTGGACCCGCAGCCCCCCGACACTGCGGACGGAACCGGCGGTGGGCCCGAGCGTGCGGATCTCGTGGCCGCCGCGCGCGAGGTAGGCGGTGGCGTACCCGGTCTCCCAGTCGGCGTAGGTGTCGTAGACGGCGAGGTGTACGGGCTTGCTGCTCATGACTGCCTCCTCGGTGAAACCCTGAAGCCTTATGACAGTAGACTGTCATTTAGGCAGCACGCTGTCAACCTCTGGGGC
This sequence comes from Streptomyces sp. NPDC003635, assembly GCF_053587635.1. NCBI lineage: Bacteria > Bacillati > Actinomycetota > Actinomycetes > Kitasatosporales > Streptomycetaceae > Streptomyces > Streptomyces sp. NPDC003635. The sequence goes on along the minus strand of NZ_JBSFOK010000050.1, from coordinate 15,517 downwards.
GGCCGGGGACCGGTGTCGACAACCTGTCGTGGAAAGCCGCGTCCCGCAGACAGGACGCCGATACCGATTCCGTATCGCGGACATTTACCCTCGGCCGCATGACCCCTCAGCCACACCCCGAGGTCGGCGCCGCCGTGAAGGCCGCGGACCGCGCTCATGTGTTCCACTCCTGGTCCGCGCAGGAGCTCATCGACCCGCTCGCCGTCGCCGGCGCGGAGGGGTCGTACTTCTGGGACTACGACGGCAACCGCTACCTCGACTTCACCAGCGGGCTCGTCTACACGAACATCGGCTACCAGCACCCGAAGGTCGTCGCGGCGATCCAGGAGCAGGCGGCGAGGATGACGACCTTCGCGCCCGCGTTCGCGGTCGAGGCGCGCTCCGAGGCGGCGCGGCTGATCGCCGAGCGGACCCCCGGCGACCTGGACAAGATCTTCTTCACCAACGGCGGGGCGGACGCGGTCGAGCACGCCGTCCGGATGGCCCGGCTGCACACGGGCCGTCCGAAGGTGCTCTCGGCCTACCGCTCCTACCACGGCGGGACCCAGCAGGCCGTGAACATCACGGGTGACCCGCGGCGCTGGGCCTCCGACAGCGCGAGCGCCGGTGTCGTGCGCTTCTGGGCGCCCTACCTGTACCGCTCCCGCTTCTACGCGGAGACGGAGGAGCAGGAGTGCGCCCGCGCGCTGGAGCACCTGGAGACGACGATCGCCTTCGAGGGTCCTTCGACGGTGGCCGCGGTCATCCTGGAGACGATCCCGGGCACGGCGGGAATCATGGTGCCGCCGCCGGGCTATCTGGCCGGGGTGCGTGAGATATGCGACAAGTACGGCATCGTCTTCGTCCTCGACGAGGTCATGGCGGGCTTCGGGCGCACCGGTGAGTGGTTCGCGGCCGATCTGTTCGGTGTGGTGCCGGACCTGATGACCTTCGCCAAGGGTGTGAACTCCGGCTACGTACCGCTCGGTGGCGTGGCGATCTCCGGGGCGATCGCGGAGACGTTCGGGAAGCGGCCGTACCCCGGGGGCCTGACGTACTCCGGACATCCGCTGGCCTGCGCCGCCGCCGTCGCGACGATCGGCGTCATGGCGGAGGAGGGTGTCGTCGCGAACGCGGCGAAGCTCGGCGCGGAGGTGGTCGGGCCCGCGCTGCGGGAGCTGGCCGAGCGGCACCCCTCGGTGGGCGAGGTGCGGGGCGTGGGGATGTTCTGGGCCCTGGACCTGGTGAAGGACAAGGAGACGCGCGAGCCGCTCGTCCCGTACAACGCGGCCGGAGAGGCCAACGCGCCCATGGCCGCCTTCGCCGGTGCCGCGAAGAAGCACGGCATCTGGCCCTTCGTGAACATGAACCGCACGCACGTGGTGCCGCCGTGCAACGTCTCCGAGGCCGAGCTGAAGGAGGGGCTCGCGGCGCTGGACGCGGCCCTGTCGGTGGCCGACGAGTACACGGTCTAGCCGGGGTCTAGCCGAGGCCCGGCCGTCAAGAGGCCGGTGCTGTGGCCGGTGTCACCCCCGAGCGACCCCGTAGGGCGAACGCGTAAGGTGGCGTGCTCGTACACATAGGCGAGCACGCCATCCAGCGCGACGAGGAGAACGCCCGACCATGCCCGGCTCCAGCGGCAACGGCGCGGTGACCCGCAGCACCCTGCGACAGCAGATCGCGGACGCGCTGCGGGACGAGGTGCTGGCCGGGCGGCTCCAGCCGGGGCAGGAGTTCACCGTCAAGGAGATCGCCGAGCAGTACGGCGTCTCCGCCACCCCCGTCCGCGAGGCCCTCGTCGACCTCTCCGCGCAGGGTCTGCTCGAAGCCGACCAGCACCGCGGCTTCCGCGTCCACGAGTACTCAGCCGAGGACCACCGCGGGATCGTCGAGGCCCGCAGCCTGGTCATAGACGGCATGTTCCAGGCCCTCGACGAAGGCCGGGCGGGCTACCGGGAGTCCGGCGACCCCCGCACCGTGGCCGCCCTCGCCGGCGTACGGCGCCGCGGCGAGGAGGCCCAGCGGGCCGCCAGCGCCGGTGACCTCACCGTCCTCATAGGCTATGACCTGCGCTTCTGGCGCGAACTGGGCGCGCTTTTCGGCAACCCCTACCTCGCCGACTTCCTGCACCGCCTGCGCGTGCAGTCCTGGGTGTGCACCGTGCAGCGACTGCGTCTGCTGACCGATCTGCGCGGCCGCCTGTGGTCCGGCCACACCGAGCTCGTCGACGCGCTCTCCCGCCGTGACACCACCGCCGCCCGCTCGATCATCGCCGTCTACGACACCCACTCCCTGTCGCTGATCGAACGTCTCGCGCCCTGAGGGATGGGTATGGGACCTGCACGGCCGTACCGGACGGGTCCGGCCGTGCGTACCTCCGACCGGTACTAGGGGGTACGACCCCGGCCGTACCGATTACTCTTCCCTGACCAACGCGCTACACCGCGCTACACCGTGCTACGCGAGGAGTCCTCTTTTGGCCTGTGACCTGTGGCTGGTACCGCTCGTCGACGTGTTGTGCCACACCCCCGACAACCCGTTCGCCGAGGAACTCGCGCAATACAACAAGGTGCTCGCCGAGGCCGGGCTTCCGCCGGTGCCGGTGTACCAGTACATGCCGGGCCTGTCCGGTGAGGTCGCCCCGGTGGCCGGATTCGACTACGACGCCCTGCACTTCCTGCGCCGGGCCTATCTGCTCCAGGTCTGCGGCCTGCCGGTGACGCCGGTGGACGAACTCGGCGGCGACTACGAACAGCTCCTGGAGATGTTCGAGACGACGGCCCAGCAGTCGCACCTGGTCTGGCACTACGACCACGCGGGCGCGTACGTCCCGGTGGACTTCCCGCACCCCCTCTCCAGCGACGAACTCCTCGCCGGCGGCGGCCCCTTGGGCTCGTCCCAGTCCCTGCTGAGGGAACTGGAGTTCGTGGCCCCGTCGATCGGCATCGACCCGGCCAACCCGCCGGCGGCCCCCCAACCTCCCCCGTCACCGACGGACTTGGAGGAACCGGCGGTCCCGGCGCCCTACGACCCCAGCCCCTTCGCCCGCGAACGCCATGTGTGGCTGGGCCTGCACGCGGCGGCGACGCGGAGCCTGGCGCAGGGCTCGATGATCATCTTCAGCTGAGCGGCGGATCAGCCCCCGAGCTGGGACAGCCCCTTTTGGAGATCCTCCGGGTTCATCACCGGGATGAACTCCACCTCGGCGTTGAGCTCGGTGAAGAACGGCTCGGCCGTGGGCGGAATTTGGGAGGTGTCCTGGAGATCGACGACGAGCCAGCAGGTGCGGCGGCCGCCTTCCGGACCGAAGTACGCGGCCTCCGGCCGGAGCTTCTCCAGCGCCGCCCTGATCACCTCGGGCATCCGTCCGCTGCGAATGGCCTCGTTGCCCTTCTCCGTGTCCAGGGTGGCCTTCATCAACACGCGCATGGGACTCACCTTCGCCTTCTCCCCACTTAAGAATATGCCCCATTTGCCGGGTTTCGCAGGGGCGGTGGAGGGGGTGACGCTAGGGAGAGACGGCCTGTGTGTACGCCGCGTTGACCATCTTCTGGGCCACTTCGGCGTCGGCGCGGGGGACCAGTGCGCGGAACCAGAGGGCGTGCCTGCCGTCGTGGGACGTCACGAAGAGAATCAGCTCGTACTGACCGTCCTTCGGGTACCGCTCCAGGTACCGGCCGTTCCCCTCCTCGGTCCTTTTCCAGGTCCCCACACCGCCACCCGACCACCGTTCGCGGAACGCGTCGCTCAGTGAGGAGGTGCACCCGTCCGCTCCGCAGGGCAGATCACCCATGTCCAACAGGGGTGGCTCGTCATCCGTGATCCCGCACCGAGCGGTCGTTTCGCCGTTCTCCAGCGGCTGCTTCCCCTCCACGCACCGGAGTCCGGACGGAATCCGCACCGGCACGCTGAGCCGGTCGAAGGTCTGGATGTCCGAGTGCTCCTCACCTCTCCAGACCGGGCCCAGTACGGACCGCTCCGGCACCCGCTTGTACGCGGCAGTGCGCAGTCGGTGGGCCACCTGGGCCGGGGGCACTTCCGCGAGATGGCGGCGGTCAGGCCCGACCAGTTCCTCGGGCACCCCGGCCCGCAGCAGGGTGGTCCGGGCGATGATGGCGGCGACCTCCGAGACCCGGTCGAGGGTGGCGTACTCCTCGCTGTACTCCAGCCACAGCGTGATGTTCCCCGCCCGTACGTTGACCGTGGCCATGGGCTCACCGTGCGGGCCGGTGTGAGACGCCTCGATCATCGCCTCGTCGCCGAGTCCGGGCAGCGGTTCGTCCCCGTCCACCCTGTCCTCCCGCATCCCCCGCCGTGCCTCGTCGACGGCACTGCCTCCACTGCCCCATTCGGACATCCACGCGTACGGGCTGATCACGAGCCTGCGGTCGGGCCGGAACGGCGAGCTCTCGTCGAAGGCGCACGCGCCCTCGAAGGGCTCCGACCGGACCGGCTCGACGATCAGTTCGTTGACCTGCGCCTGACTGACCAGAGCACAAGGGTGGGGGATACCCCGGTAGGGGAGCCTGAGGTCGAGGCTCAGCACAGCCGCCGCCAGCACGAAGGCGAAAAGGACCACTGCCGGCGCGGGGCCGAGCAGGACTTCGAGCGACAGCGGTCCGCTCCGGTGCCGGGTCCGGACCGGACTGCTGACGCCGTCCTCGACAGCCCCCTCGCCCTCGGCGAGGCGATTACGCAGTTCGATGTGGCGAAAGCGGTAGAGGCCGCCGGACTGCCGCAGCACCCCCCTTCTGTGCGCGTCGCGCAGAAAGGTCATCACCCGCCACGGCAGCGCACCGGTGCAGGACAGATACAGCCGGGCCACGGACAGCCGTCCCGACGCCGACACCGACCACCGGCACACCATCCAGGCCAGAAAGAACAGGCCCATGGAAACAACCCAGTCGAGGGTGCTGACCGGGCCGCGATTGGCGGTGCGATGCCACATGACGACAAGGCTGGAGAGAAGGATCAGCAGGCCCTCACTGAGCCATAGGCGCGGCGGCAGTCGGAGGGGGGCGAGGAGACCGAGCACGAGCTGGGTACGACGGTCCGCACGCAACAGTTCCGCGGGCTCAGGCGCGTCGGCCGGGTCGGCGAGCCTGGCGAGTACGTCGGTCAGCCGGGTGAGGACGCCCAGGCCCAGCGCGACGCCGCAGTAGGCCGCTGTCGTGATCACCCACCAGGACAGCCCCAGCGTCGCCAGCACACCGACCACCAGCGCCCCGAAGAGCACGATGAACAGCAGGAGGCGGACCTCCGGGCGCAGGTTCCGCAGATCGGCGATACCAGGCCAGTACAGGCGTTGCGGGGCGTCCGCCGGAGCATCGATGCTCCAGTCCACCATCGCCGCCACGGAGCCCAGGATCAGCACGGCCGCCCACGGCGGCACCAGGCACCACTCCTGCCACCAGGGGGAGTCGTAGTCCGTCACCCCGATGGCCAGGGCGGCGACCACCATGGAGAGCCCGGTGCCCAGCCAGCGCACCCACCACGGCATGACCTCCCCAAGCCGCCACCACGCGATGTCCTGCTCCCCGTTGGCGCGCAGATACCCCGCGAGGTGACCGGCCCAGCTCCGCGCCTGCCTGCCCGTCCAGCCGGCCTTCTCGGTGTCCTCGTAGGCGGCCGAGAGGAAGGCGTCGTACAAGTGGCGTTCCACGACGGTCTGTTCACGGAAGCGCTCGTCCTCGATCAGTTCCCTCGGATCGGCGCGGGTGCCGGTGTACACGACGCGGGCGAGGCTGACCATCAGCGGCGTACTCAGGACCGTGCGGAGGGTGACCACCTCGGGTGCCTGGTCCCCGGAGTCGGACAAACGCGCCAGCACCGGGGCCCACTTCGTGCTCGTGGGGCCCTTCGGGCGGGCCGTGCGGGGGAGGTAGTGCTCCAGGTCGACGACGGTGAGGGGTTCGAGCTGGACGACCGCGGCGGCCGGCAGCACGATGTCCGCTTCCTCGACCGCGGCCTCGTACTCCTCGATACGGCAGGTCAGGACCAGCCTGGCCGGTTCGTTCAGGCTGCGGCGCAGGCGGGCCAGGGCCCTGGGACGAGAGGGCTCGGGCAGTTCGTCGAGGCCGTCGAGGATCGGCAGGATCCGTCCGGAGGTGAGCAGGTCGTGGGCGAGCTGAGGGCTGCGCAAGACGGCGGGGTGCTGGGCGGCGAGACGGCGGGCCGCCCAGTGCCAGAGGTCCTCCTCGGTGCAGTTCCAGGACGCGATCGGAAGAAGGACGGGGACCGGCGCACCGGGTTCGAGCGTGTCCAGCAGGCACCGGGCCAGATGCAGCACCAGCGCGGACTTGCCCGCTCCGGGGGCGCCGAGAACGACCAGGCGCCGGCTGGGAATACCGGCGAAGAAGGGGCCGATCGCGTCGAAGTCGCCGTCCAGATCGAGGGGACGGTCGTCCGGCGCGCCCGCCTTGATCGGGGTGCGCCGGATGTTGGCCGCGTGGTCGGTCAGCTCGGGCCTGGCGGCCGACCACCGTATGGGGATGGGTGCCGGATCGTGCACATGCAGCTGCTTCTCGTCGCGGGAGTACTCGTCGGCGAGCACGGCGGCCAAGGCGCCTGCTGCCGAGTTCAGTTGGGCGGGCGTCGGTTTGCGGCGCGGCGCCCTGCGTTCCCGCAGCCAGGCGGAAAGGCCCAGCTGGACCGTCGCCCACCACAGGGACCCGGCGACCACCAGCACCGCGCCCGTCAGCGCGAGGATCCGCCGGGCTCCCGGCGACAGCATCTCCTCGTCCCCCTGGAGCAGGGCCATGACGACGAAGACGAGCACGCCGAGCAGCACGATGACCCCGGCCGTGCGCAGCGACGCCGCTCCGGCGCCGGCCGACTGGTCCTCGGGGCGAGGGCTGTCGAAGTGCACGGGACCGCTGATGTCCCGCACCATGATGACCGGGCCCTCGAAGTCGCCGCCCGAGATCTCGTGCTTCGTGCCGAAGCCGTCGTCGCGCTCCCCCGGCATTGCCGCCGCCCGTTTCCTAACGGCCGAAGTCGAGCGGGCCGTTGATGTCCCGTGCCTGGATCACCGGGCCCCTGAAGTCGCCGCCCCTGACCTCGTTGTGCGTGTCGCCGGAGCCGGTCGCGCGGGCGGTCGATTCCCGCCACGCCTCGGCCTCACCGCGCCACGCGTCCAGCGCCCGCGCGAACTCCGGGTGGTCCTGGGCGGCGCGCAGGGCGAGCACGTTGGCCAGCTCCCGGGCTCGTTCCGTGTCGTCCGCGTGCTCGGCGAGGGCGGTCAACTCCTCTTCCGCGCTGGGCGCTTCACCGGTCGGACGCCGGCCCACCAGCCTGCGCAGCGACTCCCAGACCTGCTGCCCCGCGGCGCCCGCGGTGCCCGAGGCCAGGGCCATCAACAGTTCGGGCGCGATCTCCACGACCACCCTCCCCCGTGCGTCGGTGCGTCGTGCGTCGAGGGTAGGGCAAAGGCAACCGCTCGGGGAGGAGTTGGACACAGAAGGCGCTAACGGCCGCCCGCCCCCGGAGTGATCAGTCCCGTCTCGTACGCCACGACCACCGCCTGGGCCCGGTCGCGCAGCCGGAGTTTGGCCAGGATCCGGGCCACGTGGGTCTTCACGGTGGCCTCGCTCAGGGTGAACCGCTCGGCGAGTTCGGCGTTGCTCAGACCGGTACCGAGGGCCTGGAGGACCTCCACCTCGCGCGGGGTGAGGACGGACAGGTCGCGGTGCAGGGCCGCGGTCCGGGTGTCCTGCGAGACGAACCGCTCGACCAGGCGCCGGGTGATCGCGGGCGCGAGCAGCGCGTCCCCGGAGCGGGCCAGGCGCACGGCGGCGACCAGGTGTTCGGGGGTGACGTCCTTGAGCAGGAAGCCGCTGGCGCCCGCGGTGAGGGCCGCGTAGACGTAACGGTCCAGGTCGTAGGTGGTGAGGATCAGCACGCGCGGAGGCGGATCGGGGACGACGGTGCCGGAGAGGATGCGGCGCGTGGCCTCCAGACCGTCCAGGCCCGGCATGCGTACGTCCATCAGGACGAGGTCGGGACGGGTGCGCCGGACCGCCTCCAGGGCCTGCTCGCCGTCGGCCGCCTCCGCCACCACGTCGATGCCGTCGGCGCTCAGGATCATGGCGAACCCGGTGCGCACCAGCGCCTGGTCGTCGGCGATCACCACGCGGGGTGCGGATACGAGGGCGGTCACGGGGCCGCCGCCGGGATCACCGCACGGACCCGGAAGCCGCCCGTCGGGCGTATCCCCGCCTCCAGGGTGCCGCCGTACACCGCGAGGCGTTCGCGCAGGCCGGTCAGGCCGTGGCCGCCGCCCGGGCCGGCCGGGGCGGCGGTCGTGCCGCCGGTGTCGGTCACCTCCACGCGCACCGCGTCCGGGGTGTGCTCGACGCTGACCCGGGCCCGGGCGCCACCCGCGTGCCGGACGACGTTGGTCAACGCCTCCTGCACCACGCGGTACGCGGCCAGGTCGGCCCCCGGAGCCAGCGGGGCCGGGGTCCCGGTGACGGTCAGCTCGACGGGGACGCCGGTGGCGCGGACCCGGTCGGTGAGCGCGGTGAGCTGCCCGAGTCCGGGCTGGGGGGACAGCTCGGGATCCAGGCCCAGCTCGGGGTCGTTCGGCTCGTCCATCGTCAACAGGCCCATCACATGGCGCAGTTCGGCCATTGCCGTGCGCCCGCCCGCCTCCACGGCCAGCAGCGCCTCGCGCGCCCGGTCGGGCGCGGCGTCCATCACCTTGCGGGCGGCGCCCGCCTGGATCACCATCACGCTCACATTGTGGGTGACGACGTCGTGCAACTCCCGTGCGATCCGCGCCCGTTCCAGCTCCACGGCGAGCCGGGTGGCGGCCTGCTGCTGTTCCTGGAGGTCCTGGACGCGCTGCTGCCAGATGTGGATCGCGTTCGCCGCGAGCCCCATGCCGAGCAGCACCAGGAACGGCACGAAACCGGGGGTGAAGGAGGGCAGGTACTGCTCGTGGAGCACCGCCATCAGTACGGCGCCCACCAGCAGGCTGAGCAGGGTGTGCGCCCGGTGCGGACTGTGCAGGGCCGCGCTGTACGCGGCGACCGTACAGGTCAGGAAGGTGTACACGGTCGGGTCGGCCGTCCCGGAGCGCTGGCTGAACAGCAGCGTCAGGACGAGTACGGCCCAGAAGGCGGCCAGCGGATACCGCCGCCGCGCGATCAGCGGCAGCGCGGTCAGCGCGGCCAGCAGGAGCGTCCCGGCGTCCGCTGCCAGTCCCTCGGGCGGCGGGACCGGGCCCACGGGCGGCGGCGGGGGCGGGAAGGCCGGCTCGCCGAACGGCGCCACGACGGCGGCGTGGTCCTGGCCCTGGCCCTGGACGCCGCCCACCGTGCACAGGGCCAGCACCAGGGCGAGCACCGTGTCCGCCGTCCACATCCACCGTGACGGCCTGGGCGACGGCCCCGGACGCAGCAGCGCCGCGAGACCCGTCCGCCATCGCTGTACCCCCGCCCCGTTCATGGGTCCAGTCTGGCGACCGCCCGCCGCCCTGGCATCCCTCCGGCCGCCGAGCCGCCGTACATCCACCGCGTACATCCCGGGGATGACGTGCCCGCCGCGTCCTCCCGGCACGGCAGCCGCACTCGCCGCCGCGGGCGACGCCCCAGGGCCGGGCCCGCTCCTAGCGTCTCGCTGAACCGTCCGACGCAGACCCGGGAGAGGCCATGGAGACACCCCTCATCGACATCCGCGAGGTGAGCCGGAGGTACGGGGAAGGACCGCCGGCGCTGGACGGCGTCGGGCTCACCGTTCGGGCAGGGGAGGCGGTGGCCGTCCTCGGTCCCTCGGGCAGCGGCAAGTCGACGCTGCTGAACCTGGTCGCGGGACTCGACCGGCCGGACGCCGGCAGCGTCACGGTGGACGGGCTGCGGGTGGACGAACTGGGTGAGGCGGCCTCGGCGCGGTACCGGCGGGCGCGGATCGGCATGGTCTTCCAGTTCTTCAACCTCCTCGACGACCTGACCGTCGCCGAGAACGTGCTGCTCCCCGCCCAACTGGCCAAGGTGCCCCGCGCCGAGGCCCGCCGCCGGGCCGCGGACCTGTTGGCGCGCCTCGGCATCGACCGGCACGCCGACGCGCACCCCGGCCGGTTGTCCGGCGGGGAGCGGCAACGGGTCGCGGTGGCCCGGGCCCTGATGAACCGTCCGGCGCTGCTGCTGGCCGACGAGCCGACGGGGGCGCTGGACTCCGCCGCCGGGGAGGACGTACGGGAGCTGCTGACCGCGCTCAACGCCGACGGGCAGACGATCGTGCTGGTCACCCATGACCCCGTGCTCGCCTCGTCCTGCACGACCCGCACGATCGAGCTGGTGGACGGGCGGGTCGTCCGGGACACGGCGGCGGTGGCGCGGTGAGCGCGCTGGGCGGGGTGGTGCGCGCCGGGCTCGGGCGGCGCCGTCTCCAGACGACGGTGATGATTCTGACGACGCTGATCGCGGTCACCGCGTCGGTGCTGGCGGCCGGGGTGCTGGTCGCTTCCCGGGCGCCCTTCGACCACGCGATGGCCGAGCGGTCCGGCGCCCATCTGGCCGCGTGGTTCGACGCCCGCAAGGCCACGGCCGCGCAGCTGGCGGCGACGGCACGGGTCTCGGAGGTCTCCGCGGTGGCCGGTCCCTTCCGGACGGTGTCGGTGAGCCCGCGCACCGACGACTCCGTGCCGCTGCCGGAGCTGACGGTCGTCGGGCGGGCGGAGGCGGGCGGCCCGGTCGACCGGCTGGACCTGGCCGACGGGCGGTGGGCGACGGGGCCCGGCGAGATCGTGCTGGCCGAGGGGGAGACCGCGCTGTCGCCGGGCGCGGAGCTGCGGGTCGGCGGCACGACGCTGACGGTCGTGGGTCTGGCCCGCTCGGTGACCGGCACCGCCGACGCGTGGGTGACTCCGGCCCAGGCGAAGGCCCTGGCCGCCGGGGGCGGTGCCGCGGGGTTCGAGATGCTGTACCGGCTGCGCGCGGCCGGAACCGAGTCGGAGCTGTCGGCGGGCCGGGCGGCGATCGAGGCGGCCGCTCCGGAGGGCGCGCTGACCGGCACGCTCTCCTACCTCTCCGTCCGCCGGGAACAGCTCGCCAACGCGCTGGCGTTCGTGCCGTTCGTGGCCGCGTTCGGGGTGCTGGGCCTGGCCATGTCGGTGCTGATCATCGGCGTCGTCGTCAGCGGTTCGGTCGGTTCCGCCACGCGCCGGATCGGCATCCTGAAGTCCCTCGGCTTCACCCCGGCGCAGGTCGTACGGGCCTACGTCGCCCAGGCCCTGGTCCCCGCCACGATCGGCTGCGCCCTGGGCGTGGCCCTCGGCAACGTCCTGTGCGGGCCGGTCCTGGGCGGCGTCGAGGACGTCTACAACGGCGCCCCGGCGACCATCCCGTGGTGGCTCAACGCGGCGGCCCCGACCCTCGCCCTGGCCCTGGTCACCGCTGCGGCCCTGCTACCGGCCCTGCGCGCGGGCCGGCTGCGCCCGATGGAGGCCCTCACCCCCGGCCGCACCCGAAGAACCCGCCCCGCCCGCCCGGCACTCCGACGGAACCCCCGCCCAGCGAAAGGCACCCCAGCACCCCGCACCACGCCCCACCCGGCCGACAACACCCCAGCACCCCGCACCACACCCCACCCAGCCGACAACACCCCAGCACCCCGCACCACACCCCACCCAGCCGACAACACCCCAGCACCCCGCACCACACCCCTCCCGGCAGACCACACCCCAGCCACCCGCCCCCAACTCCCACCCCGTCCGACCACGCCGCCCCGGCCGCCGGACGGCACCCCTGACCCCCGCACCGAACCCCGACCCCGCCCGAGCACGCCACGACCGTCGGACCGCGTCCCAGCCCTCCGCCCGGCGCGCCGGGTCCGGCGGCTGGTCTCCAGGCTGCCGCTCCCCCGCCCGGTCACCCTCGGTCTCGCGCAGCCCCTCGACCGGCCCGCGCGGGCCCTGACGACCGGTGCCGCCGTCGCGCTCGGGGCGCTCACCGTGACGTTCGCCGTGGGGCTGGCGCTCACGCTGGGGGCCGTGCAGGAGCAGCGGATGCTCGACTCCGCGGCGCCGGTCGTCGTGGAGACCGGGCGGGGACAAGGGGGCCCGGGCGGGGCCGTGACCATGCCCGCGCCGGGGCAGCGGCCGGTTCGGCAGGCCGATCCGGCCGATGTCGTGGCCGCCCTCGACGGCCAGGCCTCGACCCGGCGTTACTACGCTGCCGCCCACGCCGAGGTGAGCGCCGCCGGGATCCCGGGGCGGACCGCGGTGACCGCGTACGACGGGGACTCCTCCTGGGGCGCCCCCGCGATGGTGGCGGGCCGGTGGATCAGGGGAAGCGGGGAGGCCGTCGTCACCGAGCGGTTCCTCGACACCGCCGGGGTCCGGGTCGGAGACACCGTCACCCTCTCCGCGAGGGACCGCAGCACGACCGTACGCATCGTGGGCGAGGCCTTCTTCACCGAGGACGAGGGCATGACCCTGCTGACCGGGACCGCCACGCTCACCGCCCTCGGCCTCGACGCGGCCCCGGCCCGCTTCCACGCGCAGCCCGAATCCGGCACCTCGACGTCGGCCTACGTCGACGCGCTGAACGAGGCCCTGGCCGACACGGGCGCCCTCGCCCTCACCGACACGGGCAACTCCTCCAGCGTCATCGCGGCCATGGACGCGCTGATCGCCACGCTCACCCTGCTGCTCGTCGCGGTCGCCGGACTCGGCGTGCTCAACACCGTCGTCCTGGACACCCGCGACCGCGTGCACGACCTGGGCGTCCACAAGGCTCTCGGCATGACACCCCGGCAGACCGTCACGCTGACGCTCACCTCCGTCGGCGCCCTCGGCCTGCTGGCCGGAGCCGTGGGCGTCCCCGCGGGAGTGGCGCTGCACCACTACGTCGTCCCGCTCATGGGCGACGCCGTGGGCATGAACCTGCCCCCTCGGCACATCGACGTGTACGCCCCGGCCGCCCTCGCCCTGCTCGCCCTCGGCGGACCGCTGATCGCGATCGCCGGCGCCCTCCTGCCGGCCGGCTGGGCCGCCAGGACGGACACGGCACGGGCGCTGCGCACCGAGTGAACGAGGAGGGGCGCCTCCGTCGCACGGAGACGCCCCTCTTCGGCTTCGACGAGCCACAAACGCAGCCGCAGCCACAGCCGCAGCCGCAGCCGCAGCCGTCAGATGAACGAGTTGATCTCGATCGTCTCGTCCCGGCCCGGACCCACGCCGATCGCGGAGATCGGGGCGCCGGACATCTCCTCCAGCGCCTTGACGTACGCCTGGGCGTTCTTCGGCAGGTCGGAGAACGACTTCGCCTTCGAGATGTCCTCGGACCAGCCCGGCAGCATCTCGTAGACCGGCTTCGCGTGGTGGAAGTCGGTCTGCGAGTAAGGCAGTTCCTCGACCCGCTCGCCGTCGATCTCGTACGCGACGCAGACCGGGATCTGCTCCCAGCCGGTGAGCACGTCGAGCTTGGTGAGGAAGAAGTCGGTCAGGCCGTTGACGCGGGTCGCGTACCGGGCGATGACCGCGTCGAACCAGCCGCAACGGCGGTCACGGCCGGTGGTCACGCCCCGCTCGCCACCGATCCGGCGCAGCGCCTCGCCGTCCTCGTCGAACAGCTCGGTCGGGAACGGACCCGAGCCGACCCGGGTGGTGTACGCCTTGAGGATGCCGATGACCCGGTTGATCTTCGTCGGACCGACGCCAGCACCCGTGCAGGCACCGCCCGCGGTCGGGTTCGAGGAGGTGACGAAGGGGTACGTGCCGTGGTCGATGTCCAGCAGCGTGCCCTGGCCGCCCTCGAAGAGCACGACCTTGTCGTCCTCCAGGGCCTGGTTCAGGATCAGCACGGTGTCGGCGACGTACGGCTTGATCTGCTCGGCGTAGCCCAGCAGCTCCTCGACCACCTGGTCCACGGCGATGGCGCGCCGGTTGTAGAGCTTGGTCAGCAGCTGGTTCTTGACGTCGAGCGCCGCCTCGACCTTCTGCTGGAGGATCGACTCGTCGTAGAGGTCCTGCACCCGGATGCCCACGCGGTTGATCTTGTCCGCGTAGGTCGGTCCGATGCCGCGCCCGGTCGTGCCGATCTTCCGCTTACCGAGGAAGCGTTCCGTCACCTTGTCGACGGTGACGTTGTACGGCGTGATGATGTGCGCGTTACCGCTGATGAGGAGCTTGGACGTGTCGACGCCTCGCTCGTTCAGCCCGCTCAGCTCGGAGAGCAGGACCGACGGATCGACGACGACGCCGTTGCCGATGACCGGCGTGCAGCCGGGGGAGAGGATTCCGGAGGGGAGGAGGTGCAGGGCGTACTTCTGGTCGCCCACGACCACCGTGTGACCGGCGTTGTTTCCGCCCTGGTAGCGGACCACGTAGTCGACCGATCCACCGAGCAGGTCGGTGGCCTTCCCTTTACCCTCGTCACCCCACTGAGCACCGAGCAGCACAAGTGCGGGCACGCGCGTACACCCCTTCCGGGCGGGGCATGTCCAACGGCAGGGGTGTACGCCGCACCTGTGCGGGTGATACACCAGCGACCTCCATTGGCCGCAAACCGTCGGACCGGATGCCCCGGAATAGACGAAGCCCCTGGCGCAATAGCGCAAGGGGCTCTTGCACAAAGATGCTACCCGAGGAAGCGAGGCATGGCCGAGGTGGCGACTTCCGCGACGTCCGATCAGCTGCTGGTGGTCATCGACCCGGTCGCCCGGCATACGGACGGGGAGTCCGTCAGGATCGCGAAAGACGTGCTCAGCGCGGGTGCCGCGACGAAGGTGTGCCTGCCGGAGGGTCCCGAGGAATTCGCCCGGGCGCTGGCCCGCAGGGGCTCGCGCCGGCCTGTCGTGGTCGGCGACGACCGGGCGCTGGTGCGCGCGGTGTCCCTGCTGCACCGGCAGCGGGAGCTGGCCGGATGCGCGCTGTCGGTGGTCCCGGTGGGCCCCGTGCTGACGCTGGCCGGGGCGCTGGGGGTGCCCACGGGCGCGGTGGCGGCGGCGCGGGCGGTGCTGGACGGGGTCGAGCGGCGCATGGACGTGCTGGTCGACGACAGCGACGGGGTGGTGCTGGGGGCGCTGCGGATTCCGCCGCTGCCGCCGACCGGCGGCTCACAGACCGTGGAGGGGCGGCCCTGGCTGCGGACGTACCAGTCCCTGGTCCGCACCCTGGCGCCGACGCGCCCGGTCCCCGTCGTCCCGCGCCCGGGGCCCTCCCGGCTCCGGGTCGAGGTGGACGGGGTGACCCTGGTGGACCTGGACCAGCCGGTGGCGGGCGTCTCGGTGACCCCGCACGGCGCGGGCACCGCGTCGGTGGAGGTCCGTCCGGCCTCGGTGGGCGCGGAGGCGGCGCCCCTGCTGGCGCGGGGCCGCCGGGTGACGGTGTCCGGGACGGACTTCAGATACCGCGCGGACGCCCTGGTGGCGGGCCCGGTGCGCAGCCGGACCTGGACGGTCTGGGAGGACGCGCTGGGACTGGTCGTACCGGCCTAGCCAGTGCCGCGTCAGGCAACGTTTGCCCGTCAAGGAGCGGCGTCCGGTGCGTGCTCTCGGCGTGCCGGGTGCAAGCCCTCGTACTGGATGTACTTGG
>NZ_JBSFOK010000049.1:0-62663 GCF_053587635.1 Streptomyces sp. NPDC003635 | reverse complement strand
GCGACCCGCTACGACAAGACCGCCGAGTCCTACCAGGCAGCCGTCACCCTCGCCTCGCTCCTGATGTGGGCGTGACAATTGAAGACAACTCCTAGCCGCGGGCAGTCGTGCCGCGGGGCGACACGGGTGGGCGCGGCGGCACCGGCAAGCGCCGGACCGCGCGTCCCACCCCCACCCCCGGCCTCACCCCGTCGGCTCCAGCGCCCCTCTCGCGCCTGCTCCCGACGCTTCCCGACCCCGCCCTCCGTCACCCGTTCGCCGTACCGCGACATGCGCCCGCCCCGCCCCCGTCCTTCACTGCGATCAGGACGTGGCCGAGAGCGTGGTCCGGGAGGCCTGATGGAGTCGTTCCGCACAGTCCGGGTTCCGGCCCGGCGCCGCCCATGAGCACCCCCGAGGACCGCGCCCGCCGCGGCAAGGACGCCCGCAAGCGGGTCCCGCGCTCCGCCCACGCCCACTGGCTGCCCGCCGTCGACCGGCCCGACCCCGTCGCCGTACTGGAGCGCCAGGGCCGCGACCGGCTCCCCGAGCTGCTGCCGATCCGCTACGGGCGGATGGCCGCCTCGCCGTTCGCCTTCCTGCGCGGGGCCGCCGCCGTGCTCGCCGCCGATCTCGCCGCGGCCCCGCACACCGGCCTGACCGTGCAGCTGTCCGGCGACGCGCACCTGCTCAACTTCGGCCTGTACGCCTCCCCGGAGCGCGCCCTGCTCTTCGACCTCAACGACTTCGACGAGACCTTCCCCGGACCCTTCGAGTGGGACGTCAAACGGCTGGCGGCCAGCGTCGCCGTCGCCGCCCGCGAGAACCGCCACGGCGAGTCCGACGTCCGCCGCAGCGCGCTCGCGGCCACGCGCGCGTACCGCACCGGGATGCGCCGCCTGGCGGGCCTCGGCGAACTCGCCGTCTGGTACGAGCGCATCGACGCCGACAGCCTGCTGCCGTTCGCCCGTACCGGCCGCGGCAGGCGCAAGGTCGAGGCCACGCTCACCCGGGCCCGCCGTCGCACCAGCCTGCACGCCCTCGGCAAGCTCACCGAGGTCGTCGACGGCCGGCGCCGCATCATCCACGACCCCCCACTCCTGGAACCGGCCGGCGCCCCCGACACGGCCGCCCTGCGCAAGATCTTCAGCGACTACCGCTCCACGCTCTCCGAGGAGCGACGGCTGCTGCTCGACCGCTACCGCTTCGTCGACGCCGCCCGCAAGGTCGTCGGCGTCGGCAGTGTCGGCACCCGCTGCTTCATCGTGCTGCTCACCGGGCGCGACGCCGACGACCCGCTGTTCCTCCAGATCAAGGAGGCGCGCAGGTCCGTACTGGAGGAACACCTGCCGACCGGGCCGTACGTCCATCCCGGACGCCGTGTCGTCACCGGGCAGCGGCTGATGCAGGCGGCCGGGGACATCTTCCTCGGCTGGATGACCGGCCCGCAGGGCCGGGCCTACTACTGGCGCCAACTGCGCGACATGAAGGGCTCCGCCGACGTCGCCGGCATGAGCCCGGCCGAACTGCGCCGGTACGCCGAGCTCTGCGGCACCGCGCTGGCCCGCGCGCACGCCCGCTCCGGCGACCGGATCGCCGTGGCCGCCTACCTGGGCGGCTCCGACACCTTCGACCGCGCCGTGGCCGAGTTCGCCCTCGCCTACGCCGACCAGACCGCCACCGACCACGCGGCTCTGTGCGCGGCGGTGGCGGCCGGTGTGCTCCGGGCCGATCCGGACACGTAGGCGCCGAGGAGGTCAGTGCGCCGACGAGGTCAGTGCGACGGCCCGTTCATCGCGACGACCTGCTCACTCGGACGGAGTCTTCGTGGCCGCCGCGATCGCCTCCCGCAGATGGTCCTCGTCCGCCTTGCTGAGCGAGGTCTGCACCAGCTCGCCGCCGTACGGCGTCAGTTGCGGGATCACCTTGTCGTCCGCCGCCTTCTTCACCAGCACGAACAGCGCCCCCGCGCCCGGCCGCAGATTCTGGCTGAGGTTCTTCATGAAGTCGTCGTTGATGCCGGTGTCCGTGAGCGAACCCCCGGCCGCGCCGGCCGCCGCGCCCACCGCCGCGCCGAGCAGTGGGGCCAGGAAGAGCAGCCCGATCACCCCGCCCCACAGGGCGCCGCCCGCCGCGCCGACCGTCGTGTGGTTCACGGCCTGGTGCAGCTTGACCTTCCCGTCCTGGTGGCGCTCGACGACCACCGCGTCCTCCAGCTCCACCAGGTGCTGCTTGGACAGTTCGAACAGCTTCTCGCGCACCTGGTTCGCCGTGGCGACGTCGTTGTAGGCGATGACGAAGAGATCACTCATCCTTGGGCACCCCTTAAGTCCCGTATCGCGCCTTTTGCGCACTGGATCCGACTCTAGGTCGAGGGAAAAGGGGATGCACGCCGAGTGACGGGCTTCCTACGCTGGACCTACTCTCGACGCACCGACGGTCGGACGCCCCGCCCCCAGCGCCCCGTCGGCCGGCACCTTCGCCCACATCGACATCACCCACGCCCACGGAGGCCCGTCATGGGCACCATCGTCCTTTCCGGGACCGTCGTCCTGGTCGTCATGGGGTTCGGAAACCCCCTCTACTGGCTCGCCGCCGTCGCCGTGCTCTTCCTGTACGTCCAGTACGGGCGGAACGCGTCGCCGACCCCCCGGTCGGGCGGCTCCGGCGCGATGCCGTCGGACTACCGCTCCTACCGCGACCGCCGAGACACGCAGGCCAAGTGGGAGCGCCGCTACCGTCGCGAACGCCCCATGGAGGCCCGCCGTCAGGAGCGCGGCCGGAACAACAGGTAGGCCGCGAGGCAGCGCCGGATCACAGCCCGGGGGCACCCCATACCGGGAACCAGCGGCCGAGGTCCTCCTCCAGCCGCAGATCGTCACCCAGCGCTGCCTTCACCCTGAGTTCGAGCGCGTTGTCGCGCCGCTGCGCCTGTCCGGGCAGCGGCGCGAAGGGGTAGAAGGTGCCGCGCTTGTAGAGGTAGACGAGGGCCAGCGCCCGGTCCGCCCGCCGGAACCCCGCGAGGGAGCAGAGCAGCTGCGGCCCGAAGCCGTTGGCCTCCAGCGCGCTGTTCACCGCGTGCAGGTCGGTGACCAACTGCGGGAGCTGGTCGGGGGTGCGTTCGGAGACCAGCCAGGAGTAGCCGTAGGTGTCCCGCGTCAGCCCCACCGGCGGCCCGTCGCGCTCGGCGTCCGCGTCCAGCAGCGCCTGCACCTCACGGTGCGTCTGCTCGAAGGCGCCGCCCTCCACGGTGGCGAAGCACACCGCCCCGCTCCCGGTCGGCACGAACCCGGTGGCGGCCTCCAGGGTCACGGCCGCCGACGGCAGCCCGAAGAGCCGGTCCAGATCGGGCGCGACGGGTCGCGTACGGCCGAGCAGAATGTCCAGCAGTCCCATGCTCACGCCCCTCCGGGAGCCGCCGCCTCACCCAACTCGGTCGAGATCCGCCCGAGTTGGTCGAGCCGCTGGTCCAGGCTCGGGTGGGTCGAGAAGAGCCGCGCGAAGCCCGGCTCGCGGCCCAGCGCCGGAGTGAAGTAGAAGGCGTTGAAGGCCTGCGCCGTGCGCAGGTCCTTGCTCGGGATCCGGGCGATGTCGCCGGTGACCTTGGTGAGCGCGGACGCCAGCGCCGAGGGCCGCCCGGTGAGCAGCGCCGCCGCCCGGTCCGCCGCCAGCTCCCGGTACCGGGACAGGGCCCGGATCAGCAGGAAGCTGATCGCGTACACGGCCGCCGACACCCCCATCACGGCGGCGAAGACGACAGCGGTGTTCTGGTCCCGGCGCCCGCCGCCGAACAGCTGCGAGTAGAAGGCGAACCGCACGATCAGCCCCGCGATCACCCCCAGGAACGAGGCGACGGTGATCACGGCGACGTCCCGGTGCGCCACGTGCGACAGCTCGTGCGCCAGCACGCCCTCCAGCTCGTCGGGCTCCAGCCGGCGCAGCAGCCCCGTGGTCACACAGACCACCGCATGATCGGGATTGCGCCCGGTGGCGAACGCGTTGGGCATGTCCATCTCGGACACGGCGACGACGGGCTTCGGCATGTCGGCCAGCGCGCTCAGCCGGTCGACCACCCCGTGGAGCTCCGGATACTCCTCCCGCTCCACGACCCGCCCGCGCATCGCGAACAGCGCGACCCGGTCGGAGAACCAGTACTGCGCCCCGAGCAAGCCCGCGGCGACCACCACGACCAGCACCCAGGACTTCAGCAGCACGATCAGCGCGCCCACGAAGAGCACGTACAGCAGACCCAGCAGGAACAGCGTGACGCCCATCCGGGCGGTCAGCCCCCGATCGCTCGCAAAGCGGCTCCGCATCTGCATCACCCCGCGCAGTCAGGCACTCGTCCCACTGCCAGTGTGCACCTGTCCCAGGGCACTCAGAAGTTGGAGATCACGCTGGTGATCACCTGCTCGATCGTCTCGGCCTTCCGGGCGTCGTACATCTGCCCGCTCCCGGCGCCCGCGATCTCCTGGAGGACGGACCTGCCCTTCTGGTCCAGCTCGTCGGCGTCGCTGCCGTAGGCGATGGTGAAGATCCGCACCTGAGGCCGCGAGGTGTCCCGGACGCGCTCCAGCAGCGTCTCCTTCGACAGGCTGCCGTGGTCCTCGTTGCGCCCGTCGGTGAGCAGGACGATCGCGTTGATCGCCTTCGGGTCGTACGCCTCGCGCATGGCGGCCGTGGCGGCGTCAAGGGTGTCGTAGAGTCCGGTCGCGCCCTCCGCCTCCAGGGCCCTGAAGTTCTCGGCCAGCAACTTCCGCCGCGTACCCTCGGCCAGCTTCTCGTCGTAGGGGCCGAGCGGCACGAGCTCCTTGTAGTCCTTGTCGCCGCCCAGGTCCTCGGCGTCGGAGAACTTCCACAGCCCGACCCGGTCCGACCCGGTGAACGCGCCGAACAACTCGGCTTCCGCCTGCTTCAGCCGCGCCAGCTTGGTCTCTGCTGTGCCGCTTATCACGTCGTTCATCGACCCCGAGGTGTCGAGCACGAGGAGCACGTTGGTGGGCCGGCGCAGTGCGGGCCAGATGTCCAGGAGGTGCTTGAGGACGTCGTCCCGGGGATGGGACAGGGGATCGAGCTTCCTGTCGGGCACCGCCCCGCTGTTCTTGCCGAGCAACGGGGACTTGGGCCGGACCCTGCCGTCGTGGGTGCGGAACCCGTAAGGGGCGAACTCCTCGTCGAAGGTCGCGGGGTTCTGCAGATGGGCGAGGAAGTCCCGAGCCACCTCCCGCTTCGCCTCGCTCATGCCGTTCAGCTCGATGTAGGGGTGATCGGAGTAGAGGATCCCGTCCGTCGGATAGAAGGAGACCAGGGGCGTGTCCGGCTTCGAGGTCTTCCCGCAGCCCTTGTCCTTGCTGAGCGCGCCGCAGGGATGTCCGGCGTTGTAGGCCGCGACGGTGCTCTCCTCCAGCGTGACCGCGGAGATGTACGACATGGCCTTCTGGGCGCTGGTCTCGTCGGCCCGGCGGAGGTTGGCGAGGAAGGTCAGGGTGGTCTCGCCGTAGTGGACGGCGGACTGTTCGATGCTCTCGACGAACGCGCGGTTCCGGCGCTCGTCGAGGCGCGCCTTACTCAGCTCCCCGTGGGCGCCGGTCGCGGCGTAGAAGGCGCCGAGCGTCGCGTTGAGCCCGGAGGTGGAGTAGGCCGGATTGGTCTTGCCGAGCCTGAAGTCGCCCCACTCCGGCTTGTCGCGTTCGCTCCAAAAGCCCTTGGCGTTCCTCGACCAGTCGGCCAGCTCGCGCCACGTGAACTGGTTCTCGGGCCAATCCAGCACGTCGGCCATCGGCTTCGGCATCGCGACGGTGAGCGGGCTCTTCACGATCGAACTCGCCTGCTTCGGGAACAGGCCCTTTGCCTCGCCCTTGGCACGAGCACGGGCCATCGAGAGCCACGAGGACCCGGCCGGAGCCCAGACGTCGGGCCGGTTGCCGTCGTCCTCGCCCCAGCCGCGGGTCAGTGCCCGCATGGCCTCGCCGGAGTTCTTGTCCTCGACCTGGACCTCCACGCATCTCCCACCGGCGGCCCGGTTGCCGTACTCCTTCGCCGCGTTCCGCATCGGCTCCGACTTGTCGACGGAGGCGGCTATGTACAGCACGGTGTTCGCCTGGGTGCACGACGGCAGCGCGGCGGATGCGGAGAGCGGGGTGGAGCCGTCGGTGACCGGGCCGCCGGTCCCGCACGACTGGAGGGCGATCACCGCGAGCACGGTGGCCACGGCGACCGACGGGACCGCCCACACCAGCCTCCGCCGACCGACCCTCGCGGCGACCGGCCTCTTCCGGGGCGGAGGGGCCGGACGGGTCGCCGCGTCGGGCTCCGGCCCGGCAGGTGGCTTGCCCTCCTTCGAGGGCAGACGAAGGGACAGGGTGGGCAGGGTGCGGGTGGACGGGGCGAGCGGCTCGACGGCTAGGGCGAGGAGAACGCCGACGGCGACCTCGGCCGCGTTGAGCGCGGCGTGTTCGTGGGCGTTCGCGGCCTCCAGGACCTTCTTCTCCCCGTCCGCCAGATCGCTGATGCCCCGGATGAGGAGCCACTGCAGTCCCTTGGAGGCATGGCTCTGGGTGGCCTTCGCGAAGCCGGCGCCCTCCGTCTCGATGGCCGCCGTGTCCTCGTAGAAGGTCCGGATGATCCGGTGCTCGGGGGCCAACGGGGAGTCGATCACCGTGTCGCCGGACGCGATCGGCTTGAAGTGGATCGTGTAGGTGCTCAGCGGGCCGAGCCTTCGGGCCACCCGCTCCGCGGTGCCGATGATGTCGGCCGGAGGCTCCCAGCTTCTGGGGCGGGCCTGGAACCCCTCCGCGGACTGCTTGCCCCGCTGGTACTCGTACACGGTCTCGGCGACGACGACATCCCGGGGGGCGGCGTCCTTGCGGCCCGCGGCGATACCGACGAAGAACGCGACCTCGGGCCGCACCTCGGTGAGCAGGCTGCTCACGGCGGCCGCGGTGGCGGTGTTGCCGGTGCCGGCCCTGACGAGGTGGACCCGCCAGGGCACCTGGCCGATCAGCTCGTAGACGACGTGATCGGCCTGGTCGGCCACCCGTTTCGCGCCGGCGTTCGTGAGATGCGCTTCGACCTTGTCGTACTCCACGGGAATCGCCGTGAAGACGATCGCTGTGCGCGGACGGGCTGCTGCCACACCTGACCAACCGATCTTGACGCGGACTGAAGATGAGGGATCACCCAAGGGCTCAACGACATCATGCAGCCCAACACCCCTGGCAGACACGGGTATTGACAAGAGCGCTCTACGGTACGGCGGCGCGGCCGCTAGGGTGCCCTGAAGTTCGCGTACCCCAGCAGCACGATGACCGCCGCCACGCAGCCGAGCACCACGGCGGTGGATATCCACGACCGGCGCCTGCTGTGCCGTACCGGATCGGGGTCGCCCCGGAAAGGTACGGGTCCGGGCGGGTTCTCCTTCCAGCGCGCGGCCAGCATCCTGGCCCGCGCGGAGGGTTCCTTGTGGGCGGCGGCATCCGCCCACTTGATGTCGAACTCCCGCTCGCCGTCGTCCTGTTCGGACATCCCCGTAAACCCTTCTCGAACAGCAGTACCCCCACGATACGACGACGCCGCGCCCTGAGACACGGGAACGGGGGCGCCGGCGGACGGCTCAGGCGTCGATCACACGTCGAAGAACTGAGGGGCCGGGAACTTCCGCGATCCAGGCTCGCCGGCTCACAAACGCTACGAGGCGGAGCGAAACCGCGGGTCAGCGGCCCTGCACCGATTCCTGCGCGGCTATTGACTCTGCCGACCTACTGGGGAGTAACCTCCTCCCGGCCTCCCCCCACAGAGCCGCCGATCACCCGAGGTACGCGTTGAAGAAGTACGTGCTTTCCGCCGTCGTGAGCACTCTGCTCGCGTTCACGTCCGCCGCTCCGGTTCACGCCGCCGACACATCGACCTTCGGCCCGTCCAGCCAACCTGTCCTGTTCGTCCACGGATACAGTTCGTCCGGCTCCTACTGGAACACCATGGCCGACGCCTTCCGAGCCGACGGCTGGCCGTCGTCCCACCTGGACCAGTGGAGCTACGACTGGCGACAGTCCAACACCACCACCGCCCAGCAGCTGGCCGCCGAGGTGGATCGCCTGCTCGCGGCCACCGGCGCATCCAAGGTCGACATCGTCACCCACTCCATGGGCGGGCTGTCCAGCCGGTACTACGCCAAGAACCTGGCAGGCGGCGGAAAGATCGACGCCTGGGTCTCGCTGGCCGGTCCCAACCATGGCACTGACTGGGCCAACGGATGCGGCTATGCCTCCTGCCTCGAGATGCGTATCGGGTCCGCTTTCCTCACCTCGCTGAACTCCGGTGACGAGACCCCGGGCACCCCGCGCTACGGCACTTGGTGGTCGCCCTGCGACACCATCATCAACCCGGACAGCAGTGTCTCCCTGAGCGGGGCGATGAACACCCAGACCGCCTGTCTCGGTCACATCGCCATCGGCTCGGATCCGACCGTCTACGGCCAGGTACGCGACTTCGTCAACGGCTGAGGCGCTGCCTCACGCCCGGCCCGCCCGGGCTGTACGCCGGACTGGGCGGCGCCGGGCCGAGCTTCTGCGGTCGTTCGCGATGCGGGACCGAAACGACCGTCGGCCGTGCCTTTCCGGTGAGGGAAGAGCACGGCCGACGGCCCACACACGGCCCAGGGAAGCGGAAACCCGCCTGACCTGGGGCGATATCACACGTCGAAGTACAGCTCGAACTCGTGCGGGTGCGGGCGCAGCTGCAGCGGGGCGATCTCGTTCGCGCGCTTGAAGTCGATCCACGTCTCGATCAGGTCCGACGTGAAGACGTCGCCCTGGAGGAGGAACTCGTGGTCGCGCTCGAGCGAGTCGAGGACGGCCGGGAGGGAGGTCGGGACCTGGGCCACGTTGGCGTGCTCCTCGGGAGCCAGCTCGTAGAGGTCCTTGTCGATCGGCTCGGCCGGCTCGATCTTGTTCTTGATGCCGTCCAGGCCCGCGAGCAGCAGGGCCGAGAAGGCCAGGTACGGGTTGCCGGAGGAGTCGGGCGCGCGGAACTCGACGCGCTTGGCCTTCGGGTTCGAACCCGTGATCGGGATACGCATCGCGGCGGAGCGGTTGCGCTGCGAGTACACCAGGTTGATCGGCGCCTCGAAGCCCGGCACCAGACGGTGGTAGGAGTTCACCGTCGGGTTGGTGAAGGCCAGCAGCGACGGAGCGTGCTTGAGGATGCCGCCGATGTAGTAGCGCGCGGTGTCCGACAGGCCCGCGTAACCGGCCTCGTCGTAGAACAGCGGGTCGCCGTTGCTCCACAGCGACTGGTGGACGTGCATGCCCGAGCCGTTGTCACCGAAGATCGGCTTCGGCATGAAGGTCGCGGTCTTGCCGTTGCGCCAGGCCACGTTCTTCACGATGTACTTGAAGAGCTGCAGGTCGTCGGCGGCGGCGAGCAGCGTGTTGAACTTGTAGTTGATCTCCGCCTGGCCCGCGGTGCCCACCTCGTGGTGCTGGCGCTCGACCTTCAGGCCCTGCTTGTCCAGCTCGAGGGAGATCTCGGCGCGCAGGTCGGCGAAGTGGTCGACCGGCGGGACCGGGAAGTAACCGCCCTTGTAGCGGACCTTGTAACCGCGGTTGTCCTCCAGCGCACCGGTGTTCCAGGCGCCCGCCTCGGAGTCGATGTGGTAGAAGGACTCGTTCGCCGAGGTGGCGAAACGCACACTGTCGAAGACGTAGAACTCGGCCTCGGGACCGAAGTACGCGGTGTCCGCGATACCGGTCGAGGCGAGGTAGGCCTCCGCCTTCTTCGCCACGTTGCGCGGGTCACGGGAGTACTGCTCGCCCGTGATCGGGTCGTGGATGAAGAAGTTGATGTTCAGCGTCTTGTCCCGGCGGAACGGGTCGACCCGGGCGGTCGACAGGTCCGCGCGCAGCGCCATGTCGGACTCGTGGATGGCCTGGAACCCACGGATCGACGAACCGTCGAACGCGAGCTCCTCATCCGGGTCGAACGCCTCGACGGGCACCGTGAAGTGCTGCATGACGCCCGGCAGGTCGCAGAAGCGGACGTCGACGAACTTGACGTCCTCGTCCGCGATGAACTTCTTGGCCTCGTCGGCGTTCTGGAACATCCAGCTCCTCCTACTCCCGACCGTCCGCGCCGGGGTGGTAGTTCGTTCGTGCGGCCAGTGCGGTGGCACACGCTGACCTCGACCCTAGGGACGCGTGATTTCTCGGGCGTGACCCATTTGTTTCGCACAAGTTAACCGGCTCGGCTTCCACCGTAGCTCCGACGCACCCCACCTGTCCTGGGTCATATACGGGCGCAGTACCGTGGACGGGTGGACAACAGGCAAGCAATCGGATCGTGGCTGTCCGGGCCCCGCGCGGCCATGGAAGACGCCGGTGTCGACTTCGGATACCGGGGCGAGCAGCTCGGTCTGCCCGAGCACGGGCCGGGCTCGATCGCCCGCCCCGGTCGGCGGCTCGGCGCCCTGGCCGTGGACTGGGGCCTGTGCCTCTTGATCGCATACGGCCTGATCACCCAGGGCTATGACACGGCGACCGGCAACTGGGCGCTGCTCATCCTGTTCCTGATGAACGCCCTGACCGTCGGCAGCGTCGGCTTCACCCCGGGTAAGCGGCTGTTCGGCATGCGGGTGGTGGCCCTGGAGACGGGCCGCGTCAACCCGCTGCGCGCCCTGCTCCGCTCGGTCCTGCTCTGCCTCGCCGTACCGGCCCTGATCTGGGACCGCGACGGCCGCGGCCTGCACGACCGGCTGGCGCGCACGGTGGAAGTGCGCATCTAGTTCGCCGTACGACGAAGGGGGCGCCCGGAGTGATCCGGGCGCCCCCTTTCTCGTACGAGACGAATCAGCGGGCCTTCGGGCCGCCCTTGGGCAGCTTCATGCCCTTCGGCATCGGGCCCTTCGGCAGCGGCATGTTGCTCATCAGGTCGCCCATGGCGCGCAGCCGGTCGTTGGTGGCGGTCACCTGGGGGCCGGAGAGCACGCGGGGCAGCTTCAGCATGGTCGTGCGCAGCTTCTTCAGCTCCACCTGACCCTCGCCGACGCCGACGATCAGATCGTGCACCGGCACGTCCGCGACCACGCGGTTCATCTTCCGCTTCTCGGCGGCCAGCAGGCTCTTCACCCGGTTCGGGTTGCCCTCGGCGACCAGCACGATGCCGGCCTTGCCGACGGCCCGGTGCACCACGTCCTGGCTGCGGTTCATCGCCACCGCGGGGGTGGTCGTCCAGCCCCGGCCGATGTTGTCCAGCACGGCCGCCGCTGCGCCGGGCTGTCCCTCCATCTGCCCGAAGGCCGCCCGCTCGGCCCGGCGCCCGAACACGATCGCCGTCGCGAGGAAGGCGAGCACGAGGCCCAGGATGCCGAGATAGATGGGGTGACCGATCAAGAAACCGATCGCGAGGAAGACACCGAGGGTGACGATTCCGACAGCCGCGAGTACAAGACCGATCTTCTTGTCGGCCCTGCGGGTCATCTTGTAGGTCAGAGCGATCTGCTTGAGTCGCCCGGGGTTCGCAGCGTCCGCTGCCGTGTCCTTCCTCGCCATGGCACGAAGTCTACGTGTCCCTCGGAGTGCCGACGACGGCAGTGCCTCAGGAACGGGTGGGCTCAGGGCCGCCGCTTCACAGCCGGGGCAGGGTGAGGGTCTGCTCCAGGACGCGCTGGGCCTCGACCCGGTCCTTGGCCCGGCGGCGGTCCTCCAGGACGGAGGTCCAGGCGTTGCGGCGGGCGGTGCGCTGGCCGCCGCTCATGAGCAGCGATTCGACGGCACGCAGTGCAGTGGTGAACGACGGGATGGCATTGGCGCGAACCGGCGCGGCCTGCATGGTGGAGGTTCCCCCCTAGGGAATGGCGGCTTTGGTGAACGGTGTACGGGCTGTACAACCAGGGTCACTGATTGGTGTTACCAGGGCGTGACCGGCCGGTCAAACACCAATGAAGCCTTGATGCGCCGCCCGAAAACGTTGACGCGGCCCTGTTGGCGCCCCTATCTGCGGGGACGCCCAGGACCGCGTCATTTGGCCACTACCGGGCGGTAGTTGCTTGTGCTCGGATTCACACGAGCCGGGTGGCACCGCGTGCCAGGAGAACCTCAGACGGCCTGCGAGGCGACGTACGCGCCGCGCTTCTCGACGGCCATCTGGTAGAGGCGGCCGGCGCGGTAGGAGGAGCGCACCAGCGGGCCGGACATGACGCCGGAGAAGCCGATCTGCTCGGCCTCCTCCTTCAGCTCGACGAACTCCTGGGGCTTGACCCAGCGTTCCACGGGGTGGTGGCGCACGGAGGGGCGCAGGTACTGGGTGATGGTGATCAGCTCGCAGCCCGCCTCGTGCAGCTGCCTGAGAGCCTCGCTGATCTCCTCGCGGGTCTCGCCCATGCCGAGGATCAGGTTGGATTTCGTGACCAGACCGTAGTCACGGGCCTCGGTGATGACCTTCAGGGAGCGCTCGTAGCGGAAGCCGGGGCGGATGCGCTTGAAGATCCGCGGGACGGTCTCGACGTTGTGCGCGAAGACCTCGGGGCGCGAGGCGAAGACCTGCTGGAGCAGCTCGGGGACGGCGTTGAAGTCCGGGGCGAGCAGCTCGACCTTGGTGCGGCCGGCCTCGCGGTCGGCGGTCTGCTGGTGGATCTGGCGGACCGTCTCGGCGTAGAGCCAGGCGCCGCCGTCCTCCAGGTCGTCGCGGGCGACGCCGGTGATGGTGGCGTAGTTCAGGTCCATGGTGACCACGGACTCGCCGACGCGGCGCGGCTCGTCGCGGTCCAGCGCCTCGGGCTTGCCGGTGTCGATCTGGCAGAAGTCGCAGCGCCGGGTGCACTGGTCGCCGCCGATGAGGAAGGTCGCCTCGCGGTCCTCCCAGCATTCGTAGATGTTGGGACAGCCCGCTTCCTGGCAGACCGTGTGCAGTCCCTCGCTCTTCACGAGTTTTTGCATAGCGGTGTACTCGGGACCCATTTTCGCCCGGGTCTTGATCCACTCGGGCTTGCGCTCGATGGGGGTCTGGGCGTTCCGGACCTCAAGGCGCAGCATCTTGCGTCCGTCGGGGGTGACTGCGGACACATCGGCTCCCTGTAGCTTCGATTCTTCGGCGTACACCAGGGTACGCCCGTGTTTACTCAGCCCTGCTGTGAGGCCAACCCCACCGCCGCAGGGCTGATTCCCCCTCGGTCAGGCGCTGGCCTTCTCGATCTCCCGCGGCTTCAGTTCCGCGTTCTCCAGTACGTCCCTCAAGTGCCGCTCGATGACCGGCAGCACCTCGTCGATCGTGACGTCCCGGCCGAGCTCGGCGGCGAGGGAGGCGACGCCCGCGTCCCGGATGCCACAGGGGATGATCCGGTCGAACCACTTCATGTCGGGGTTCACGTTGAACGAGAAGCCGTGCATCGTGACGCCCTTGGCCACCCGGATGCCGATCTGCGCGATCTTGCGGTCCTCGCGGCGCTGGCCCGCGTTGGACGGGGCGTACTCGGGGCCGTTCAGCCGCGGGTCGAACTCCTCGTCCTGGAGGCGGGGGTCGAAGTCTAGGGAGAGCCCGCCGAGCGCGGGGCGCTGCTCGACCGGGTCGCCGAGCACCCACACACCGCTGCGGCCCTCCACGCGCGTGGTCTCCAGGCCGAACTCCGCGCAGGTGCGGATCAGGGCCTCTTCGAGCCGTCGTACGTGCGCCACGACGTCCACCGGGCGCGGGAGCTTCTGGATCGGATAGCCGACCAGCTGGCCCGGGCCGTGCCAGGTGATCTTGCCGCCGCGGTCGACGTCGACGACGGGGGTGCCGTCGAGCGGGCGCTCGCTGTCCTCCGTGCGCCGCCCGGCCGTGTAGACCGGCGGGTGTTCGAGCAGCAGCACGGTGTCGGGGGTCTCGTCGGCGAACCGTGCCGCGTGCACCCGGCGCTGCTCGTCCCACGCCTCCTGGTACTCGACGGCGTTCGCTCCGAACCCCATACGGACGAACCGCAACTCACTCACGGCAAGCGCCTCCCTGGACGTCGTAAGGCACGAAGGGTGCCTACGCCACTGTACGACTGCCGGTCGAACGTCAGCCGGGCGGCCAATCCTCACACGATCGGATGAACGGGTGGGGAAGTGTGCGATCGCCTGCTCACTCTCCGCTACATTCGCGCCGTTCGCAGAGGCCATAAGGGCTGCTCACAGGCAATCCGGGCAAGTCAGAGGCCTGGAAGGCAGGAGACCGCACCGCAGATGACGGAACGACCCGCGCAGCGCACCCCCAACCGACAGCTCGCCGCGCTCATCGCAGAAGCGGGGTTCTCCAACGCGGGTCTCGCCCGTCGCGTGGACCAGCTCGGACTCGAACACGGTCTGGATCTGAGATACGACAAGACATCCGTGACCCGTTGGCTGCGCGGACAGCAGCCGCGCGGCACCACCCCCGCCCTCATCGCCGAGGTCTTCACCCGCCGCCTCGGCCGCCGACTCACCGCCCAGGACCTCGGCCTGGACGCCTGTGCCCCCGTCTACGCGGGTCTGGAGTTCGCCGCCACCCCGGAGGAGGCGGTCGACATCGTCAGCGGTCTGTGGCGCAAGGACTCCGGCAGCCATGCCGAACTCCGCAAGATCGCCTTCACCCCGGCCGGGCTCGTGGTGCCCAGCCGGGACTGGCTGATCGGCCGGGCCGACGACAGGGTCGCGCGCGGCGAGGCACCGGTCCGGGTGCCGGTGCAGGGGCGGCCCGCCGTCCCCCGGCAGCGCGCCCAGGCCGAGCGCGGCCCCGGCCAGAAGGTCACCGGCGGCGACATCAACGCCCTGCGCTCGGTCGGGGAGCTCTTCCGCACCCTGGACAACATGTACGGCGGCGGCCACGCCCGGCAGGCGCTCGTGCGGTACCTGGAGCACGAGTGCGAGCCGATGCTGCGCGGCACGTACGGCGAGACCACCGGCCGGCGCCTGTTCGCCGCGGCGGCGGACCTGACCCGGCTCGCGGGCTGGACGTCGTACGACATCGCGGCGCACGGGCTGGCGCAGCGGTACTACGTCCAGTCGCTCCGGCTGGCACAGGCGGCGGGGGACCGGGCGTACGGCTCGTACGTCCTGGTCACCATGAGCCGCCAGGCCGTCTATCTCGGGCACGGGCGGGAGGCGGTGCAGCTCGCGCGGGTGGCCCAGCAGGGCGTTGGCACGAACGCGCCGCCCACCGTCCAGGCGCTGCTGCACGCGGCCGAGGCGCGCGGGCACGGCGTGCTCGGGGAGGTACGGGCGGCCACCGCGTCGCTGGTCCGCGCCGAACGCGCGCTGGAGGCGGCCCGGCCCGGCGACGAGGTCCCGCACTGGGCGCGCTTCTTCGACGAGGCGCAGCTGGCGGACGAGTTCGGCCACTGCCACCGCGACCTGCAGCAGTTCCGCGCGGCGGCCCAGCACGCGGAGCGCTCCCTGCAACTGCGGGCGCCCGCCTTCGCCCGCAGCCGTCTGTTCTGCCGGGTGGTGCTCGCCTCCGCCCGGCTGGGCCTCGGCGAGCTCGACCAGGCCTGCGCCCTCGGCGCGGAGGCCGCGGGCCAGGCGGCGGAGATGCGCTCGGCCCGGGCGGTGGAGTACGTCAGGGACTTCGAGCGCCGGCTGGAGCCCTACAAGGACGCGGCACCGGTGAGGGGGTACCGGGACAAGGTGGCGGCGCTGAGCTGACCGGCACCCCCGGCGGCTAGGCCGCCCTCGGCACCGAGGGCACGGGGTCCGCCCTGTGCATCGAGCCCGTCGCGCCCAGGTCCGTCAGGATCGACCGGGCCGCGCGGTGGGCCGAGTGCAGGGCGCCCTGGACGGTACTGGTGTCCCGGTGGTCGCCGCAGACGTACAGGCCCGCCAGGAGGCGTACCGGGCGGTGCAGGTCGTGCGGCGGGCGCATCGACGGGACCGCGTCGGCGGTGTGGTGGACCGCCAGGGTCTCCCAGCGGGACGTGGGGGTGCCGTACAGGCGGGCCAGGTGGGTGCGGACCGCGGTGTCGAGGCCGGCCGGCGGGGCGCCCAGGACCGTGGACGACACCAGGGCCCGGCCCGCCGGTGCCCGGGTCGGGTCCACCGCGCTCAGCACCGCCGTGTGCGCCACCGGGCCGCCCCGGTCGGCGTCCAGCAGCAGCGCGCCGCCCGTCGCCGGCGGCTCGTCCGTCGTGTGGTGGACCACCGTCACCGGGTGGAACTCCGGAACCCGCAGACCCGGCAGCAGTGCGGCGGCGGTACGCGCCCCGGTCGCCAGCAGGACCGCCCGGCACCGGATCTCCCCGTGTTCCGCCGTGGTCACCGAGGTCGTGGACACCGAGGTGACGCGCACCCCGGTGTGCACGGTCCCCGGCGGCAGCGAGCGTGCCAGCAGATGCGGCAGGGCCTCGGCGCCGCCCTCCGGCACGCACAGCCGCCCGCTCGCGAAGGAGCGCAGCGCCAGATCCGCGCACCGGCTGGAGGCCGACAGCTCCGGATCGCACAGCAGGGCGGAGAGCAGCGGCCGCAGGAAGCCGTCCACGGTCCGGGCCGACAGCCCCCGGGCCACCAGCGCCTGGCTCGCCGGTGTCTCCGGGCGGGCCAGCAGCCGTTCGACCGGCGTCCCGGCGATCCGGGACAGCGCGGCGGCGAGCCTCGCCTGATCGACGGCCGTCCCCAGTGGCGCGCGCGGCGCCGACGGAGGCCGGGGGGCGCTCGCCAGGGCGCGCGCCACATGGAGTGCGCCCCTCGCGCCACCCCTCGCCCCGCCCTGGGACGCCACGGCACCCACGCGATGCCGGTGTCCGTCGCTGTGCAGCAGGGCGCCCGGGGCGAAGGCGCACAGGACGAGCGCGTCGAGTCCCGGGGTCAGGCGTAGTTCGGGATACGACGTGGACATCAGCTGCCCGACGCGGTCGAGCCGGAAGCCGTCGACCTTCTCGGTCGACATGCGGCCGCCCACGTCATGGGCGGCCTCCAGGACTGCGGTGGTCACTCCTGCGCTGGTCAGCCGATGCGCCGCCGCGAGGCCGGCGATCCCGGCTCCCACCACGACGACATCCGCCTGGTACGCGGGCTCAAGCACGTGCCCCTCCTCGAGGTTGCGCGGCCGGTGGAGACGTCATGCCCCCAACAGGCTCCGGGGATACCCGAGTTCGGGTCGAGGTTAGGGCCGTGATCGGTCAAGGGAAGTCGCGCATCGACAGGGCACGGTCGCACAACGGTCGCATACGGTCGAGCAGTTGGCCCTACGACGTCACAGCGCGGCCCGCACCGCTCCCTCGATGTCCGGGAACGTGAAGCTGAACCCCGACTCCAGCAGCCTCCTGGGCACCACCCGCGCACTGCCGAGCACGTCCCCGGCCATCTCCCCGAGCACCGTCCGCAGCACCGGCTCCGGGACCGCGAACAGCGTCGGCCGGTGCAGCACCCGGCCCATCGCCTCGGTGATCTCACGATTCGTCAGCGGCTCGGGCGCGGTCACGTTGAAGGGTCCGGACAGCCCGTCGGTGCGCAGCAGATGCCGGATCGCCGCCACCTCGTCGTACAGCGAGACGAACGACCAGTACTGCCGCCCGTCGCCCATCCGCCCCCCGAGCCCCGCCTTGAACAGCGGGAACAGCCGCCCCCAGGCCCCGCCCTCCCGGGCCACCACCAGACCGGTGCGCACGAACGCCGTCCGCACCCCCACCCGCTCCGCGGGCGCCGCGGCCGCCTCCCACTCCACGCACAGCTCGGGCAGGAAGCCCGTGCCGGGCGGCGCGCTCTCGTCGACCGTCCGGTCGCCGGTCTCGCCGTAGTAGCCCATCGCGCTGCCGTTGACGAAGACCCGCGGCGGCTCGTCCATGGACGCCATCGCCTCCGCGAGCGCCGCGGTGCCGTGCACCCGGCTGGACCGGATCCGCGCCTTGTACGCGTCCGTCCAGCGCCGCGAACCCACCCCGGCGCCCGCCAGGTTGACCACCGCGTCGCAGCCGGCCAGCGAGTCCGCGTCGACGAACCGGGCCTCGGGGTCCCAGCGGATCTCGTCCTTCGCCCGCGGCGCGTGCCGCACCAGGCGCACCACCTCGTGCCCGTCCGCCTTCAGGGACTCCACCAGGGCGCCCCCGATGAGCCCCGAGGCACCGGCCACCGCGATTCTTGAATGCTCCATGACCCCATCCTGTGCCCGCCGTCATAAATGCCTGGTCAGCCCAGCCTGTCGTCGTCGTAGGGTGACGGCCATGCCCGACTCACCCCACATACGCACCGCTCGACCCGGCGACGAGGAAGAGCTGGCGATCCTCGACCGCGCCACCTGGTCGACGCTGCACGCCGTCACGCCCCGCCCGCAACCGCCGTACGGCCCCTTCTTCGACGACCGCCACCTCCCCGAGGACTATCTGGTCGCCGAGCTGGGCGGCCGCGTCGTCGGCTACATCCGGCTCGCCTTCCCCACTCCGCTCGCCTCGAACGCGCATGTGCGCCAGATCCAGGGCCTCGCCGTCGCCGACGGGGCGCGCGGGTACGGGGTCGGGCGGGCGCTGGTCCGGGCGGCCGTCGAGGAGGCCCGCCGCCGGGGCGCGCGCCGGCTGACCCTGCGCGTGCTCGGGCACAACGCCCCGGCCCGGAAGCTGTACGAGTCCGAGGGGTTCGTGGTGGAGGGCGTCATGCCGGAGGAGTTCTTCGTGGGCGGCGCCTACGTGGACGACGTCGTCATGGGGCGCAGTCTCTGACCTGGTCGGCCACGGCGGCCGCCCGCCGCCTTCGCACGGCGAGGAACAGGGCGGCGCCCGCCACGAACAGCGAGATCAGGAAGAAGACGGCCACGGGAGCCTCCTTGAGGTGGGCGGGGCTCCCATGATCGTCGAGGGGGCCGCGCTACGACGTGATCAGCTCGCCCGTGTCCACCGGAGCCGTCGCCTCCGCCGCCCGCTCGGCCTCCTCGGCGACCTCCGCCGCGGTCAGGACGTAGCCGGTCTCGTCGTCGGAGGTGGAGCGGGCGAAGACCACGCCGTACACCCTGCCCTCGGTGGTCAGCAGCGGGCCGCCGGAGTTGCCCGGGCGGACGGTGGAGCGGATCGAGTAGATCTCGCGGGTGACGGTCTCGTCGTTGTAGATGTTCTGGCCCGTCGCACGCACCCGGTTCGCGACGGTCGCCGCCTGGAGGTTCAGGTCGCCGTCCTGCGGATAACCGGCGACCACCGCCGAGTCGCCGCGCTCCGCGTCGTCGTCCCACCTCAGCACCGGAGCGCTCAGCTCCGGCACGTAGAGCACCGCCACGTCCTTGTCCGGGTCGAACAGCACCACCCGTGCCTCGTACGCCGGTCCCACCCCGCCGACCCGCACGCTCGGCTCGTCGATCCCGGCCACCACGTGGGCGTTGGTCATCACATGCCGCGTCGCGTACACGAAGCCGCTGCCCTCGCGGCCCTGGGTGCCCGAGGAGCCCTCGATCTTGACCGTGCTCGTCTTGGCGGCGTTCGTGGCGGCCGTGGTGACGCTGTCGCCGGTGGGGCGGGCGACCTCGGCCGTGGATTCGTTCTCGAAGGGGTTGAACACCTGCGGGAAGCCCGCCTCGGTGAGCGCGGAGGTGGCCCCCGAGAACCAGCCGGGCGTGGTGTCCGGCATCGCGTCCTGCACGGTCCCCAGCAGCCGGGAGTCCCGGATCGCCGACGTCACCAGCGGCGAGGAGGACGCGGCCAGCACGCTCGCCGCGACCCAGGCCACGATCAGCACGGCCACCGCGTTCGCCACCGCGCCGCCGATCCCGTCGGCCACCCGCAAGGGACCGAGACGGGCCCGGCCCAGCTCCCGGCGCAGCCGCAGCGCGAGCCGCCCCGCCAGCTCGTGCCCCACCGCCGCCGGCACCAGCACCGTCATCACCGCGGTCACCGTGGCCGCGGTGGTCCCCGGCTCCACCAGGTCCATGACCCACGGCAGCACCCACACGCCGACGGCCGCGCCGCCCACGAACCCGGCCAGCGCGACGCACCCGGCGACCAGACCGCGCCGGTAGCCGGAGGCCGCGTAGGCCACGATCGCCAGCACCAGCAGGATGTCGAGCAGGTCCACGCGAGCCGCCTTTCCCTCGGGCCCTCCAGTACGCACGGAACGGGTCCAGTGATCAGTCCGTACCCACCGAACGGCCCGGTGATCAGCCACGCGCGCGTGGTCGCCGGATTCCGCCACGCGTGCGTGTACCCCGGAAAACGCCCCAGACCATGACGATGGTTCCACCAGGTGGCAGAGCCCACATCGCGGGCGGAGGGGATCCGTCGGACAGTGGGTCCATGCGTGTCTTCCGACCGGCTCTCAGAAGAACGCGGGGGGCACGAAGACCCCGTGCCCCCCGGATACCGGGCCCGGCCCTCGCGGCCCTCGGCTGTCTGCCGGGGCTCGCCGCCGTCGTCGCCCTCGCCCTGTGCGCCGGCGGCGTGGAACGCTCCGCCACGGCCGCCCGGTCTCTCGCGGCCCGTCCGGCCGCCGCGCACACCGCCACCCGGCCGCCCATCGTGCCGCGCGCCGAGTGGCTCGACGGGGACACCTGGCGCAAGCAGCCGCCGCCCCGCTACGACGACAAGGTCGTCGCCGTCTTCCTGCACCACACCGATTCGCCCAACGCCTACGACTGCGCCGAGGCCCCCCGGATCATCCGCTACCTGTACACGGGCCAGACGGGCGCCCGCGACTGGGACGACATCGGCTACAACTTCCTCGTCGACCGCTGCGGCACGATCTACGAGGGCCGCGCGGGCGGCGCCGACCGCCCCGTCACCGGTGCCCACACCCAGGGCTTCAACCACCGCACCGCCGGCATCGCCGCGCTCGGCACCTTCACCGACGGCGCCGAGGTGCCCAAGGCCATGACCGACTCCATCGCCGCGCTGGCCGCCTGGAAGCTCGGTCTGTCCGGCACCGACCCGCGCGCGAAGGTCCGACTGGTCTCCAGCAACAACGGCAGCCGCTTCGCCAAGGGCACCGCCACCACGCTCCCCGCCCTCGCCGCGCACAAGGACGGCTACATGACCAGCTGCCCCGGCGCGGCCCTCACCGCCCAGCTGCCGGCGATCCGCGCGCTGGCCGCCCGCCTCCAGGGCCGCCGATGACGCTCACAGGAAGGCCACAGCGGTCCCGCAGGGCGCTCCGATCCCGCCGCCCTACCGTCGTGCCCACAAGCCGACCGGAGGTGGGGATCATGAGCAGCAGGAGCAGCGGCACTCGGGTGTGGACGGTGGTCTGCGCGGTCGCGACCGTCGTCCTGGGACCGGCCGCCGTCACGGCGTCGGCGCTGGACCAGGCCAACGCGGCCCCGCGGCACCACGCGCCGAAGGCGGACCGGACGCAGGCGTACATCCCGTCCGACTCCAGCCGTCGGCGGTTCTAGCCCCCGGGTTTCAGCCCCCGCCGGTCACGGCTGGTCGCGGAAGCGTTCCCAGAGCTTGGGGTAACGATCCGCCAGCGCCTGCTCGTTCTCGAAGTCGACCGGCGCGCCCGCCGGTTCCGCGGCGGCGGGCGGGATGCCGAGGTCCGGGGCGACGGTACCGGTGAGCTGTTCATAGGCCTCGTCCGCGGCGTAGCCGAGCTCCTCGCCGTCGCCGTCGAACTCGTCGTCGAACTCGTCCAGCAGATCGGCGAGCGAGTCCGGGTCGTGCACCCCGCCCTCGTAGACCTCCCGGCCCTGGCCGATCAGCCAGCACCGGAAGAAGTCGAAGGCGTCGTCGCTGGCCCCGTCCAGCAACACCCAGGCGGCGCCCCACAGGTCCCAGGTGTAGGCGCGGTTGTAGCGGGCCTCGAAGTGACGCGCGAAGTCCAGGACCATCTCGGGGTCCAGTTGCAGGAGCCGGTCCACCAGCAGGTCGGCCTGCTCCTCCGGGTCGCCCTCGGCGGCCTCGCGGGTGGCGTCGACCAGCTCCCAGAACTCCGTCTCGTCCATCACGGGACAAGCATCGGCCCTGGACGGGTGGGGCGCACGCGGAGTGGGGCGGATTGTTATCGGGCGTCTTCCGCGCCGTACAGGGCCGCCAGGCGTCTCACGTCGGCGGTGAAGCGGGACCGGAGGCTCTCGGGTGCCAGCACCTCGACCTCCGGCCCGAGGGAGGCGAGCTGGGAATGGGCGACCTCCTCGGACTCCACGGGAAGCGTCAGGGTCACCCACCCGTGCTCGTCCGGCGGCCGTGTCTCCGCGAGCGCCTCCCGCGCGGCCTGCGGATCGACGGCGTACGGCAGCCGGCGCGCGCCGTCCGGGGACAGCCGTACCACGACCTCGGCGCGCAGGATCGACCGCGCGAACTGTTCGGCCCGCTCCTCCCAGAAGGCCGGCAGATCGAACGCGGGGTCGCGCTCGAACCGTACGTCGTCCTCGGTCTCCACCGCGGTGAACCGGTCGATGCGGTAGACGCGATAGCTCCCCTGCCCGGCGACCCGGGCGCACAGGTACCAGACCCCCGCCTTCAGCACGAGCCCGTACGGCTCCAGCTCCCGCCGTACGTCCCCCTCGCCGCGCCGGTACACCGCCGTGACCCGCCGGTCGTCCCACACGGCCTCCGCGACGGCGGGCAGCAGTGCGGGGGTCTCCGGCTCGGTGAACCAGCTGGGAGCGTCGAGATGAAACCGCTGCGAGGCCGTACGGGAGGCGTCGCGCAGCGAGGGCAGCAAGGCGGCGGACACCTTGAGCCGAGCGGCGGAGGCCGCGTCCTCGAGCCCCATCTCCCGCAGCGCCCCAGGCACCCCGGACAGGAACAGCGCCTCCGCCTCACCCCGATGCAACCCCGTGAGCCGGGTCCGGTAGCCCCCGATGAGCCGGTACCCCCCGGCCCGCCCCCGATCGGCATACACCGGTACCCCGGCCTCCGACAGCGCCTGCGCGTCCCGGGTGACGGTCCGCTCGGACACCTCCAGCTCCCGAGCCAGCTCGGCGGCGGTCATGGAGACCCGTCCCTGGAGCAGCAGCACCATCTTGATGAGCCGGGCAGCACGCATACGGCCATCATGCAGGAGGCCCCCACCGAAGTGAGGGCCCCCTGACGTCCTGTCCTCCAGGCGATGTCCTGCCTACAGGCCGTACTTCTCGCGGGCTTCCTTCACCGCCGCCGCCTTGGTCTCGCCGCGCTTGGCGAGCTGGGCGAGGGCCGCGACCACGATGGACTCGGCGTCGACGCCGAAGTGGCGGCGGGCCGCCTCGCGGGTGTCCGAGAGGCCGAAGCCGTCGGCGCCCAGCGAGGAGTAGTCCTGCTCCACCCACTGCGCGATCTGGTCGGGAACCTGGCGCATGTAGTCGGAGACCGCCAGCACCGGGCCCTCGGCACCCTGCAGCGCCTGCCGGACGTACGGCACCCGCTCCTCGCCGCGCAGCAGCGCCGCGTCCGCCTCCAGGGCGTCCCGCCGCAGCTCGGTCCAGGACGTCGCCGACCAGACGTCGGCCGCGACACCCCACTCCTCGGCGAGCATCCGCTGCGCCTTCAGCGCCCAGTGGATCGCCGTACCGGAGCCCAGCAGCTGGATGCGCGGGGCGTTGGCGACCGGCGACAGACCCGCCGACTCCGCGGTGTTGAACCGGTACAGGCCCTTGACGATGCCCTCGTCGACCCCGAGCCCGGCCGGCTTCGCGGGCTGCGGCAGCGGCTCGTTGTAGACGGTCAGGTAGTAGAAGACGTCCGGGTCCTCACCCGGGGCCGCCTCGCCGTACATCCGGCGCAGACCGTCCTTGACGATCGTCGCGACCTCGTACGCGAAGGCCGGGTCGTACGTCAGCGCCGCCGGGTTCGTCGCCGCGATGACGGGGGAGTGGCCGTCGGCGTGCTGCAGGCCCTCGCCCGTCAGCGTCGTACGGCCGGCCGTCGCGCCGATGAGGAAGCCGCGGCCGAGCTGGTCGCCGAGCTGCCACATCTGGTCGGCCGTGCGCTGCCAGCCGAACATCGAGTAGAAGATGTAGAACGGGATCATCGTCTCGCCGTGCGTGGAGTACGCGGTGGACGCGGCGATGAAGTCGGCCATCGAACCGGCCTCGGTGATCCCCTCGTTGAGGATCTGGCCGTTCTTGGCCTCCTTGTAGTACATCAGCTGGTCGCGGTCGACCGGCTCGTACGTCTGGCCCTTGGGCGAGTAGATGCCCAGGGACGGGAAGAGGCTCTCCATACCGAAGGTGCGCGCCTCGTCGGGGACGATCGGCACCCAGCGCTTGCCCGTCTCCTTGTCGCGGACCAGGTCCTTGACGAGCCGGACGAAGGCCATGGTGGTGGCCACGTTCTGCGAGCCGGAGCCCTTGTCGAAGGAGGCGAAGGCCTTCTCGGCGGGCGCGGGCAGCGGAGCCACCGGGTGGACGCGGCGGGCCGGGGCCGGACCGCCGAGGGCGGCGCGGCGCTCCTGGAGGTAGCGGACCTCGGGGGAGTCGGCGCCGGGGTGGCCGTAGGGCACGACCCCGTCGACGAACTGCGCGTCCGAGATCGGCAGTCCCAACAGGTCACGCATCGTCTTGAACTCGTCCACCGTCAGCTTCTTCATCTGGTGGTTGGCGTTCTTCGACGCGAAGCCCTCGCCGAGCGTGTGGCCCTTGACCGTCTGGGCCAGGATCACGGTCGGCGCGCCCTTGTGCTCGACGGCGGCCTTGTACGCGGCGTACACCTTGCGCGGCTCGTGACCACCGCGGGAGAGGTGGAAGATCTCCAGGATCTTGTCGTCGCTCAGCAGCTTCGCCAGCTCGGCCAGCTCCGGGTCCTTGCCGAAGAAGTCCTGGCGGATGTAGGCGGCGTCACGGGTCTGGTACGTCTGGACCTGCGCGTCCGGTACCTCCCGCAGCCGGCGTACGAGCGCGCCCGTGGTGTCGAGCTGGAACAGCTCGTCCCAGGCCGAGCCCCACAGGGTCTTGACGACGTTCCAGCCGGCGCCGCGGAACTGGGCCTCCAGCTCCTGCACGATCTTGAAGTTGGCGCGCACCGGTCCGTCGAGGCGCTGCAGGTTGCAGTTGATGACGAAGGTGAGGTTGTCGAGCCCCTCACGGCTCGCCAGCGCGAGGGCGGCCGTCGACTCCGGCTCGTCCATCTCTCCGTCGCCGAGGAACGCCCACACGTGCGAGGCGGAGACGTCCTTGATGCCGCGGTTGGTGAGGTACCGGTTGAAGCGCGCCTGGTAGATGGCGGAGAGCGGACCGAGACCCATGGACACGGTCGGGAACTCCCACAGCCAGGGCAGGCGGCGCGGGTGCGGGTACGACGGGAGGCCGTTGCCGCCGGCCTCCTGGCGGAAGTTGTCGAGGTGCTGCTCGCTCAGCCGGCCGTCGAGGAAGGCGCGGGCGTAGATGCCGGGGGAGGCGTGGCCCTGGATGTAGAGCTGGTCGCCGGACCCGTCGGCCTCCTTGCCCTTGAAGAAGTGGTTGAAGCCGGTCTCGTACAGCCAGGCCGCCGAGGCGAAGGTGGCGATGTGGCCGCCGACGCCGTACTTGCTGCCGCGGGTCACCATGGCGGCCGCGTTCCAGCGGTTCCAGGCGGTGATGCGCTGCTCCATCTCCTCGTCACCGGGAACAGCGGGCTCCGCGGCGGTGGGGATGGTGTTGACGTAGTCGGTCTCGAGCAGCTTGGGCAGCGCGATGCCGGTGCCCTCCGCGCGCTCCAGCGTACGGCGCATCAGGTAAGCCGCACGGTGCGGGCCGGCCGCCTTGGCGACGGCGTCCAGGGAGGCCTGCCATTCGGCGGTCTCCTCCGGGTCGCGGTCGGGGAGCTGGTCGAGCTCGCTCGGCTGGATGGCGTTGGGGTCGGTCATGTCGCCGCCTTCCTCAGTCGAAGGGGGTTCCCTCATCGGTAAGGGTTCGGGGGTGCCCTAGGTCTTTGGCAGGACAGGGCAACGGACCTCGGTGGAGGTCCGTCGGCGACTGTAACTCCCTGATCGATGATCGATCAAAG
This sequence comes from Streptomyces sp. NPDC003635, assembly GCF_053587635.1. Lineage (NCBI taxonomy): Bacteria > Bacillati > Actinomycetota > Actinomycetes > Kitasatosporales > Streptomycetaceae > Streptomyces > Streptomyces sp. NPDC003635. The sequence goes on along the minus strand of NZ_JBSFOK010000049.1, from coordinate 36,889 downwards.
GGTTGAGGGCGAAAACCTCTTGATCACGAGAAAGTCGGCACGGCGTGCCTTCGGCGATGGCACCGGGTGTCGGCTTTTCGGGTGGTTTCCGCAGGTGGGGGCACGTTTGAGCGAGGGGTCGCTCAGGCCTCTGGGAGGCCGTCGCGCGGGCCTCGGTGACGCCGTCGCTCAGGCCTCGTGGCGGGGCGCGCAGCCGAGCACGTGCGCCTTGACGAGCTCGGCGATACGGGGATCCCGGCGCTGGAAGGCGGCCACGAGCTCCTCGTGCTCCTCCGCGTACGACTGCTGCACGGTGCCGAGCCACCGGATCGACAACGCCGTGAACACCTCGATGCCGAGGCCCTCCCAGGTGTGCAGCAGCACGGAGTTCCCGGCGGCACGGACCAGCTCACGGTGGAAGGCGACGGTGTGGCGTACCTGGCCGGTGCCGTCCGCCTTGCTGTCGGCCTCGTAGAGGGCGGCGACATGCGGCTCCAGGGCCGAGCAGTCCCGCGCCAGCCGCTCGGCCGCCAGCTCGGCGGCGATGGCCTCCAGGCCGGCCCGCACGGGGTAGCTCTCCTCGAGATCGGCGGCGGTCAGATTCCGCACCCGTACGCCCTTGTTGGGAGCGGACTCGATGAGCCGGAGCGACTCCAGCTCCCGCAGCGCCTCCCGCACCGGCGTCTGGCTGACCTCCAGCTCGGTCGCGATCCGCCGCTCCACGATCCGCTCACCCGGCTGCCAGCGCCCGCTGATGATCCCTTCCAGGATGTGCTCGCGGATCTGTTCGCGCAGCGAGTGGACGACGGGCGCGGTCATGAGGGCTCCTTAGGGCGCGCGTTTGACGTAAAGACAATAAGGCCGCGGGCCCGTCCCGTAGGGGCGCACAGGGGCGCTTTCCCGCAGGTGAGACGAGACTTACACGCACCGACGACGGTGCCCCCGCCCGGACGACTCCGGACGGGGGCACCGCGGTGGGACCACTGAGGCGTCAGAGGCCGAGCTCGACCTCGAACTCGCCCGCCTCCAGGATCGCCTTGACCGCCGTCAGGTAGCGGGCGGCGTCGGCGCCGTCCACCAGGCGGTGGTCGTAGGAGAGGGTCAGGTAGGTCATGTCGCGCACGCCGATGACCGGGCCGTCCTCCGTCTCGATCACGGCCGGACGCTTGACCGTGGCACCGATGCCGAGGATCGCGACCTGGCCCGGCGGCACGATGATCGTGTCGAAGAGCGCACCGCGCGAACCGGTGTTGGAGATGGTGAAGGTCGCGCCCGACAGCTCGTCCGGCGTGATCTTGCTGGCCCGGACCTTGCCCGCCAGGTCGGCGGTGGCCTTGGCGATACCGGCGAGGTTGAGGTCACCGGCGTTCTTGATGACCGGGGTCATCAGGCCCTTCTCGGAGTCCACCGCGATACCGATGTTCTCGGTGTCGAAGTAGGTGATGGTCCCCTCGGCCTCGTTGATCTTGGCGTTGATCGGCGCGTGGGCCTTCAGCGCCTGGGCCGCGGCCTTGACGAAGAACGGCATCGGGGAGAGCTTCACGCCCTCACGGGCCGCGAACGCGTCCTTGGCGCGGGCGCGCAGCTTCATCAGGCGGGTGACGTCGACCTCGACGACCGACGACAGCTGGGCCTGCTCGTGCAGGGCCTTGACCATGTTGTCGCCGATGACCTTGCGGATGCGCGGCATCTTGACGGTCTGGCCGCGCAGGGGGGAGGCCTCCAGGGCCGGCGCCTTCTTGGCGGCAGCCGGCGCGGCGGCGGGCGCCGGAGCGGCGGCGGTCTTGGCGGCCTCGGCGGCGGCCATGACGTCCTGCTTGCGGATCCGGCCGCCGACGCCGGTGCCCTTGACGGACGCCAGGTCGACGCCGTTCTCGGCGGCGAGCTTGCGCACCAGCGGGGTCACGTAGGCGCCCTCGTCGGTCGCCTGCGCGGCGGCGGGCGCCGGAGCGGCCGGGGCCGGGGTGACCGGAGCCGGAGCGGCGGGCGCGGGCGCCTGCGCGGCCGGAGCCGGAGCCGGAGCGGCCGGGGCGGGCGCGGGAGCCGGGGCGGCGGGTGCGGCCGGAGCCGGAGCCGGTGCCGCGGGGGCGGCCGGGGCGGGCGCGGGCTCGGCGGCCGGGGCCGGGGCGGCGGGGGCCTGGGCGGCGGCCGGAGCCGCACCCGGGGCGCCGATGACGGCGAGCTTGGCGCCGACCTCGGCGGTCTCGTCCTCGCCGACCGTGATCTCGAGCAGCACACCGGAGGTGGGCGCAGGGATCTCGGTGTCGACCTTGTCCGTGGAGACCTCGAGCAGCGGCTCGTCGGCCTCGACGGAGTCGCCGACCGACTTCAGCCAGCGGGTGACGGTGCCCTCGGTGACGGACTCGCCGAGCGCGGGCAGGACGACGTCCGTGCCCTCGGCGGAACCGCCGCCGGCGGCGGCCTCGGCGGTGGGAGCGGGCGCCGGGGCGGCCTGCTCGGTGGAGGGAGCGGCAGCGGCCGGCTCCGGAGCCGCGACGGGCTCCGGCTCGGGCTCGGCGGCCGGGGCGGGGGCGGCAGCCGGCGCACCGGTGCCGTCGTCGATGACGGCCAGCTCGGCGCCGACCTCAACGGTCTCGTCCTCGGCGACCTTGATGGACGCCAGGACACCGGCGGCGGGCGAGGGGATCTCGGTGTCGACCTTGTCGGTCGAGACCTCGAGCAGCGGCTCGTCGGCCTCGACGCGCTCGCCCTCGGCCTTCAGCCAGCGGGTGACAGTGCCCTCGGTGACGCTCTCGCCGAGCGCCGGAAGGGTTACGGAAACCGCCATGGTTTCGGTTGCTCCTAACGGATTGCGGAAGTCTGTGTCGTCGCGTTCTTCGACCGAGGGTCAGTCGTGCGCGTGGAGCGGCTTGCCCGCCAGGGCCAGGTGGGCCTCGCCGAGCGCCTCGTTCTGCGTCGGGTGGGCGTGGATGAGCTGGGCGACCTCGGCCGGCAGCGCCTCCCAGTTGTAGATCAGCTGGGCCTCGCCGACCTGCTCGCCCATGCGGTCGCCGACCATGTGGACGCCGACCACGGCACCGTCCTTCACCTGGACGAGCTTGATCTCGCCCGCGGTGTTGAGGATCTTGCTCTTTCCGTTGCCCGCCAGGTTGTACTTCAGAGCGACGACCTTGTCCGCGCCGTAGATCTCCTTGGCCTTGGCCTCGGTGATACCGACGGAGGCGACCTCCGGGTGGCAGTAGGTCACGCGGGGGACACCGTCGTAGTCGATCGGAACGGTCTTGAGACCGGCCAGACGCTCCGCCACCAGGATGCCCTCGGCGAAGCCGACGTGCGCGAGCTGGAGGGTCGGGACGAGGTCACCGACGGCGGAGATGGTCGGAACGTTGGTGCGCATGTACTCGTCGACGAGGACGTAGCCGCGGTCCATCGCGACGCCCTGCTCCTCGTAACCGAGACCGGCGGAGACCGGGCCACGGCCGACGGCGACGAGGAGGACCTCGGCCTCGAACTCCTTGCCGTCGGCGAGGGTGACCTTGACGCCGTCCTGGGTGTACTCGGCCTTCTGGAAGAAGGTGCCCAGGTTGAACTTGATGCCGCGCTTGCGGAACGCGCGCTCGAGCAGCTTCGAGGAGTTCTCGTCCTCGACCGGGACGAGGTGCTTGAGGCCCTCGATGACGGTGACCTCGGAGCCGAAGGACTTCCAGGCGGAGGCGAACTCGACGCCGATGACGCCGCCGCCCAGGATGATCGCGGACTTGGGCACGCGGTCCAGGACCAGGGCGTGGTCCGAGGAGATGATGCGGTCGCCGTCGATCTCCAGACCGGGCAGCGACTTCGGCACGGAGCCCGTCGCCAGCAGGACGTGGCGGCCCTGGACACGCTGACCGTTCACGTCGACGGAGGTCGGGGAGGACAGCCGGCCCTCACCCTCGATGTACGTCACCTTGCGGGAGGCGACGAGACCCTGCAGGCCCTTGTACAGACCGGCGATCACGCCGTCCTTGTACTTGTGGACCCCGGCGATGTCGATGCCCTCGAAGGTGGCCTTCACACCGAACTGCGCGCTCTCGCGGGCCTGGTCGGCGATCTCGCCCGCGTGCAGCAGGGCCTTGGTGGGGATGCAACCCCGGTGCAGGCAGGTGCCGCCGACCTTGTCCTTCTCGATCAGGGCGACGTCCAGGCCCAGCTGCGCCCCGCGCAGGGCCGCGGCGTAACCGCCACTACCACCGCCGAGGATCACTAGGTCGAAAACGGTGCTGGCGTCGTTCGCCACGTCACGTCCTCCATGCATGTGCGCCACGCCGGTCTCCAGTGACCGGTCGGCGGCTGGTGTCCGGCCGCTCTTGCTTTCGGCCCTTCGGTGGGGGCCCTGTCCTGCCGTGCCCCATCTTCGCACTTGTCGCCACCGGACGAGACGCCGGGCCGACGTGTGAGACACCACACGCTCACAAGGGAGGGCAGGCCAGAAAGGCGCCGAGGCCTCGCTCCACTCGGGTGCGAGGCCCCGTCGAGGAGATCAGCCCAGTTCGCCGGCCGCCGTCAGCTCCGCGAGCCGCACCAGCGTCCGCACACCCGACCCCGTGCCGCCCTTCGGGGTGTAGCCGAACGGCCCCTGCTCGTTGAAGGCCGGGCCCGCGATGTCCAGGTGCGCCCAGGTGATGCCCTCGCCCACGAACTCGCGCAGGAAGAGACCGGCGACCAGGCCGCCGCCCATCCGCTCGCCCATGTTCGCGATGTCGGCGGTGGGAGAATCCATTCCCTTGCGCAGGTGCTCCGGCAGCGGCATGGGCCAGGAGGCCTCGCCGACCTCCTCCGCGGCCTCCACCAGCGCCGAGCGGAACGCGTCGTCGTTGGCCATGACACCGAACGTCCGGTTCCCCAGCGCCAGCACCATCGCGCCGGTCAGCGTCGCCACGTCCACGATCGCGTCCGGCTTCTCCTGGGAGGCCGCCCACAGCGCGTCCGCCAGTACCAGCCGGCCCTCGGCGTCGGTGTTGAGGACCTCGACGGTCTTGCCGCTGTACATGCGCAGGACGTCACCCGGGCGGGTGGCGGAGCCGGACGGCATGTTCTCGGCCAGCGCCAGCCAGCCCGTCACGTTGACCTCGAGCCCCAGCCGCGCCGCCGCGACGACGGCCGCGAACACCGCCGCCGCACCGCTCATGTCGCACTTCATCGTCTCGTTGTGGCCCGCCGGCTTCAGCGAGATGCCGCCCGAGTCGTAGGTGATGCCCTTGCCCACGAAGGCGAGGTGCTTCTTCGCCTTCGAGTGGGTGTACGACAGCTTCACCAGCCGCGGACCGGCCGCGGACCCGGCGCCGACGCCGAGGATGCCGCCGTACCCGCCCTTCTGCAGGGCCTTCTCGTCGAGCACCTGCACCTTGATGCCGTGTTCCTTGGCCGCCACCTGGGCGACCGCGGCGAACGACTCCGGGTTGAGGTCGTTCGGCGGGGTGTTGATCAGGTCGCGGGCGCGGTTGAGCTCCTCGGCGACGGCGGTGGCGCGCTCGAGGGCGGCCTTGAACGCCTTGTCCCGCGGCTTCCCGCCGAGCAGGGCGATCTCGGCGAGCGGCGCCTTGCCGTTGCCCTTGCCGTTCTTGCCGTTGTCCTTGTAGGCGTCGAAGGAGTACGCCCCGAGCAGCGCGCCCTCCGCGACCGCGCCGGCGTCGGCGGCGTCCGCGAGGGGCAGGGCGAAGGCGGCCTTCTTGGACCCGGCGAGCGCGCGGGCGGCGGCACCGGCGGCCCTGCGCAGCGCCTCCGCGCCGTACTCGGCGTCCTTCTCGGGCTGAGCGCCGAGGCCCACGGCCACCACGAGGGGAGCCTTGAAACCGGCCGGGGCGGGGAGCTTCGTCACCTCGCCCTCGCCGCCGGAGGCGCCGAGGGTCTCCAGGACGCCGGCGAGCCTGCCGTCGTAGGCCTTGTCCAGGGCTTCGGCACCCGGGGCGACCACGGGGCCCTTGGCGCCCTTGGCGACACCGATCACGATCGCGTCGGCCCGCAGGCCGGGCGCCGCGGCGGTGCTGAGAGTGAGAGCAGTCACGGTGGTGAAATCTCGCTTCCGATGTGAAGTTGCAGTGGCCGAAAGGTGTGGGTCGACCGGGCCCGACGGCCGACCCTAGTTCCGACCTCAGGGTCCTGGCTCAGCCGGGGCCTTCCCCGGTGCGGCTGACACTCGGGACGAGCCTACGCGCGTCAGTCCCGTTCGCTCATTCCTACGGGCGTTCACCTGTCGGTGGCGTCATGGCCACTTCCCAACTCTCACTCCCCGTGACCTGAGACACACTCATCGCGTTCCGGTGAGCCCGTAGCTCACCGCTTCGCATGATTTCCAAGGATCCTCCCCGGATGTGGCGCAGGGGGATCTTCTGGGGGGAGGACGACACATGGCGCACCGTGCGCATCGACGCGGAGGGACCGCTCCGCGCAGCACCGCTCTGCGAAACACCGCGGCCACCTTGACGGCCGCGGGACTGCTGACACTGGGTCTGGGGGTCCCGGGGGCGTCGGCCGCCGTGGACCCCCGCGTCGACCTCAGGGTCCTGGTGGTGGACGACGGCGGCAGCGCCGTACGGGCCATCGCGGCCCAGTTGCGCAGCACCGGCGTCCCGTACACGACGATCGACCTGAACGATTCCGCCCGTCCGGCGGTGACCGGGGCGTTCCTGAGCGACACGGTGAACGGGCGCCCGCGGGCGAAGTTCCAGGGCGTGGTCCTGCCGAACGAGGCCCCCTTCGGCGCCGGCTCCGCCGAGCAGAGCGCGCTGGAGACCTACGAGCGGACCTACGGCATCCCGCAGGTCGACGCCTACACCTGGGCCCACCCGGGCGTCGGCCTCGACTACACCACCGAGGGCGGCTGGTCCGGCAGCCTCGACGGACGCCAGGCCTCCGTCACCGACGCCGGACGCGCGGGGGCTTTCGGCTATCTCGACGGCGCCTTCGCCTTCGAGGACAACGCCCCCTCGATCCAGGAGAGTTACGGCTACGTCGCCCGCCCCCGGGCCGGCTTCACCAGCTACGTCGACCTCCCCGTCCCCGAGGGCTCCGGCCGCGGCAGCCTGGTCGGCGAGTACGCCCACGACGGGCGCCGCGAGCTGGTCGTCACCTTCGCCTACAACCAGCACCAGCGGCAGTTCCGGCTGCTCGCCCGCGGCATCGTCGAATGGCTGACCCAGGGCGTGCACCTGGGCCAGGACCGCAACTACTTCGCCGTGCACATCGACGACGTCTTCGCGCCCGACGCCCGCTGGGACACCGAGCGCAACTGCACGCCCGGCGACATCGACTGCGTGGGCGGGGGCGAGGAGACGAACCCGATCCGCATGACGGCGGAGGACGCCGTCCACGCCGCCCAGTGGCAGCGGACGCAGGGCTTCACGATGGACATGGTCTACAACGCCGGCTCCGGCGAGGAGTGGAAGGCCGAGCACGGCGGCACCGACGCGCTCACCGCCCGGCTGCTCGCGGACAAGGCGCAGTACCGCTGGATCAACCACACCTACACGCACCCCTTCCTCGGCTGCGTCCAGGACACCTCGACGGTGCCGTGGACCTGCGCGAAGAACGCCGACGGCTCGACGAAGTACATGAGCCGCTCCGAGATCGCCGGGCAGATCCGCGACAACCACAACTGGGCCGTCGGCAAGGGCCTCCCGGTCGACCGCACCGAACTGGTCACCGGCGAGCACTCGGGCCTGAGGACGCTGCCGCAGCAGCCGAACGACAACCCGAACCTGGCCGGCGCCCTTGCCGACAACGGCGTCAAGTGGGTCGCCTCGGACAACTCCCGCGAGCCCGAACAGCGCGCGGTGGGCGCCGCCCAGACCGTGCCCCGGCATCCGATGAACGTGTACTACAACGTCGGCACGAAGGCGGAGATGGCCGACGAGTACAACTGGATCTACACCTCCGCGGAGGACGGCGGCAGCGGCATCTGTACGACCAACCCGGCCTCCACCTGCCTGGACGCCCCGCTCGATCCGGCCACCGGCTACGACGACCACATCGTCCCGCAGGAGGCCCGCATCGCCCTGAGTCACGTCGTCAACAACGACCCGCGCCCCCACTACGTCCACCAGTCCAACCTCGCCGAGGACCGCATCCTCTACCCGGTCCTGGACAAGGTCCTCGCCGACTACCGGGGCCTGTTCGCCGACAACACCCCGGTGGAGAACCTCTCCCAGAAGGCGATCGGCACCGAACTGCAGCGCCGCACGGCCTGGCGTACGGCGGTGGCGAACAACCGTGTCACGGCGTACCGCATCGGCACGACCGTGACGGTGACCGGTCCGTCCGGGACCCAGATCCCGGTGACGGCGCCGGAGGGCACCAGGCAGCAGCAGTTGCTGGGCACGACCGTCTTCGGCACGGCGTACGCGGGCAAGCGCTCGGCGTGGGCGGCACCCGGCGCGCTCCAGTCGGCGCTGACGCTGAAACTTCCGTCGGCCTGAGGCGAGCCGCCGGCCGAGCGCACCCCGGATCCTGACCGGCCGGGGTGCGCTGCCGGGCCGTACGACCTGTTCCGCAGGGGGGAACTCACGCATGAGGCGATCAGGCCGTCATGTCACCATGCTCACCGAAGGCACCTATCCGCACGTCCACGGCGGCGTCAGCACCTGGTGCGACCAGCTCGTCAAGGGCATGCCGGAGGTCGACTTCCACGTCGTCTCGCTCACCGGCACCGGCCGGGAACCGGTGACCTGGGAACTGCCGTCCAACGTCTACCGGCACACCTCCGTGCCGACCTGGGGTCCGCGTCCCGGAAGCGGACGCGCCCCCTTCGGCCGGGCCCGTCGGCGGTTCCTCGACTCCTACGAGCGGTTCCTGCTCTCCTTCCTCGACCCCGAGACCCAGGTCGACTTCGGCGAGGCCCTGTACGAGCTGGCCGAACTGGCCCGCGCCGGACGTCTCTCGGCGGCCCTGCGCACGGAGGCCGCGCTCCGCTCGCTGATGTGGATCTGGACGATGCCGCATCTGCCGACGGCCGCCGCCGAGCCGACCGTGCACGACGCGCTCACCGCGACCGACCTGCTGGAACACGCTCTGCGCCCGCTGGGCGTGCGGATCCCGGAGGACTCGGTGGCGCACGCGGTGAGCAGCGGCCTCGCCACGCTGCCCGCGCTCGCGGCCCGCAAGCTGGACGGCGTCCCGTTCCTGCTCACCGAACACGGCATCTATCTGCGCGAGCGCTACCTCGGCTACCGCAGCGCCGAACAGCGATGGCCCGTGAAGGCGTTCATGCTCGGCTTCTACCGTGAACTGAATTCACACGGGTACCGCACGGCCGACCTGATCACCCCGTGCAACCAGTACAACCGCCGCTGGGAGGAGCGCGGCGGCGCCGACGCGGACAAGATCCGCACGGTGTACAACGGCGTCGACCCGCACGCCTTCCCGCACGCGGGCCCCGAACCCGAGGTTCCCACGCTCACCTGGTGCGGCCGGGTCGACCCGATCAAGGACCTGGAGACCCTCCTGCGGGCATACGCCATGGTCCGCGCCGAACTCCCCGAGACCCGGCTGCGGTTGTTCGGCCCGGTGCCGCCGGGCGGGGAGGCGTACCGGACGAGGCTGGAGAAGCTGGCCGCCGAACTGGGCGTGACCGACGGCCTGACCTTCGAGGGCCGGATCAGCGAGGTCTGGCGCGCCTACGCGGCCGGCCACGTCGTCATGCTCTCCTCCATCTCCGAGGGCTTCCCGTTCTCGATCATCGAGGCGATGTCCTGCGGACGTACGACGGTTTCGACGGATGTCGGGGGAGTGCGCGAGGCGGTGGGTGACACGGGCCTGGTGGTCCCGCCGCGGGAGCCGGAGAAGATGGCGGCGGCGGCCCTCACCCTCCTCTCGGACGACGAAAGACGCCTCGAGCTCGGCGAGTTGTCGCGTCAGCGGGTGATCGACCGGTTCACCCTCCGCCGTTCCGTGGACGCCTTCCGGACGATCTACCAGGAGCTGGCGGGCCTGCCGGAGGTGTACGAGCCGACGGTCGAGACGGTCGCCGACTGGACCCTGGAACTGCGGGACCCCTGGTACGAGAAGGTGGCGACGGACGGGACCGACTGGTGAGCGGCGGCCTGCGGATCCCGCCCGGCACGCCCGCCGAGGCCCTCCCGTCGATCCCCCGCCAGCGCGACCCGAGCTGGGCGCGGCCCGATCCGGTGGACGAACTCGCCGAACGCCTGGCCGACTTCGCGGCGGCCGCCGTCCATCCCGACGAGATCGCGGCCCTGCTGGAATCCGACGGCCTCTCGGACGAGCAGATACGCGAGCGATACGGCGTGAAGAACTCCTTCGCGCTGGCCGAGGAACTGTACGACCGGGTACCCCGCGCCTATCCCGAGCCGGCCGGACCGGTCGGCGACCCCTGGCGGGTGGGCCTGGTGTCCTGCCTGCTGCGCGGGGTGGTCTTCGCACTCCCCGGCCTCGCGTACGTCCTGGGCGCCCCTTTCCTCGTGGGCCCCAAGGACGATGCCGGCCTCCCGGCAGGAACGGTCCCCCTGCTGTCCGCGGCCCTGTTCGGCTGGGCCTGGAACCAGGGCCTGGCGCACCGGGCGTACACCTGGCTGGGCCTGGGAGACCGCACGGCGGCCCGCCGCGCGCTCCTGGTGGGCGGCCCGGCGGGGGCGTTGCTGGGCACACTGGTGGCCACCGCCACGGCAGGCACGGCATCTGCGACGGCGGTCGCGTTCGCCGGGGGTCAGTCCTGTTATGTGGCGGCGGCAACGGCCCTGCTGGTGCTGGGCAGAGAGCGAGCCCTGCTGGCTGCACTCCTGCCGATGACGGCGGGCGCGACCCTGACCCTGCTCCACCCCGTCCCGCACGCGGCGAGGATCGTCCTCCTGCTCGGTTCCCTGGCCACGGTGGTGGTGCTGGCCCTGCGGGAAGCGGCGCCGCCGATCGGTCGGCGCGGCCTCGCGCAGTGGTGCGGGCGGGCGTCGCGCTTCCTGCGCGGCTGCGGGCGGTCGGGCCGCCGGGCGGCTCCGGCGACCGCCGAGGCGGCGCCCCGCAAGCGCGGGCGGGCGAAACCCACCCACGCCGCGACCTCCACGCCGGGCGCCCTGGCCGGCTCCCTCCCGTACGCGCTCTTCGGCCTGGGCAGCGGCACCCTCGTCGTCTACGCCGCCCTGGGCGACGTACTCGCGGACACCCCGGCCCCCGCCACAGCCGCCCCGTCCGCCGTAGCCCTCACCCTCAGCATGGGCCCGGCCGAATGGCTGCTGCACCGCTTCCGCGGCCGCACCACCACCGCCCTCCGCCACAGCCGCACCCCCACGGCCTTCCGCCGCAGCACGGCCCGCACGGTCGCCACCTGCCTCACCGCCTACCTGACCACCCTCGCCGCGCTCACCCTGACCACCACCGCCCTGTGGCCGCACAGCCCCGCCCCCGCCCTCGCCCACCTCGCCGCTCTCCTCCTGCTCGGCGTCGTGCTGTGGACCGGCCTGCTGCTCCAGTCCTTCGGGGCGGTGCTCGGCGCGGCGACGATCTGCTGCGCGGCGGCCCTGGCCCAGACGCTCGCCCTGGCGACCCACACGGGCAGCCCGCACGGGACCGGTCTGATCGTCCACGGCACCGCGGCGGTCGCCCAAGCCGCCCTGGTCTGCGCCCTGCTGGGCAGAGTGACGGCCCACCGATGAACGATCTGCTGGTCCCCTACTACGAGCACCCGTCCGTCCGCCCCGCCGAATGGGAGGCGGTCATCGCGGCCGCGTCCCGCCTCTACGGGGTCGTGCTGAACCCGGCCAGCGGCTCCGGTGAGAGGCCCGACCCGGCGTTCGGGGAGGTCGCGTCCCGGCTGCGGAAGGCCGGAGCGCGGGTGCTCGGCTACGTCGACACCGACTACGGCCGCCGACCGCACGCCCACGTCGTCCGTGACCTCGCACGGCACCGCGACTGGTACGGCGCGGACGGCGTGTTCCTCGACCAAGTCGCCGCGGGCCGGGAGGAGTTCCCGTACTACCAGGACCTGGCGACCGCGGCCTGGCGCGCCGGCTTCGGCACCCTCGCCCTCAACCACGGCACGGCACCGCATCCGTCGTACGCCAGGATCGCCGACCTCCTGGTCACCTTCGAGGGCACCTGGACGACGTACCGCGAACAGCCCCCGCCACAAGGGACGTACGGCCCCGGAGTCCGGGTGGCCCATCTGCTGTACGGCGTCCCTCCCGGCGCCGACGCGGAGGCGCTGGCCCGGGCGCGCGGGGCCACGGTGCACTGTGCGGTGCCCGGAGCGGGGGATCACCCCTGGGGCACCTTGCCGCACGCGCTGGAGGCCGGGTCAGCCCAGTGACAGCACCACGAGCGCCGTCGTCGCCGCCGTCTCCGCGAGGCCGCCGAACACATCCCCGGTGACCCCGCCGAAGCGGCGGACACAGCGGTGCAGAAGGAGTTCGGCGAGGCCGAGGGCGGCGAGGACGGCGAGGGCGGTGCGTACGCCGTCGTCGGCACCGAGGAGCGCACCGGCGGCACCGGCAGCCAGGACGACACCGACGGCCACGGTCACCGCCCACCGCACCGGCACCACTTCGGCGACCGCCGCGCCGAGCCCCTCCGGCCGGGCCGCGGGAACACCCGTGCGGGCGGCGAGCGTGAGGGCGAGCCGGGCGGCCACGGCGGCGACCAGAGCGGCGAGGGCGCCCCGGGCCCAGGAGTCGTCGTACACCTCAGCGAGTGCGGCGACCTGCGCGAGCAGCGCGAAGAGCAGGGTGATCACGCCGAACGGCCCGATGTCCGACTGCTTCATGATCCGCAGCGCGTCCTCGGCGGGCTTGCCGCTCCCGAGCCCGTCCGCCGTGTCGGCGAGACCGTCCAGGTGCAGCCCGCGGGTCAGCACGGCGGGTACGGCCGCGGTGGCGACGGCGGCGAGCAGCGGGCCGGCGCCCGAGAACAGCAGCGCGAGTCCGAGGGCGGCGGCGCAGCCGCCGACGACGAGACCGACCGCGGGTGCGCTCAGCATCCCGCCCCGCGCGGCTTCCCGGTCCCATCGCTCCACCCTGGCCGGCAGGACGGTGAGGGTGCCGAAGGCGAAACGCAGGCCGTGCGGGAGAGGGCTGGTGAACACGCCGGAAGGGTACGTGAGCCCTCCAACGGCCGTATCTCGGGGGCGGCCCGCGAAGGCCCCGTTCACACTGGGGCGCATGGGGCACTGGCTGGAACGCAACATCATCGAACCGGGCAAACTGCCCCTGCTCCTGGCGCTGAGCGCGTTCATCGTCACGTTCGTCGTCACCCGGATCGTCACGCGGCTCATCCGCGCGGGCAAGGGCCCCTTCGGCAACGTCGAGGCGGGCGGCGTGCACATCCACCACGTCGTCCCGGGCGTGGTCCTGACCATCGTCGGCGGCTTCGGCGCGGTCGCGACCGGCGGGCGCGGGTTCGGGGCCGGCGCCTGCGCCGTCGTCTTCGGGATCGGCGCCGGTCTCGTCCTCGACGAGTTCGCGATGATCCTGCACCTGGACGACGTGTACTGGACCGAGGCCGGCCGCCGCAGCGTCGAGGTCGTCGTCCTCACCGCCGCCCTCGTCGGGCTGGTCCTCGTGGGCTTCGTGCCCTTCGGCGTCAACGACCTCAGCCAGGACGAGGTCCAGGACCGCGGCACCCTCGCCTGGACCGTCGCGACGAACTTCCTCATCGCCCTCGTCGCCCTGTTCAAGGGAAAGCCGCTGATGGCCGTCTTCGGCGTGATCATCCCGGTCATCGCGCTCGTCGGCGCGATCCGCCTGGCGCGCCCCGACTCCCTCTGGTTCCGCCGCTTCTACGGCCGCCGCCCGCGCGCCCGTGCCAAGTCCGCGCTGCGCGCCTACCGCCACGACAAGCGCTGGGCGGGGCCCAGTCGCACGGTTCAGGACTGGATCGGCGGCAAACCGGACCCGGAGCGCCCCTGACCCGGTACCCGCGCACAGAGCCGGCACGCCGCGGACGGCGGCCAAGTCCGGCGAGGCGCCCGGCCGCTACTCCGAGGCCGCGGCCTCCTGGTCCTTCTCCTCCGACTCCGGCTTCTCCACCGGCTCCGCCGTCTCCTCGGGCTCCGACTTCTCCGGCAGCTCCGCCGCCAGTGCCGCCGCGGCCTGTACCAGGGGGAGTGCCAGCAGGGCCCCGGCTCCTTCCCCGACGGTCACGCCCTGGGTGAGGACCGGCTCCAGGGCCATCCGGTCCAGCGCCTTCGCCTGGCCCGGCTCCCCGCTGTCGTGCGCCGCCAGCCACCAGTCCGGCGCCCGGAACGCGACCCGCTGGCCCACCAGCGCGCACGCGGCCACGACCACGCCGTCGAGGATCACCGGCATCTTCCGTACCGCGCTCTGCAGCAGGAACCCGGTGATCGCCGCGAGGTCGGCGCCGCCGACGGTCGCCAGCAGCTGCAACTGGTCCCCGAGCACCGGCCGGGCCCGCCGCAGGGCGTCCCGGATCGCCGCGCACTTGCGCATCCAGGCCAGGTCGTCGATGGCGAGCCCGCCCCGCCCGGTCACCACGGACGCGTCCGTCCCGCACAGCGCGGCCACCAGCACGCCCGCAGCGGTGGTGCCGCCGACGCTCACATCGCCCAGCACGACGAGATCCGTACCGGAGTCCGCCTCCTCGTCGGCCACCGCTACCCCGGCACGGAACGCGGCCTCCGCCTCCTCCGGCGTCAGCGCGTCCTCGATGTCGATCCGCCCGCTGCCGCGCCGCACCCGGTGCCGTACGACGTCCTCGGGCAGGGTCCCGGGGTCGCAGTCCAGGCCCATGTCGACGATCCGCACCGGAACGCCGAGGCGTCGCGCGAGCACGGACACCGGCCGGCCGCCCTCCAGGACCTCCCGCACCAACTGCCCCGCGCTGCCCGCGGGCCGCGCCGAGACGCCCAGTTCGGCGATCCCGTGGTCACCGGCGAACAGCACCACCCGCGGCCGCTCCACCGGCCGCACCGGCACGGCGCCCTGCGCCGCGGCCAGCCACTCACCCAGGTCGTCGAGGCGGCCCAGCGACCCGGGCGGCACGATCTGACGCTCCCGGCGCGCCTCCGCGTCGCGGCGCACCCCGCCGTCGGGGCGCTCGATCAGATCGGTGAAGTCGTCGAGATTAAGCGAGCTCATTCGCCGAACAGTACCGGCACCGCTCGAACGGAACGTCGCCACATGGCCACCACTCGCCCCGCCACGTCACCCCCGCTCCGGCGCGACGTCGTTGCACCCAAGATCGCGATCCCATACGTTCCGTTTTGCAGCGGATTGTCGTACGCCCCTCGCGCCCGGAGTCGCCCATGTCCGCACCCGCCGAACTCGCCCTCGCGACGGACGGTTTCCTCGAACCGCGCCGCGACGACTGCCCCTGGTGCGGCTCACGCAGCCTGCGCACCCGGCTCAGTGCCGAGGGCTACACGCTCGACGCATGCCACGACTGCGCCCACGCCTTCCAGAACCCCGGCCCCACCCGCCACCGGTCCGAGCGCGCGTACGGCCGTCGGCGGCTGCTCGCGGCCGCCCGCGCGATGCTGCCGTACGGCGAACCGGAGAGCTGGCTGGACGTCGGCACGGGCGCCGGGGAGTTCCCGGCGGCGGCGAAGGAGGTCTTCCCTTACACGTCCTTCGACGGCGTGGACCCCACCGGCAGGGTGGAGCGGGCCCGGGCGGCGGACCGCGTGGAGGAGGGCTACGCGGGCGACCTGACCAACCCTCACCTCATGGCCCATGTGCGCGGCCGCTACGACGTGGTCAGCGTCCTGCGCCACCTGCCGCAGGCCAAGGACCCCCGCGCACTCCTGAGCGCGGCGGTGGCGGCCCTGCGCCCCGGAGGCCACCTCCTCCTGGAACTCCCCGATCCCCACACCCCGCTCGCACAGCTCCTGGGCCGCTGGACGCACCCGCGCACCCGCCCCCGCCACCTCATCCCCCCGGACAACGTCCGCGCGGAGCTGGACATCCTGCACTGCGAGATCGTGCCCCCCGCCCGCCGGATCCCCGTCGGCACCGGCGGCCACCGCCTCGTCGCCCGCCTCGTCACCCGCGCAGAGTGACCGCCTGCCCCGCCACCACCAGCAGCACGTGCTCGCACTCGTTCGCGAACGCCGCGTTCAGCCGCCCCAGTTCGTCCCGGTAGCGCCGACCCGAGGCCGTGGCCGGCACGATTCCGGAGCCGACCTCGTTGGACACCGCCACCACGGTCCGGCGCGTGGCGCGCACCGCCTCCGTCAGCTCCCGCACCCGTTCCCGCAGCGCCCGCTCACCCCCGTCCGCCCACACCGCGTCGTCCCACGCCCCGGCCGAGTCCATCGCGTCCGTCAGCCACAGCGACAGACAGTCGATCAGCAGCGGCGCCCCCTCCTCCGCCAGCAACGGCACCAGGTCGCACGTCTCCGTCGTACGCCAGGACCCCGGCCGCCGCTCCCGGTGCGCCGCCACCCGGGCCGCCCACTCGGTGTCCCCGCCGCGCAGCCCGCCGGTCGCGACGTACAGCACGTCGGGGAACGCCTCGAGCCGCCGCTCCGCCTCCACCGACTTCCCGGACCGGGCCCCGCCCAGCACCAAGGTCCGTCGCGGCACGTCCGGCACCTCCTCGTACGCCCCGACCACCAAGGTCGTCCCGTCCGCCACGGCCCGCGCCCCCAGGGACGCCAGCCGCCGCCGCAACTCGCCGCCCGGCGGCACGTCATGGTCCAGATGTACGGCGATGACGTCCGTCGTCGGCCTGATCGCCCCCACCGCCCGCAGCCGCGCCAGCGCGTCCGGCCGCCCGGTCACGTCCGCCACGACCATGTCGTACGTCCCGACGTCCGCGTCCTCGATCCCCGCCGGCGCGCTCCCGGGCGGCAGATACAGCAGCCGCTGGCCGCCGGGGCCGGTCACCGCGTACCCCGTGCCCCCGGCGTCCATGGCCAGCGCCCGCACCCGATGGCCCGTCAGCAGCGCCAGCTCCCGACCGTCCGGCACCCGGGCCGGCGCGGGCAGCCCGGCGGGCACCTCCACGGCCGGCCCGTCGTGCGGGTGCGACAACAGCACCTGCCGCACCCCGGCCAGCGACTTCCCGGCCCGGGCCGCCGCGAACGCCGCCCCCGGGGTCAGATCCAGCAGCAGCGCCCCGTCGACGAGCAGCGCGGTCGCCGCCCGTACCTCCGCCCCGAGGGCGGTGGCACAGGCGGCACAGGGACAGTCGGGGCGGGGGAGGCCGGTGGGGGCTCCGGTGCCGAGCAGCGTCAGTTCCACGTCCCGATTTTCACCGGTGCCCCGATGACATGCTCACTCGAGACCCCCCATAGGTGCGCCGATCTTGTTCGCAGCATCCGTCCCAACGCATAGGGTGACCACACCAAGCTCACCCGAGGAGGCCTGCATGGCAGCATGGATCTGGCGCTTCGAGAAGGCCGATGGGTCGGAGACGGCACCCCCCGTGGAGCCGGAGGAGTTCACCACCCAGGGAGACGCCGAGTCCTGGATCGGCGAGGTCTGGAAGGACCTCCTCGCCGGCGGAGTGGACCAGGTGCGCCTGTTCGAGGACACCACGGAGATCTACGGGCCGATGAGCCTGCACGCCGAGGAGGCGTAGGAGCGAGCGCAGGGGCGGCCGTGCGGCGGTGAAGCCTGTGGAGCCGTAGAGGCGAGAGCGGCCGCCCCCTCACTGCTCGCCCAGCGTCACGTCCACCGTCTTCTCGCCGCCGTCGCGGACGTACGTCACCGTCGTCCGGCCCCCGGGCTGCCGCGAGGCCAGCGCCTCGGCGAGTGATGTGAGGGTCGTGATGTCCGTGTCACCCAACCCGGTGATGACGTCCCTCGGCCGGATCCCGGCCCTGTCCGCCGCCCCGCCGTCCTTGACCTCGACCACGGCCACCCCGGCGGCCCGGTAGTCGTCGTCGACGACCGTGCGCCCGGTGATGCCGAGCGCCGCCCGCCCGGAGTCCGTGACCCTGCCGTCCTTGATGATCTGGTCCGCGACCGTCCTCACCATGGACGAGGGGATCGCGAACCCGATCCCGGGCGCCGCGCTGCCCCCGAGGTCGGGGTCGGTGGCCGCGAGCGTCGGGATGCCGATGACCTCGCCGTCCAGGTTCACCAGCGCGCCCCCGCTGTTGCCGGGGTTGATCGCGGCCGAGGTCTGCACCATGTTGCCGATGGTCGCGCCCGTGCCGCCGCTGCCGCCCTCGGTGACGGTCCGTCCGGTCGCCGAGACGATGCCCTGGGTGACGCTGGAGGACAGGCCGAGCGGGGAGCCCATCGCCAGGACGATCTGGCCGACCTCCACCTTCGAGGAGTCCCCGAACCCGGCCGCCCTCAGCCCCTCGGGGATCCGGTCCAGCTTGATCACCGCGAGGTCCTGGTCGGGGTAGGCGTACACCAGCTTCGCGGTCAGCTCCGTCTCGCTGTTGGCGGTCGTCACCGTGAAGGTCCGCTCGTCCCCGACCACGTGCGCGTTGGTGACGACGTGCCCCTCGTCGTCGTAGACCACCCCCGAGCCCAGATCACGGCGGGCCTCGATCTGGACGACCGACGGCAGGACGTCCCTGATCACCTTGAGGTAGTCGTCCTGGAGGTCGTTGGCCGCGGCGGGGACGGCGGCCTGCGTCGTCGTGGCGCGCGCGCCCGCCTCGGTGCCCGAGCCGGATCCGGATCCCGAACACCCCGGGACCAGGGCCGCGGAACACACAAGGGTGACCAGGAGGCGGCTCCGGGAAGCGTTCATGCTCCCGAGTCTCGACTCACGGCGCGGGCCCGGCTTGTCGTGAACGCCCGAATGGGGAGCCGGGTCGGAGCCCGTACGTCAGCCCCGCACACCGCACAGATGCAGCAGCGCGGCGACCCCGCGGTACGGATCCGTGCGCCCCGCCCGCTCCTCGGCCGCCAGCAGTGCCTCCACGTCGGCCGGGATCTCGGCGTCGTCCGCCGCGGTGTCCGTGAAGACCCGCACGCCGTACCAGCTGTGCAGCGGGGCGCCGATGCCGGCGAGCGTCGCGGTCAGGGTGGCCAGGCGGTCCGCCCGTACGTCCAGGCCCAGGCGGTTGCGGTAGGCGGTGGTGTCGAACGAGGCGAGGGCTGCGGACCAGTCGCCGGACAGGCCCGGGCGCATCGCCAGCGCGTCGGCGTTGCGGACCAGCAGGGAGAGCAGTCCGCCGGGGGCGAGCATCCGGGCGAGGCCCGCCAGCAGCGGGTCGGGCTCCTCGACGTACATGAGGACACCGTGGCAGAGCACCACGTCGAAGCTGCCCGGCAGGAAGTGCACACCGGTGTCCCGGCCGTCACCCTCGATGATCCGCATCCGCTCGCGGATCCCCTCCGGCTCGCACGCCAGCGACTGCCGCGCCGCCGCGATCATCCGCGCGTCCTGCTCCAGGCCGGTCACCTGATGACCGGCCCGCGCGAGCCGCAGGGCCTGGGTGCCCTGGCCCATCCCGACGTCGAGGATCCGCAGGCGCTGCCCGACCGGGTAGCGCCCGGCTATCTGCTCATCGAGCTGCCGGGCCACCAGCTCCTGCCGTACGACGTCCCGCAGTCCGCCCAGCTTGCTCAGCCAGGCCTCCGCCGCACCCCCGGAGAACGGCGTCGTGCTCAGGGCCGCGCCCCGCGCTTGACCTGCGGCTTCGGCAGCCGGAGCCGGCGCATCTGGAGGGAGCGCATCAGGGCGTAGGCGACGGCGCCACGCTTGTTGTCGTCCGGGTAGCGCTCGTTCAACTGCTTCTTCAGACGGAAGCCGGTGACGATCGAGTCCAGCACGATCAGCACGATCACGACGAGCCACAGCAGCAGCGCGATGCTCTGCAGGGCGCCCACCCGGACCATGCTCAGCACGAGGATGATCACGGCCATCGGGAGGAAGAACTCCGCGACGTTGAAGCGGGAGTCGACGAAGTCGCGGGCGAAGCGGCGCACCGGGCCCTTGTCACGGGCGGGCAGATACCGCTCGTCGCCGCTCGCCAGCGCCTCGCGCTGCTTGGCCAGCGCCTGTCGGCGCTCCTCGCGCGAACGCTTGGCCGCCTCCTTGCGCGTGGTCGGCGTATTGGCGACGCTGCGGCGATGGGACTGGGCCTCACTGCGCTTGGGCGTGGGCCTGCCCTTAGGGGCCTGCGGGTCGCGGGGCTGATTGGAGTCGGTCAGCGGCGCCTTGTCGGCGACCGATGCCTTCTCATCCTTGGCACGGCTACGGAACACAAAACCCAAGGGTACGGGGTCGCCGCGCATGGACCCCAGCCCGGTGGGGAACGAATCGGCAACACCAGTCGTCATGTAGGGGACAGAGGGGACGTCGCGCACGTTTCCGGGAACCCCGGGGAGCACCTACTCCCTACGCCGGAGCCGGAGCGAACGCAGTCGTCCTTGGGGATGAGCGCATCCGTCCCCGAACAGTGCGTCAATGGATGCAGGGCCCGTACTGTGGGTTCTGTCGCAGAGCTGGAGCTGGACGTCAGAAGGGGGCGCGCGAAGCCCATGAGCGGTGTCATGAAGCGTATGGGGATGATCTTCCGCGCGAAGGCGAACAAGGCCCTTGACCGGGCCGAGGACCCGCGCGAGACCCTCGATTACTCGTACCAGAAGCAGCTGGAACTGCTCCAGAAGGTGCGCCGCGGCGTGGCCGACGTGGCCACCTCGCGCAAGCGCCTGGAACTGCAGCTCAACCAGCTCCAGTCCCAGTCCTCCAAGCTGGAGGACCAGGGCCGCAAGGCGCTCGCGCTGGGCCGTGAGGACCTGGCCCGCGAGGCGCTGTCCCGGCGCGCGGCGCTCCAGCAGCAGGTGACCGACCTGGAGACGCAGCACGCCACGCTCCAGGGCGAGGAGGAGAAGCTCACCCTCGCGGCCCAGCGGCTCCAGGCCAAGGTGGACGCCTTCCGCACGAAGAAGGAGACCATCAAGGCGACCTACACCGCGGCCCAGGCGCAGACCCGGATCGGCGAGGCCTTCTCCGGCATCTCCGAGGAGATGGGCGACGTCGGCCTGGCGATCCAGCGCGCCGAGGACAAGACCGCCCAGCTCCAGGCGCGCGCCGGCGCCATCGACGAACTGCTCGCCTCCGGTGCCCTCGACGACCCGACCGGCATGCACAAGGACGACATCCAGGCCGAGCTGGACCGGCTCTCCGGTGGTACGGATGTAGAGCTGGAACTGCAGCGCATGAAGGCGGAGCTGGCGGGGGGCACCTCGGGGCAGCAGCAGGCCATCGAGGGCGGCAACGGCCAGTCCCAGCCCCAGCAGCAGCCGCAGGACACCCCGCGCTTCGACAAGCAGTAGGGCCCACGCCTAGGAGGGCGACATGATCGTACGGATCATGGGGGAGGGGCAGGTGAGGCTGGCCGACAGCCACCTCGTCGAGCTGAACAAGCTGGACGACGAGCTGATGGCCGAGCTGGAGGGCGGCGACGAGTCCGGCTTCCGCCGAACCCTCCATGCCCTGCTGAACAAGGTCCGAGAGCTGGGCGCCCCCCTCCCGGACGACTCCCTGGAACCCTCGGAACTGATCCTCCCGTCCCAGGACGCGACCCTGGAGGAAGTCCGGGAGTTGCTGAGCGACGACGGCCTGATCCCGGGCTGAGGATGTCTCCGGTGCGGTGTCGCGCCCCCTTCAGGGGCGCGGGGCCGGATCGACGCGCGGCTCGTCCACGGGGGGCGAGCAGCCCTCACCGGCCCGCAGATGCATCGCGGTGCTTCCGCCGGAGGCAACCCCGGCTACCGTAATCAGCCGTGAACACCCTCGACCGCGCCCGAGCCCACCTCAAAGCGCACCCCCTCGCACTGGACGCGGCCATCGCGGCCGGCGCCCTGATCTGCATGGTGGCCGGCTCGTTCGTGGACCCGCACGGCAAGGACGGCGTCACCTGGGGCATCCGCAGCCCCGACGTCCCCAGCCTGCTCCTGATCACCGTCAGCGCCATCGCCCTCGTCTTCCGCCGCCGCGCCCCCAGGACCGTCCTCGCCGTCACCGGCGCCGTCTCCGTCATCGAGAGCGTCACCGGCGACCCCCGCGCCCCCGTGGCCATGTCCGCGGTCATCGCGCTCTACACCGTCGCCTCCACCACCGACCGCCACACCACCTGGCGCCTCGGCCTGCTCACCATGACCGTCCTCACCGGCGCCGCCATGCTCGCGGGCCCCCTCCCCTGGTACGCCCAGGAGAACCTCGCCATCTTCGCCTGGACCGGCATCGGCGCCACCGCCGGCGACGCCATCCGCAGCCGCCGTGCCTTCGTCGACGCCATCCAGGAACGCGCCGAACGAGCCGAGCGCACCCGGGAGGAGGAGGCCCGCCGCCGGGTCGCCGAGGAACGCCTCCGTATCGCCCGCGACCTGCACGACGTCGTCGCCCACCACATCGCCCTGGTCAACGTGCAGGCCGGAGTCGCCGCGCACGTCATGGACAAGCGCCCCGACCAGGCCAAGGAGGCCCTCGCCCACGTCCGCGAGGCCAGCCGCTCCGCGCTCAACGAACTCCGCGCCACCGTCGGCCTGCTGCGACAGTCCGGCGACCCCGAGGCACCCACCGAACCCGCGCCCGGCCTGGACCGGCTCGACGAACTCGTCGGCACCTTCCGCAGCGCCGGACTCCAGGTCGAGGTCGCCCGCGCCGACCAGGGCACCACCCTCCCCGCCGCCGTCGACCTCGCCGCCTACCGCGTCATCCAGGAAGCCCTCACCAATGTCCGCAAGCACGCGGGCAACGAGGCCAAGGCCGAGGTCAGCGTCGTCCGGGTGGGACCCCATGTCGAGATCACCGTCCTCGACGACGGCGTCCACGACCCCGACGCCCCCGTCGAGGGCGGCGGCCACGGACTGCTCGGCATGCGCGAGCGCGTCACCGCCCTGCGCGGCACCCTGACCACCGGTCCCCGCTACGGCGGCGGCTTCCGCGTCCATGCGATCCTGCCTGTCAAGACCCGTACCGCCACCACGGCAGAGCCGGGGGAGACCGCATGACCATCCGTGTCCTGCTCGCCGACGACCAGGCCCTGCTGCGCAGCGCCTTCCGCGTCCTGGTGGACTCCGAGCCCGACATGGAGGTCGTCGGGGAGGCGTCCGACGGGGCCGAGGCGGTGGCGCTGGCCAGGGAACAGCGCGCCGACGTCGTCCTGATGGACATCCGGATGCCCGGTACCGACGGCCTCGCCGCCACCCGCCTGATCAGCGCGGACCCCTCCCTCGCCCACGTCCGGGTGGTCATACTGACCACCTTCGAGGTCGACGACTACGTCGTGCAGTCGCTGCGGGCCGGCGCCTCCGGCTTCCTCGGCAAGGGCTCCGAGCCCGACGAACTGCTGAACGCCATCCGCGTCGCCGCGGGCGGCGAGGCCCTGCTCTCCCCGGCCGCCACCAAGGGCCTGATCGCCCGCTTCCTCGCGCAGGGCGACGGGGGCGACGAGAGCCACGACCCGGCCCGCGCCGAACGGCTCGACGCGCTCACCGTCCGGGAGCGCGAGGTGCTGGTGCAGGTCGCCGGTGGCCACTCCAACGACGAGATCGCCGAGCGCCTCGTCGTCAGCCCTCTGACGGTGAAGACCCACGTCAACCGGGCCATGGCGAAACTGGGCGCCCGGGACCGGGCCCAGCTCGTGGTGATCGCCTACGAGTCGGGGCTGGTACGCCCAAGGGTGGACTGACGTCGGACCGGCGTACTGCGCCCGGAGTATGCGCTGTATAAGGAACGGGACCTCGGGGCTACGAATCAGGGGTTCCGGATGGCTCAGGGTGTAGAAGCCGCTCTGCTCGACAGAAGAGAGACCCTGATCCCATGTCCTGGCTGTCCAGGTTCAGCCTTGCCCAAAGAGCCCTGATCGGGCTGGTGTCGATCATCGCGCTCGCCTTCGGGGCGATCGCGATACCCCAGCTCAAGCAGCAACTGCTGCCGTCCATCGAACTGCCCATGGTGTCTGTGCTCGCCCCCTATCAGGGCGCGTCCCCGGACGTGGTGGAGAACCAGGTCGTCGAGCCCATCGAGGACAGCCTCGAAGGTGTCGACGGCATCACCGGCGTCACCTCGACGGCCAGCGAGGGCAACGCCCTGATCATGGCGTCCTTCGAGTACGGCAACGACACCCAGCAACTCGTCGCCGATGTGCAGCAGGCCGTCAACCGGGCCCGCGTCCAGCTCCCCGACGACGTCGACCCGCAGGTCGTCGCCGGCTCCACGGACGACATGCCGACCGTCGTGCTCGCCGTCACCGCCGACACGGACCAGCAGGCCCTGGCCGACCAGCTCGACCGGACCGTCGTTCCGGATCTGAAGGACATCGACGGCGTCGGCCAGGTCACCGTCGACGGTGTGCGCGACCTCCAGGTCAGCGTCACCCCGGACGAGGCGAAGCTCGCCAAGGCCGGGCTGACCGCCCAGTCCCTCACCCAGGCCCTCCAGGCGGGCGGCGCCACCGTGCCGGCCGGCTCCTTCGACGAGAACGGTGCCAACCGGACCGTCCAGGTCGGCGGCGGCTTCACCTCGCTGGAGCAGATCGAGAACCTGCGGATCAAGGGCGAGGGCACGCCGGTCCGCCTCGCCGACGTCGCCGAGGTCGAGCAGGAGCAGGCTCCGGCCGACTCCCTGACCCGCACCAACGGCGAGCCGAGCCTCGCGGTCATGGTCACCATGGACCGCGACGGCAGCGCGGTCGCCATCTCGGACGCGGTGAACGACAAGCTCGCGCAGATGCGCGCGGACCTCGGCGCCGGTGCGACCGTCACGGTCGTCAGCGACCAGGGTCCGGCGGTCGCCAAGGCCATCGACGGCCTGACCACCGAGGGCGCCCTCGGTCTGCTCTTCGCCGTCCTCGTCATCCTGGTCTTCCTCGCGTCGGTGCGCTCGACGCTGGTGACGGCCGTGTCCATCCCGCTCTCGGTCGTGCTCGCGCTGATCGTGCTGTGGACCCGGGACCTGTCCCTCAACATGCTCACGCTCGGCGCCCTGACCATCGCCATCGGCCGGGTCGTGGACGACTCGATCGTGGTCCTGGAGAACATCAAGCGGCACCTGGGCTACGGCGAGGAGCGCGAGGAGGCCATCCTCAAGGCGGTCCGCGAGGTGGCGGGCGCGGTGACGTCCTCGACGCTCACCACGGTCGCCGTGTTCCTGCCGATCGGCCTGGTCGGCGGCATGGTGGGCGAGCTGTTCGGCTCGTTCAGCCTGACCGTGACGGCGGCCCTGCTGGCCTCCCTCCTCGTCTCGCTGACGGTCGTACCGGTGCTGTCGTACTGGTTCCTGCGCGCCCCGAAGGGCACCCCCGAGGACGCCGAGGAAGCCCGCCGCGCGGCCGAGGAGAAGGAGGCCAGGAGCCGTCTGCAGCGCCTGTACGTCCCGGTCCTGCGGTTCGCGACGCGCCGCCGGCTCACCAGCGTGGCCATCGCCGTGGTGGTGCTCATCGGCACCTTCGGCATGGCGCCGCTGCTGAAGACGAACTTCTTCGACCAGGGCGAGCAGGAAGTCCTCACCGTCAAGCAGGAGCTGAAGCCCGGCACCAGCCTGGCGGCGACCGACGCGCAGGCGAAGAAGGTCGAGCGGCTGCTCGGCGACACCGAGGGCGTCAAGGACTACCAGGTCACCATCGGCTCGTCCGGCTTCATGGCGGCCTTCGGCGGCGGTACGGACACCAACCAGGCGTCCTACTCGGTGATGCTGGAGGACTCCGCGTCCTCCGACGACGTCACCGACCGGATCGAGGCCGGCCTGAAGAAGCTCGACGGCGTCGGCACGACCACCGTCGCCGCCGGTGACGGCTTCGGCAGCCAGGACCTCAGCGTGGTCGTCAAGGCGGCCGACGGGACCGTCCTGCGCGAGGCCGCGGAGGAGGTCCGCAAGGCCGTGGCGGGCCTGGACGACGTCACCGACGTCACCAGCGACCTGTCCCAGAGCGTCCCGCGGATCTCGGTGAAGGCCAACGAGAAGGCGGCCGCCGCCGGTTTCGACGACCAGACCCTGGGGATGGCGGTCGCCCAGGCGGTCCGCGGCACGACGGCCGCGCGGGCCACCCTGGACGACACCGAGCGGGACGTCGTCATCAGGTCGGCGAAGGCGGCCGCGACGCTGAAGCAGCTCCAGGCCCTGCGCCTCGGCCCGGTGAAGCTGGGCGACATCGCCGACGTGAAGCTGGTCGACGGGCCGGTGTCGATGACCCGCATCGACGGCCAGCGTGCCGCGACCATCACGGCGAAGCCGACCGGTGAGAACACCGGCGCGGTGAGCGCGGACCTCCAGTCCAAGATCAACGGCTTGGATCTGCCCGCGGGCGCCACGGCCGAGATCGGCGGCGTCTCCGAGGACCAGGACGAGGCGTTCGCCAATCTGGGCCTGGCGATGCTGGCGGCCATCGCGATCGTCTTCATGCTGCTGGTCGCGACCTTCCGTTCGCTCGCCCAGCCGCTGATCCTGCTGGTCTCGATCCCCTTCGCGGCCACCGGCGCGATCGGCCTGCTGATTGTCACCGGCACCCCGATGGGCGTCCCCGCGATGATCGGCATGCTGATGCTGATCGGCATCGTGGTGACGAACGCGATCGTGCTGATCGACCTGATCAACCAGTACCGCCAGCAGGGTCACGGCGTCGTCGAGGCCGTGGTGGAGGGCGGCCGCCACCGTCTGCGCCCGATCCTCATGACGGCCCTGGCGACGATCTTCGCGCTGCTGCCGATGGCGCTGGGCGTCACCGGCGAGGGCGGCTTCATCGCCCAGCCGCTCGCGGTGGTCGTGATCGGCGGCCTGATCACCTCGACGCTCCTCACCCTCCTGCTCGTCCCGACGCTCTACGCGATGCTGGAACTCCGCAAGGAGCGCCGGGCGAAGAAGCGCGCGGCGAAGCGAGAGAAGAAGACAGAGGTCCCGGCCCAGCCGGAGCCGGCCGGAGTGTGACCGGAACGGCCGGGTACGGCGGCTGCCGCCACCGGACCCGGCCGTATCCTTTCCTCCCAACAGGCATACGGGGGAGAGGGATCGGGGCGTGCCACTGCACAAGGACGACCCGAAGTCGGTCGGCGGGTACAGGCTGGTCGACCGGCTGGGCGCGGGCGGTATGGGCGTCGTCTACCGGGGCAGGGCGCGCTCGGGCCGCGAGGTCGCGGTCAAGGTGGTGCATGCCCAGTACGCCGAGGACCCGGTTTTCCGCGCCCGTTTCCGCCAGGAGATCGAGGCCGTCCGCAAGGTGAGCGGCGCTTTCACCGCGCCGGTCGTGGACGCGGATCCGGAGGCGGTACGGCCGTGGATGGCGACCCAGTACGTGCCGGGCCGCTCGCTGGCCGCGCGGATCCGGGACGTCGGCCCGCTGCGGGAACCGGAACTTCGGCGCCTCGCGCTGGGGTTGGTGGAGGCGCTGCGGGACATCCACCGGGCGGGTGTCGTCCACCGCGACCTGAAACCCGCCAACGTCCTGCTCGCCGACGACGGCCCCCGGGTCATCGACTTCGGCATCTCCCGCGCGGCGGAGAACAACACCCTCACCGAGACCGGCCAGATGATCGGCACCCCGCCCTTCATGTCCCCGGAACAGCTGACGGACGCCCGTTCGGTGGGCCCGTCCTCCGACGTCTTCTCGCTCGGCGCGCTGCTGGTGTACACCGTCACGGGCCGCGGCCCGTTCGACGCGGACAGCCCCTATCTGACGGCTTACCGCGTGGTCCACGACACCCCCGTTCTGGACGGTGTGGGGCTGCCGTTGCGCGCGATCCTGGAGCGCTGTCTGGCCAAGGAGGCCAAGGACCGCCCCGTACTGGACGAGCTGGCCCAGGAGTTCGCGACCGCGCTGCCGGCCGGGGAGGCCGACGACGACCCGCCCACGGTGGCGCTGCGCAGGGAGATACCGACGCTCACCGACGGGGCGGGCACGGATCCGGGGGCGTACACCGCGCCCGGTCGCCGCCGCCGTCTTCGTCCCTTGTGGGCCGCGACCGGCACGGTCGGCGCGCTCGTGCTCGGCCTGACGGCGTATCTGCTGGCCGGGCCGGACCGGGCGGCGAGCGACAGCGGCGCGCCTGCCGCGGTGACCGAGGCGTCGCGCTGGGGCGCGCTGCCGAAGGGCTGGAAGCCCTGGGAGACGACGGCGTTCGAGAAGGCCCCGCTCGGCGCCCGCGACGCGCTGACCACGGAGGGCGGCCGTCCCGGCGGCGAGCCCTCCTGCCGGATGTACGAGGGCGACGTCTACTGCGCCGGCGAGGGCGCGCTGCCGGTACGCCTGGACGGAAGCACCGGCCGGACGCTGTGGCGGGCCGAGGTCGCGCCGTCCTCCACCGACAGCGCGATGTACTCCTCCTCGGCCGTCGCCGCTGTCGACGACACGCTGATCGTGCGGCAGACCATCTCCACGGACTCCCCGGAGATGGACCCCGCCTATCTGATCGGTCTCGACGTCGACACCGGTGAGCAGCTGTGGAAGCACCGGGCGAACGAGGAGAACCTCGAACTGGGCCTGGCCGGCGGCATGGTCCTGACCTCCGACGACGGCAGGACCGTCACCGCCCGCTCGCCGCGCACCGGCGCCGAGCGCTGGAGCGCCGAGATGCCCGCCGATCACTACTGCACGTTCCCGGCGGCCGGTACGGGCGTGTACGCCCAGTGCACGCGGTTCACGGACGAGGCCACGAACTCCCAGCTCCTGACGCTCGACCCGGCGGACGGCTCAACACGGCGGCGTACGACGCTGCCGCTCGCGAGCGGTGTCCTCGGCGAGCTGGACGGGCGGCTGGTCGTCCTGGAGTGGACCGAGCCGGCGGACCTGTCCATCGAGGGCAACAGGTACGACCGGATCATGCTGGTGGACCCGGACACCGGTGCCCTCACGTCGACGAGGCTGGCGACCGAGTACCCGGGTGAGGCGTCGCTGGCCGGCGGCGAGCTGGTGTTCGTCTCGTCCAGCGGCCGGGTCACGGCGGTGTCGCCGAGGACCGGCAAGCAGCTGTGGCAGACCCAGACCAGTCTGGAGTCGCCGGGCCCCGCCGTGCACGACGAGCGGACGCACACCCTGTACCTGGCCACCATCAGCGGCCGGGTGGTCGCGCTCGACTCGCGCGAGGGCGACCCGCTGTGGGAGACGCTGCCGCGCGCGCAGGTCGCGTCCGGCGGCATCATCGAGCCGGAGGCGCTGCTGAACGAGGGCGCGCTGGTCGTGGCCACCCCGGGCGGCACCGTGTTCACCCTCGACCCCGCGCACCCCGACCGGAAACCCGTGTCGGGGTGAGCGGGCGCCCCTCGCGGGCTACGGGAGGGCCAGCATCCGCTCCAGCGCGAGCTTGGCGAACGCCTCGGTCTCCTTGTCGACCTCGATGCGGTTGACGAGGTTGCCCTCGGCCAGGGACTCCAGGGCCCAGACCAGGTGGGGCAGGTCGATGCGGTTCATGGTCGAGCAGAAGCAGACCGTCTTGTCGAGGAAGACGATCTCCTTGCCCTCCGGCGCGAAACGGTTCGCGAGGCGGCGGACCAGGTTCAGCTCCGTGCCGATGGCCCACTTGGAGCCGGCCGGGGCGGCCTCCAGCGCCTTGATGATGTACTCGGTCGATCCGACGTAGTCCGCGGCGGCCACGACCTCGTGCTTGCACTCGGGGTGGACCAGGACGTTCACGCCCGGGATGCGCTCGCGGACGTCGTTGACCGAGTCCAGCGAGAAGCGGCCGTGCACCGAGCAGTGGCCGCGCCACAGGATCATCTTCGCGGCGCGCAGCTCCTCGGCGGTGAGGCCGCCGTTCGGCTTGTGCGGGTTGTAGACGACGCAGTCGTCCAGCGACATGCCCATGTCCCGCACCGCAGTGTTCCGGCCGAGGTGCTGGTCGGGCAGGAACAGGACCTTCTCGCCCTGTTCGAAGGCCCAGTCCAGGGCCCGCTTGGCGTTGGACGACGTACAGATCAGGCCGCCGTGCTTGCCGGTGAACGCCTTGATGTCCGCTGACGAGTTCATGTACGACACGGGCACGACCTGCTCGGCTATCCCGGCCTCGGTCAGCACGTCCCAGCACTCGGCGACCTGCTCGGCCGTGGCCATGTCGGCCATGGAGCAGCCGGCCGCGAGGTCGGGGAGCACGACCTTCTGGTCGTCGGAGGTCAGGATGTCCGCGGACTCCGCCATGAAGTGCACACCGCAGAACACGATGTACTCGGCCTCGGGCCGCGCGGCCGCGTCCCGGGCCAGCTTGAAGGAGTCGCCGGTGACGTCCGCGAACTGGATGACCTCGTCGCGCTGGTAGTGATGGCCGAGCACGAAGACCTTGTCGCCGAGCTTCTCCTTGGCCGCGCGGGCGCGCTCGACCAGGTCCGGGTCGGACGGCGAGGGCAGGTCACCGGGGCACTCCACACCGCGCTCGCTCCTCGGGTCGGCCTCACGGCCGAGGAGGAGCAGGGCGAGGGGCGTCGGCGTTACGTCGAGCTGCTGGGTCTGGGCGGTGGTCACGACACGCACCCTTTCTGTTCTGCGGCTCGCCGACCCGATTCACCGGGTCGGCGGGGTCACCAACTGGCTTTTCGTCGAAATGACGCTATCTATCATAACCGGTTCACGTCAGTTTGACGACGGGCATAGCGTCTATGTGACGTGAATCCCTGTGGGCCTCGTTTCATTCCCGAAAGGGCCGTTTTCCGCTCACCGGCCTGTGTGCGAGCATGAAGAAGGAACCGCACGAACCGGTAAGACACGCGCTCGGCCCGGAATGAATCCGCGGCCCCGCCGGTTGCAACCGTCGGCAAGCAGTCTCCGTACAACCCGGGAGAGATGTAGATGTCCGTATCGGACGAGACCAGCACCGTCACCGACGGCATCGTCCTGACCGACGCCGCCGCGTCCAAGGTCAAGGCCCTGCTCGACCAGGAAGGCCGTGACGACCTCGCCCTGCGCGTCGCCGTCCAGCCCGGCGGCTGCTCCGGCCTGCGCTACCAGCTCTTCTTCGACGAGCGCTCCCTCGACGGCGACGTGGAGAAGGACTTCGGCGGCGTCAAGGTCGTCACCGACCGTATGAGCGCCCCGTACCTGGGCGGCGCCACGATCGACTTCGTCGACACGATCGAGAAGCAGGGCTTCACGATCGACAACCCGAACGCCACCGGCTCCTGCGCCTGCGGCGACTCCTTCAACTGAGCAGTCCGCCGGCCTGACGGCCAAGGCTCCAGTACGACGAAGGCGGCGACCCCCTCCGACGGGGCCGCCGCCTTTGCGTGTCCGGAGGTCCCTACCGGGCCCCGGACGTCTCCGGCAGCCGAGCGCCCTCCTTCTCCAGCGGGACCGCCCTGCCGTCCGAGCCCACGACCTCGCGGTCACCGAGCGGCTCGTCCAGCTGGACCGTGCGGTGGTGGCCCTTGGCGATCATGATGCAGACCTTGTCGGGCCACGGCCGCTCGGTCACCGTGACCGTCACCGCGTCCTCGGTCTCGCTCACCTTCGCGTCGTAGTCGGCGCAGACACCGCCGGTGAAGGCGACGGTCAGCTCCTTGCCCTCGGTGGTGTAGCCCTCGACGGTCACGTCCCGGGTGGGCGCCTCCTCGCTCGGCCCGGTCGGCCGCGGGCTGGGCTGCCCGGTCGCGGGGTCCGACGGCGCGGTCGAGGTCAGGAACTCCGGGTCGATCGCCGGATGCGTCACCGTGAAGCTGTCCTGCGCGCCCGGCGCCCGCACCTGGAACAGCCAGGACGGCACCAGCGCCTGCCGTGCGTCCACGTAGTGCGCGGCCAGACCGAACACGGCCTTCTCGACCTTGATCGTGTCCTGCCCGGCCGGCTTCTCCGGCTTCTCCGGCTCCACGCACGGCTCCGTCCCGTCCAGCGGTACGGGGCTGGCGCAGCCGCCGACGCCGGCCCGCGGGTCCTGTGCCGGAGCCGTGTTCATCAGCGCGAGCGTCCTCTCGGCGCTCAGCACCGGATACGTGTCGCTCTTCACCGGCGCCTTCAACTGACCGCTGCCGACCACGACCTCGCCCTGCGCGCTCACGGTCACCCCGGTGGTCCAGCCGTAGGTGGGAAGTCCGCCGACCACCGGATCGGCGTTCACCACCCGGTCGCCGCCCATCACCTGACTCGTGTCGAGTTTCGCGTCGTCCTGGCCGACCGCCTTCAGCACCGGGGCGGCGGCCTTCTTCGCGGCCTCCGGGCTCACCGGTCCGACGCTCTGGTCGCTGGACGAGCCGCCCGGCTTCTCCGTGCAGACGGTCGGGCTCTCGCAGCTGTCCGAGCCGCCCGCGTACCGCTGGAAGGTCCAGGTGCCCGGCGCCCGCTGGTTCACCTGCAGAGAGGGCCCCGACCCGTCCTTGGCGCCGATCCGCCAGGCCTGCCCCTGAAGCACCGGCTTCCCCGGGACCCCGAGAGCCGTGGCGAGCCGGGACACCTCGTCCGCGCCGACCTCACCCCGGGTCCGGTACACGGCAGCCGAGCCGGGCCCCTTCGGAAGCGCTCCGTCCGCCTGGAACGTGGCGCCGTACGGATTCGGCTCACCTGGCGCGATGCCACCCGTGGAGCCCTCGGTGTACCCGTCCAGCGCGAGCGGCGGGGGCGTGTCGTCGCCGGGCGCGCCCGAGGACGTACCGCCGTCGGGGTCGTCGGACGCACTGGCGGCGAGGTAGGCCCCGCCGCCGCCCGCGAGGAGTACCGCGGCGGCGACGGAGGCGATGATCACGGGGGAGCGGCGCCGGCCGGAACCGGACTCGGCGTCCCGTGGGGTGCCGGTGTGGTCGACGGCGCCGGGCTCGGCCGCGTCGTCGTTGCCGGGTCGCTCGGTGTTCACCGCATCGCTCCTAGGGTCGTATCCCGCATCCCCTTTCCGGGGGACAGCAATGGGACGCGGCACACGAGCGCACGGTTCCCGCGAACGCGCCGGTTCAGTCGCCGTAGTCCGACATGGCGTCCAGTAGCCGTGCCGCCTTGCTCGGCACCTTCACCCCGTGGATCAGCGAGGGGGAGACCGGAAGCGGAGTGACCCGGTCGGGAGCCGCCCAGTGGGGAGCCATCCGGGCGCAGTCGCCGCGCAGCGCCGCCAGATCGCCGTCGAGGTCGACCGGAACGGGCGCCGGAGCCTTGAGTTTCGTCATAGCGGAACCGTAGGCACGCCATGGCCTGCGAAGAAAGATCTACTATCGGGTAGTTTTGGACGCTTCTGAGTCACCTACGGACCCGGTAGCGTTAACTGTCAACCGCCTCCGCATCCGCAGGAGAATCCCAGCCGTGCGCATCGCAGTCACCGGCTCCATCGCCACCGACCACCTCATGACCTTCCCCGGCCGCTTCGCCGACCAGTTCGTCGCGGACCAGCTGCACACGGTCTCGCTGTCCTTCCTGGTCGACAACCTGGACGTCCGCCGGGGCGGCGTCGGCGCGAACATCGCCTTCGGCATGGGCCAGCTGGGCACCCGGCCGCTCCTCGTCGGCGCCGCGGGCTTCGACTTCGACGAGTACCGGGCCTGGCTCGAGCGCCACGGCGTCGACACCGACTCGGTGCGCATCTCGGAGACCCTGCACACCGCGCGTTTCGTGTGCACCACCGACTCCGACCACAACCAGATCGGCTCCTTCTACACCGGCGCGATGAGCGAGGCCCGCCTCATCGAGCTGAAGACCGTCGCGGACCGCGTCGGCGGCCTCGACCTGGTCCTCATCGGCGCCGACGACCCCGAGGGAATGCTCCGCCACACCGAGGAGTGCCGGTCCCGCGGCATCCCCTTCGCCGCGGACTTCTCCCAGCAGATCGCCCGGATGAACGGCGACGAGATCCGGATACTGCTGGAGGGGGCCACGTACCTCTTCTCCAACGAGTACGAGAAGGGCCTCATCGAGACGAAGACCGGCTGGTCGGACGCCGAGATCCTCGCCAAGGTCGGCTGCCGCGTCACGACGCTGGGCTCCCGCGGTGTCCGGATCGAGCGGGTCGGCGAGGACCCGATCGAGGTCGGCTGCCCCGACGAGGAGCGCAAGGCCGACCCGACGGGCGTGGGCGACGCCTTCCGCGCCGGGTTCCTGTCGGGCCTGGCCTGGGGCGTCTCCCTGCAGCGCGCGGCCCAGGTCGGCTGCATGCTGGCGACGCTCGTCATCGAGACGGTGGGCACGCAGGAGTACCAGCTGCGCCGGGGCCACTTCATGGAACGGTTCACCAAGGCCTACGGCGATGAGGCCGCGGACGAGGTGCGGGGGCACCTGGGCTGACGCGCCGGGTGCGGGCGCGTGGGGACTGGTCGCGCAGTTCCCCGCGCCCCCCGGGTGGCTCAACCGGCCCGGCGTACCAGGTAAGCCGTTCCCCTCTCCGCCGGCTCTTCCCCCACGTACTCCTGCCCGCGCATCTCGCACCACGCCGGAATGTCCAGGCGGGCCGCCTCGTCGTCCGACAGCACCCGGATCAGGCCGCCCACCGGCACCTCGCCGATGACCTTCGCCAGCTCGATGACCGGGATCGGGCAGCGCTTGCCGAGGGAGTCCACGACCAGGACGTCGTCCCGTACGACGGTCTCGGTGACCGGCGCCCCCAGCTTCTGACGCACCCCGGCCACCGCCCCCGGCAGCACGTCGAGGAACCGCTCCACGTCCTGCGCCGCCGCCCCCGGCGGCAACGACACCCGCACATTCCCCTCACTCAGCACACCCATCGCCCTGAGCACATGGCTGGGCGTCAGCGTGCTGCTCGTGCAGGACGATCCGGACGAGACGGAGAAACCGGCTCGGTCCAGCTCGTGCAGCAAGGCCTCGCCGTCGACATAGAGACAGGAGAAGGTGACGATCCCGGGCAGCCGGCGCTCCGGATCCCCCACCACCTCCACATCCGGCACCAGTTCCGGCACCCGGGCCCGGATCCGCTCCGTCAGCTCCCGCAGCCGTACCGCCTCCCGCGCGGCCTCACCGCGCACCGCCCGCAGCGAGGCCGCCGCCGCGACGATGGCCGGCAGATTCTCGAACCCCGCCGCCCGCCCGGACTCCCGCTCGTCCAGGGGCCCTTGAGGAGCGAACCGCACCCCCTTGCGCACGACGAGCAAGCCGACCCCGGAGGGTCCACCCCACTTGTGCGCACTGGCCGTCAACAGCGACCAGTCCCCCTCGACGGGCCCCCACCCCAACGACTGCGCCGCGTCCACCAGCAACGGCACGCCCGCCTCCCGGCACACCCCGGCCACTTCGGCCACGGGCTGGCGGGTGCCCACCTCGTGATTGGCCGACTGAAGACACGCCAGCGCGGTGTCCGGTCGGAGGGCTTCCGCGTAGGCCGAGGGGTCGGCCGTTCCCTTTCGGTCGACGGCCACTTGGGTGACCGCGCCGCCGTCCCGCTCGTGGACTTCGGCCGAATGGAGCACGGAAGAATGTTCAACGGCTGACACGATGAGGTGACGCCCCACTCGCCGCCGCCCGGCCAATGCCCCCGCCATTCCGGTGTGTACGGCCCGCGTTCCGGACGAAGTGAAGGTCAGTTCGTCGGCTCGGCATCCGACGGCCTCGGCAGTGGCCTCCCGCGCCGCGTCGAGCAGCATCCGGGCCCGCCGCCCTTCCCGGTACAGCCGCGCGGGATCGGCCCACCCCTCGTCCAGGGCGGCCAACAGAGCCTGACGGGCGACGGGGTGGAGCGGAGAGGCGGAAGCGGCGTCGAAGTAGGACACACGGCAACGCTAACCCCCTCAGGGGCGCGGGGAACTGCGCGATCAGCCACAAACGACCCGCACCCGCCAATTCAGCGAACCCACGGAGTGACTAGGCACCCCTCCCCGCGAACCCCCGGAGGGCGTCGGCTAGGGTTTGGTCCGCATAAACATCCAAACCCCTGCCCGACGCAGGGCGGCGACCGACCAGCGAGAAGGCAGGCCGCAGCCAATCCGCGCGGGCGAGACTCTCGGGAAGGCGCTACGTGAGTCCCAACGGCTCCGACCGCTCGCCGCGGCGCCCGATGCGGCGGAAGCTGCTGCAGGCACTGACCGCGGGCCTGGTCCTGGCGACCGCCACCGGTTGCACATACAAGGACTTCCCCCGCCTTGGTATGCCCACCCCGACCACGGAAGAGGCTCCGCGGATCCTCTCCCTGTGGCAGGGCTCCTGGGCTGCCGCGCTCGCCGTCGGCGTGCTGGTGTGGGGCCTGATCCTGTGGAGTGCCATCTTCCACCGGCGCAGCCGCACCAAGGTCGAGGTCCCTCCGCAGACCCGGTACAACATGCCGATCGAGGCGCTGTACACGGTGGTCCCGCTGATCATCGTCTCGGTGCTCTTCTACTTCACGGCCCGGGACGAGTCGAAGCTCCTCGAGCTCAAGGACAAGCCCGACGTCACCATCAACGTCGTCGGCTTCCAGTGGAGCTGGTGCTTCAACTACGTCGAGGGCGTCGACGGTTCCACCGGTGACGCCACCAAGGCCAAGGAACTGGACGCGATTCCGGACCGCTACAAGGAAGACTTCCCGGCCAACGCCGGCGGCGTCTACGACTGCGGCACCCCGGGCACGCGGAACCCGCAGACCGGCAACCCGGGCCCGACCCTGTGGCTGCCGGAGGGCAAGCGCGTCCGCTTCGTCCTCACCTCGCGCGACGTCATCCACTCCTTCTGGGTCGTGCCGTTCCTGATGAAGCAGGACGTCATCCCGGGCCACACCAACGCCTTCGAGGTGACTCCCAACCAGGAGGGCACCTTCCTGGGCAAGTGCGCCGAGCTCTGCGGCGTCGACCACTCCCGCATGCTGTTCAACGTGAAGGTCGTCTCTCAGGAGCGCTACGAGCAGCACCTCCAGGACCTCGTGAAGAAGGGGCAGACCGGTTACGTTCCCGCCGGCATCGCGCAGACGAGCCACGAGAAGAACCGGGAGACGAACAACCTGTGAGCATCCTCAACGAACCCCAGGGTGCCGCGGCGGCGGAGTCCCACTACAAGGACGAGCTGCCGGTCAGGCGCAAGCAGCCCGGCAACGTCGTGATCAAGTGGCTCACCACCACTGACCACAAGACGATCGGAACGCTGTACCTCGTCACGTCGTTCGCGTTCTTCGTGATCGGTGGCGTGCTGGCGCTGTTCATGCGCGCCGAGCTGGCCCGACCTGGTCTGCAGATCATGTCGAACGAGCAGTTCAACCAGGCGTTCACGATGCACGGCACGATCATGCTG
>NZ_JBSFOK010000048.1:0-63887 GCF_053587635.1 Streptomyces sp. NPDC003635 | reverse complement strand
GTCGCCGGCAACCTCACCCCCGACGCCTCACCCAACCGATTCCGCAACTCCACCGCCAACAACGAGTCAAAACCCAACTCCTTGAAGGTGCGATCGGTGTCGATCGTCCGGTCCGAGGCGTGCCCCAGTACGAGGGCCACGCTGGACCTGACGACGCCGAGGAGTTCGTGCTGCTGCTCCTCGCGGGAGAGCCCCGCAAGCCTGCGGGTGAGCGAGCCGCTGGTGGCGTCGCTGTCGGGGCCCGTGGCCCTGCGCCGAGCGTTACTCCGGACGAGGCCGCGCAGCAGCGGTGGCACGGTTCCCGCGCGGACGGCGGCGGTGTTCAGACGGGCGGTGACGAGCAGCGGCTCGTCACCGGTGAGCGCGGTGTCGAAGAGGGCAAGGCCCTGGTCGGAGGGGAGACCCACGATCCCGGCCCGCCCCATCCGGGCCACGGCCGTTTCGTCCATGTGGCCGGTCATCCCGCTGGCGTCCGACCACAAGCCCCAGGCCAGGGAGGTCCCGGGCAGTCCTTCCGCCCGGCGCTGCTGGGCGAGAGCGTCCAGGAAGGTGTTCGCGGCGGCGTAGTTGGCCTGGCCGGGGCCACCCAGAACGCCGACCACGGACGAGAAGAGGACGAAGGCCGAGAGATCGAGATCGCGCGTCAGCTCGTGCAGGTTGACGGCCGCGTCCACCTTGGGACGCAGGACCCGTTCGAAGTGCCCAGGGGTGAGCCCGGTGACCACCGCGTCGTCGAGGACGCCCGCGAGGTGCACGACACCCGTGACCCGATGCTCGGCGAGCAGCGCCGCCAAGGCCTCGCGATCAGCCGCGTCACAGGCCACGACCTCGGCAACCGCCCCCGCGGCCGCCAACTCGCCCACCAGCTCCGCCGAACCCGGAGCCTCGGCCCCCCGACGGCTGGCGAGCAGCAGCTTCCGCACCCCGTGCTCCGCCACCACGTGCCGAGCCACCAGAGCGCCCAAGGTCCCCGTACCGCCGGTGATCAGAACCGCGCCGTCACCGAACCGGGTCGCCTCACCCGAGGCGTTGGCGCGAGCCAGACGCGGGACGAGCACGTGATCGCCCCGGACGGCGACCTGCCATTCCCCTCCCAGCACGGAGGCAAGGCCCTTGCCGACATCCGGGCCGTGGCCGCCCCCGGGGTCCAGGTCCAGCAGCCCGAACCGCCCGGGATTCTCGGCCTCGGCGGAACGCAACAGGCCCCAGACGGCGGAGGCGGCAAGATCAGTGGGCCCCTCCCCGACCGTGTCCACGGCGCCACGCGTCACGACCACCAAGCGCGCCTCGGCGAACCGCTCGTCCGCGAGCCAGGTCCGGACGGTCTCCCATGTGCTCAGGACCGTACGACGGACGGCTTCCGCGGATCCGTGGCCACCGCCGTCGACGGGCAGGACCACCGTGGAGGGCAACTCCGTCTCCAGCCGGTCCAGGTGGCCGAGGAGGGGAAGGCCGAAGTCAAACGGGTCGGCATCGCCGAGCACCGCCCAGCTGGGTTCGTCGACGACGGCCGTGGAGGCGACGGGTGTCCAGTCCAACCGGAACAGAGCCTCACGAACCGGGGAACCGGACCCCAACCCCTCCACCACGACCGGCCGCAACACCAACGACTCCACGTGCACCACCGGCGCACCCCCGGCATCGGCCACCCACACCGACACCGCATCCCCACCAGCCGGAACCAACCGCACCCGCACCGCCGACGCCCCCACCGCCGACAACGACACCCCCGACCACACAAACGGCAACCGAGTCTCCCCGCCACC
The DNA here is from genome assembly GCF_053587635.1 of Streptomyces sp. NPDC003635. Classification (NCBI taxonomy): domain Bacteria; kingdom Bacillati; phylum Actinomycetota; class Actinomycetes; order Kitasatosporales; family Streptomycetaceae; genus Streptomyces; species Streptomyces sp. NPDC003635. The sequence goes on along the minus strand of NZ_JBSFOK010000048.1, from coordinate 62,121 downwards.
CACCGGCAACACCGCGTGCAACGCCGCATCCAACAACGCCGGATGCACCCCGAAGCCCGCAGCCCCGCCCCGCTCCGCCTCCCCCAACTCGACCTCGGCGAACACCTCGTCCCCACGCCGCCACACCGCACGAAGCCCCCGGAACACCGGGCCGTACTGGTAACCGGAGGCGTGGAGTCGGTCGTACAAGTCGCCGATCTCCACCGGCTCGGCGTCCGCGGGCGGCCAGACCGCCAGGTCTACGGAGGGGACCTGCGGTTCTTCGGCGGCGAGGGTGCCCTCGGCGTGCAGGGTCCACTCCTGGTCGTGTTCTGAGTCCTCCGGACGGGAGTACACCGCGATCGAGCGCTGCCCGTCCCCCTCCTGCCCGCCGACGACGAGTTGAAGGTGGACGGCGTCACGCTCGGGAAGAACCAGCGGAGCCTGAAGTGTGAGTTCGCTCAGCCGACCGCAGCCGACCTCGTCCCCGGCCCGAATCGCCAGCTCCACGAAGCCGGTTCCCGGGAAGAGCACGGTGCCGGCCACCGCGTGGTCCGCCAGCCAGGGATGGGTGCGCAGCGAGAGCCGCCCGGTCAGCACAGCGCCGTCACCGCCGGCGAGGCTCACAGCGGCACCGAGCAGTGGATGGTCGGGAGCGGCGAGTCCGGCGCCACCGATATCGGCGGTGCCCGTGCTGGACTCCAGCCAGTAGCGCTGGTGCTGGAAGGCGTACGTCGGCAGATCGACCCGCTTCACGGCACGTCCCGCGAAGACGGCGGACCAGTCGACGTCGGTCCCGTGGACCCAGAGTTCGGCCGCGTTCGCGATGAAGCGGGCGTTCTCGTCCTCGTCCCTTCGCAGCGTTCCCACGACGGTGACCGACTTCTGCGAAGCCTCCGCGATGGCCTGGACGCCCATGGTCAGCACGGGATGAGCACTGATCTCGATGAACCGGAAGTGACTCTGCGCAAAGGCCTGTTGAGCTGCCTCGGTGAAGCGCACCGGCTGACGCAGGCCCTCGTACCAGTACGAGGCGTCCATCGTCGTCGTGTCCAACACCCCGCCGGTCACCGTGGAGATCAGCGGGACACGGGACGCCCGGGGCGCCACCGGAGACAGCGCGTCCAGAAGCCGGTCCCGGATGTCCTCCACGTGCGCGGAGTGGGACGCGTAGTCCACCGGAACCCTGCGCGCCCGCACACCATCGGCTTCGGCGAGAGCGGTGATCTCGTCCAGCGCCTCCGGATCACCGGCGACCACGGTCGCATCCGGACCGTTGAAGACAGCGATCGACACCCGGTCGCCGTACGGCTCAACCCACGCCGACACCTGATCAGCGCCCGCCGCCAGCGACAACATCCCACCACGACCGGCCAGTTCATCGCGGATGGCCGCCGACCGGAGCGCCACCACCCGCGCCGCGTCCTCCAAGCTCAACGCACCGACCACCGCAGCAGCCGCGATCTCCCCCTGCGAATGCCCGATCACCGCAGCCGGTACAACACCCAGCGACTCCCACACCGCAGCCAGCGACACCATGACCGCCCACAACACCGGCTGGACCACGTCCACCCGCTGCATCCAGGCGTCGTCCTCGCCCCGCAGCACCTCCGTCAACGACCAGTCCACGAAGGACCCGAGCGCCGCCTCACACTCCGCGACACGCGCCGCGAACACCGGCGAGGACTCAAGGAGCCCACGTCCCATCCCCAACCACTGAGAGCCCTGACCCGGGAAGACGAACACGACACCGGTTGCCGAACCGGCTGTACCCGACACGGCATTCGGCGCCAGAGATCCCTCCGCCAGCGCACCGAGCGCGGAAGTCAGCTCGCCACTCTCCCGGCCCCACACCACCGCACGGCTCTCCAACGCCGTACGCGAAGACCACAAGCTCCATCCCACGTCCACTGGATCACCAGCGGTCTCCGCCGCCAGCCGCCCAGCCTGCGCCGCCAGACCAACCGCTCCCCGACCCGACACCACCCACGGCACCACCGGCGACCCCGACAAGCCCTCGGAACCGGACACCACCACAGGTGCCGGCTCCGCCTCAGCGGGCGCCTCCTCCAGGACCACGTGCGCGTTCGTCCCGGAGATCCCGAAGGACGAAACAGCGGCCCTACGCGGCCGATCGCCGCCCTCGCCCCACTCCAGCTCCTCCGTAAGGAGCCGGACGTCACCCTCGGACCAGTCCACGTGCGGAGTCGGCTCGTCCACGTGCAGGGTGCGCGGCAGCGCCCCCTCCCGCAGAGCCATCACCATCTTGATGACACCCGCGACACCGGCGGCGGCCTGGGTGTGCCCGATGTTGGACTTGATCGAGCCCAGCCACAACGGCCGGCCGGCGTCCCGCCCTTGGCCATACGTCGCCAGCAGCGCCTGCGCCTCGATCGGGTCACCCAGCGTGGTTCCCGTACCGTGCGCCTCCACCGCGTCCACCTCGGAGGCCGCCACCCCCGCGTTAACCAACGCCGCCCGAATCACCCGCTGCTGGGACGGGCCGTTCGGCGCGGCAAGACCGTTGGAGGCCCCGTCCTGGTTGATCGCCGACCCGCGTACGACCGCCAGCACCTGGTGGCCGTTGCGCCGGGCGTCGGACAGCCGCTCGACGACCAGGACGCCGACGCCCTCGGCCCACGCCGTTCCGTCCGCCGCGGAGGCGAACGGCTTGCAGCGGCCGTCGGCGGCGAGCCCGCGCTGGCGGCTGAACTCCACGAACATGCCCGGGGTGGGCATGACGGTGACGCCGCCCGCCAGAGCGAGGTCGCATTCACCGTTGCGCAGCGACTGCACTGCCAGATGCAGCGCGACCAGCGACGACGAACAGGCCGTGTCGACCGTGACCGCCGGGCCCTCCAGGCCGAAGGTGTACGACAGCCGGCCGGAGACGACGCTCGCCGCGTTGCCGGTGAGGGTGAAGCCCTCGACGGGTTCGGTGGCCTCGTGCAGCCGGTCGCCGTAGTCCTGGGACATGGCCCCCGCGAACACGCCGGTCATGCTGGAGCGCAGGGAGCCAGGGGCGATGCCGACCCGTTCGATCGCCTCCCAGCTCGTCTCCAGCAGCAGTCGTTGCTGGGGGTCCATGGCCAGCGCCTCGCGCGGGGAGATGCCGAAGAACTCGGCGTCGAATGCGGCGGCGTCGTGCAGGAAGCCGCCCTCGCGGACGTAGCTGGTGCCGTGGTGGGAGGGGTCGGCGTGGTAGAGGGTCTCCAGGTCCCAGCCGCGGTCGTCGGGGAAGGGGGAGACGACGTCGCGACCCTCGCGGACGATCCGCCACAGGTCTTCCGGTGAGGCGACTTCGCCGGGGTAGCGGCAGGCCATGCCGACGATGGCGATCGGTTCGCCGGTGTGGACGGTGGTGGTGCGCGTCGTGCGGGGCTGGGTCGTGTCGCCGAGGAGTTCGGCACGGAGGTGGTCGGCGAGGACCGTGGGGGTGGGGTGGTCGTAGAGGAGACCGGCGGGCAGGCGCAGGCCGGTCGCGGCGGCGAGCCGGTCGCGGAGTTCGACCGAGGACAGGGAGTCGAAGCCCAGGTCCTTGAACGACCAGGTGACGTCCAGGGCGTCGGGGTCGTCGTCCGTGTGGCCGAGGACGATCGCGATGTGCTCGCGGATCCGGTCGAGGACGGCCCTGGTCTGCTCGGCGGTGCCGGTGAGTCCGGAGAGGCGCTCCCGCCAGTCGGCGGCGACCCCGTCCAGGACACCGGGCCCGTCATCACCGGTACCGTCCAGGACAGCGGGCCCGTCCTCGGCCGCTGCCCCGTTCGGGGCGACGGCGGTGTCCTCGGTGTTCCGGTCGTCGGGTGCGGCGGGTGGTTCGTTGTCGCCGCTCAGCCAGTACCGCTTGCGCTGGAAGGCGTACGTCGGCAGCGGGACCCGGCGTGCGGCGGGTCCCGCGGAGAAGGCGGGCAGGGCGGGGGCGGCGCCCCGGACGTGCAGTCCCGCCAAGGCGGTCAGCAGGGTCTGCGTCTCGGCGCGGTCGCGGCGCAATGCGGTGAGGAAAGCGACGTCGGTGGGGCGGGCGCCGTCGGGCCGGGCGGTGAGGCATTCGCGGGCCAGGGCCGCGAGGGTGCCGTCGGGGCCGAGTTCGAGGAAGGTGGTGACGCCCTGGTCCAGCAGCCAGTCAACGCCATCGGCGAAGCGCACGGCCTGGCGGACGTGCCGCACCCAGTACTCGGGGTCGCACAGTTCCTCGGCGGGGGCGGGGCGGCCGGTCAGGTTGGAGACGACGGGGATCGTGGGCGGGTGGAAGGTGAGTCCCCGTGCCACGGCGCGGAACTCGTCCAGCATGCCGTCCATGTGGGCGGAGTGGAAAGCGTGGCTGACCCGGAGGGCGTGGGTCTTGCGGCCGCGCTCGGCCCAGGTGGCCGCGTAGGCGCTGACGGCCTCGGCGTCCCCGGAGACGACACAGGAGCCGGGGCCGTTGACGGCGGCGACGGTGATGTGCCCTTCGACTGCGGCGAGTTCGGCGGTGACCTCGTCCTCCGAGGCCTCCAGGGCGGTCATCGCTCCGCCCTCGGGCTGGGCCTGCATCAGCCGACCGCGTGCGGTGACGAGGGCGCAGGCGTCGGCAAGGGAGAGGACTCCGGCGACGTGGGCGGCGGCCAGTTCGCCCACGGAGTGGCCGAGAAGGTGGCCGGCGACGACACCGAGGGATTCGGCGAGGCGGTACAGAGCGACCTCGACGGCGAACAGGGCGGGTTGGGTGACGGCCGTGCGGTCCAGGCGGGCCGCGTTGGCGGGGGTTGGTTCGGCGGTCAGCAGCAGCTCGCGGACCTCGGGGTCGAGGTGGCCGCAGACCGCGTCCAGCGCACGGGCGAAGACGGGCCGGGTGGCGTACAACTCCTGTCCCATGCCCAGGCGTTGGCTGCCCTGTCCGGAGAAGAGGACGGCCGTGCCGCCCTCGGTGACGGTGCCGCGGACGACGTCCGGCGAAGAACGTCCGGCCGCCAGGGCGGCGAGCGCCTTGGCGCCCCGCTCGCGGTCGGCGGCGAGGACGACGGCACGGTGGGCGAACGACGTTCGGGTGGTGGCCAGGGAGTGGCCCAGGTCCGCTGTCGTCTGCTCGGGGTGCGTGTCGAGGTGTTCGCGCAGCTTGCGGGCCTGGGCGCGCAGCGCGGTGGCGGTCCGGGCGGACAGCGGCCAGCCGTGCGGCCCGGCATCGGCGTCCCGCGTCGCGACATCGTCGTCGTCCCGCGCCCCCACAGCATCGGCGCCCTGTGCCACGGCATCAGCGTCTTCCGCTACGGCGTCGGCGTCCCGTACAGCCGAGTCCGCCCCGGCGACGACGGCGTCCGGCGCCTCCGCCAGCACCACATGGCAGTTCGTGCCGCCCATGCCGAAGGAGCTGACCCCGGCGAGGAGTCGATCGTGGGGGCGCGGCCAGTCGCTCAGTGCCGTGTGGACCCGCAGTCCCAGCTCGTCCAGGGGAATGTCGGGGTGCGGCTGCTCGAAGTTGAGGCTGGGCGGCAGTTGCCGGTGGCGCAGGGCCAGGACCGTCTTGAGCAGGCCGGCGATGCCCGCCGCGCCCTCGAGGTGCCCGATGTTGGTCTTGACGGAGCCGACGGCGACCGCGTGGCCGGCGGCGCGGGCGGCCGATCCCGCCGCGGCGCCGAGCGCGGCGGCCTCGACGGGGTCGCCGCGCCGGGTGCCGGTGCCGTGCAGTTCGACGTACTGGAGGTGGGCGGGGTCGATCCCGGCGCGTCGGTGGGCCTGGGCGATGACGCGGCGCTGCCCCTCGGGGGTGGGGACGGTCAGGCCCTCGCCACCGCCGTCGTTGCCGGTGGCGCTGCCCGCGATGACGCAGTGGACGTGGTCGCCGTCGGCGAGCGCGCGGGAGAGCGGCTTGAGGACGACGAGTCCGGCGCCCTCGCCGCGGACGTAGCCGTTGGCACGGGCGTCGAAGGTGTAGCAGCGGCCGTCGGGCGAGAGGGCGCCGAACTTGGCGGCGCTGATGGTGCTTTCGGGGACCAGGTTGAGGTTGACGCCTCCGGCGAGGGCGACCTCGCTCTCACCGGTGCGCAGGCTCTCACAGGCGAGGTGGACCGCGACGAGCGAGGAGGACTGGCCGGTGTCGACGGTCATGCTCGGGCCGCTGAGCCGGAGTGTGTAGGAGAGGCGGTTGGCGATGATGCTGCGGTGCAGGCCGGTGACGCTGTGCGCGCCGATCGCCGTGGCGCCCTGGCGGTGCAGCAGGGAGGCGTAGTCGTCCCAGATGGCGCCGACGAAGACGCCGGTGGTGTGCTCGCCGAGGGTGTGCGGGAGGATCCCGGCGTCCTCCAGGCTCTCCCAGCCGAGTTCCAGCATCAGGCGTTGCTGGGGGTCCATGGCGCCGGCTTCGCGGGGGGAGATGCCGAAGAAGGCGGCGTCGAAGCGGTCGACCTGGTCGAGGTAGCCGCCACGCCGGGTGTTGATCTTTCCTCGGACGGTGGCGTCGGCGTCGAAGTGGGCGTCCGCGTCCCAGCGTTCGGGCGGGGTGGTGGTGACCGCCTCGCGGCCCTCGCGCAGCAGTTTCCAGAAGGCCGTCGGGTCCGGGGCACCGGGAAGTCGGCAGGCGAGTCCGATCACGGCGATCTGCTCGGGGGGTGCCGTGGGTGCCGACCGCGCGTTCGCGGAGTCCGTACGTCCGACCGAGCTTCCCGTATTCGCCACCAGGTCTCCCATTGACGCTCGGCTCCCGAGGAGCGGAACCGAGTCCGGTTCGGACCGGGGGGTGAGGTGAGGTGTCCGGGCGGCTAGGGAGTTCCGCGATTTCCCCGCCGCGTCCGCATAGCGTGGCGGTCTGTGGTCCGGCGTTTTCGTCACCCCGTGCTCCGGCCAGGATGCGACCAACCCTAAGAAGCCCGAGGGGGGCGGCCCAACCCCTGATATGGATTTGCCACTCGGGCATTACGGGCGCGGCGCGTAGGGGTTGGGGGCCGGGTAGGGGTATCGCCTTTCGGGGGGTGGCTGTGACACTGCTCCAGGTTCGTGTGCCGTCGAGGGGAGACGAGGGCCGTGCCCGACGAAGCGACGCGCAAGGCTCTGGCCGTGGCGCACTGCGAGCGCATCAACGCAGGTGATGTGGAGGGCCTGTTGGCCCTGTATTCCCCGGCCGTACGCTTCGAGGACCCGGTGGGGGCCGGTCCACGGGTCGGCCACGGGGCGCTGCGTTCGCATATCGCGGGTGCGGTGGCCGCGGGGGTCCATGACGCCTACGGGGAGCCCGTGGCGGCGCCCGACGGACGGCACGCGGCCGTTCCCGTGATCTCCACCATGAATTTCCTGCCGAACGGTCCGCTGCTGGTGCGCCGTGGAATTCTCGACGCTCCGCGGGAGCCGGAGAAGGCGCGCCTGGAGTTCACCTGCATGCTGGTCGTCGAAGTCGGCGCGGACGGGCTGATCGAGGAGATGCGGGCTTTCTGGGGCAGCTCCGACGTCCGTTTACTGAACTGATTCCATGGATTTCCGACCGGGTTTCCACGGTCGGCCGAGGGACATTCGAGGAAGGTGCGCGGGGGCCATGGACGAGGCGAAGCGCAAGGCGGTCGTGTGGGAATACTGCCGCTTGATGAACGCCGGCGATCTGGACGGTGTCCTCGCCCTGTTCACGCCCGACGCGCGGTTCCAGGACCCGGTGGGCACGGAGGTGCTGGTGGGCCGGGAGGCGCTGCGCCGGCATCTGGGTGCCGCGATCGCCGCGGGCATCGAGGAGATCCCGGGCACGCTGACGGCGGCGCTGGACGGGAGCAGTGTGGCGGTGGCGGTCTCCGGGACGATGGCCGTGCCGGACGCCACCGACGGGGGCCGGGTGGCCTTCCGGCTGGTGAGTCTGATGCGGGTGGACGAGTCCGGTCTGATCTCGGAGGTCCGGATCATCGCGGGCCATTCGGATCTCACACCGGTCCCCTGACCGCCGACTGACCCCCGCCGCCCCGGGTCAGTTCAGCAGTGCCCATTCCTCGGCGGTGAGCGGGGGTTCGGTGAGCGGCGGGTGGGCGGGGCCCGTGCGCAGCGCGTTGAGCACCGCGGGCGACTGGAGGCTGGCGACCGGGGCGGCGAGGGTGGTGACGCCCGCGGAGGCGGCGCTGACCACCGGGTCGGACAGGCCGACCGTGCCGACGCGTTCGGAGAAGTCCTGGCGACTGTGGAGTTCCTCCGACAGCCGCGGGTCCTTGGCCTCGACCCGGCAGCCGGGGTAGAACACGTCCTGTGACGCGGCGAGGATCCACGGGTCGTCGACGGCCGCGGCGACGGCACGCATCACGGTGGCCGCGAGGTCGTGCTTGCCCCGGTGGCGGCGCAGGGTGCGGTCGAGGACGGCGACCGCCCTGGCGGCGGAGCTCATGCCGTGGCCGTAGACGGGGTTGAAGGCGGCGAAGGCGTCGCCGAGCACCACCAGGTTGTCCGGCCAGCGCTCCAACCGGTCGTAGTGGATACGGCGGTTGGCGGTGCTGCGGGAGCCCCGGACGGGGCCCGCCGGTTCGGCGGTCGCGAGGACCTGGCCCACCAGCGGGTGCCGAAGGCCCTCGGCGAAGGCGGTGAACCCCGCCTCGTCCGTCGGAGGTTCGGCGCCCCGGGTGCCGGAGAGGGTGACGATCCACTGCCCGTCCTCGATGGGCAGGATCAGCCCGCTGCGGCCCGGTTCGCCGACGCGGTGGTCGGCGTACACGCTGACCATGGGGAAGCGGGCGGCGGCCCGTTCGGGCGCGCGGTAGATCCGGGTGGAGTAGGTGATCCCGGAGTCGACCACGTCCTCCTCCGGTTCGGGTACGCCGAGCGGGGCCGTCCACTGGCGCAGCCGTGAGCCGCGTCCGCTCGCGTCCACGACGATCTCGGCGTCCAGTGTCGTGACGTCGCCGCTGTCGAGGTCGCGGACGGTGATGCCGTCCAGGTGGCCCTGGGTGCCGCGCAGTTCGTGGACCTCGGTGCGGGTGCGTACGGTGATGGCCTCGTCGGTGAGTACCTGGTCCCGGACGGTCCAGTCGAGCAGGGGGCGGCCGACCGCGAGGAGGAACTGCGTCTCGGGGAAACGCTGTTGCCAGCCGTACGGGGACATGTTCACCATGTCGGACTGGACGCCGATGCGGTGGGCGCCGGCGGAGCGCAGCCGTTCGACGGTGCCGGGCAGCAGTGACTCGACGATCCGGGCGCCGCCCGACCACAGCAGATGGGCGTGCCGGGCCTGGGGAACGCCCTTGCGCGGTTCCGGGCCGGTCGGGAGGTCGTCGCGGTCGATGACGGTGACCCGGTCGAGGTGTCTGCGCAGGGCCCGCGCCGTGAGCATCCCGGCGAGTCCGCCGCCGATCACGGCACCGTGGGTGGGCTTCGTCGACACTGGGTTTCCCTTTCGCCGGCACCCGGACCAGGTCTCGCAATCTAGGGAGCCGGGGCACGGCAGACCAACCCCTAACCCACCGCTCGCGGTGCGCGGAGCGTCAACCCCTATGCGGCGCAGCAGGGGTGGGCGGTCCTTCGACGATCCCGGAACGTGTCCTACCGGTAGCACGAGGTGCCTCGGAGGGCCTTGAGAAGCCGTCGGTCGGCAAAGATTCGGCAAGAATTCGGTCCTGTCTCTGCCGTAAGCTGTCGGCTCGGGCGGCAGGCGAGGCCGCCGCCCTCGACCCGGACTCCACCACGCGAGGACTACCGTTCAGCCATCCGGGGGCCACGACGCCATGCAGTCGAACAGTGCCGGTTTGTTCCATGACATCGCGTTCAGGGGGGACCGAGTCGAGTGGTACTGATACAGCGGGAATCACAGCTCGATCAGCTCCGCGCGGCCTTCGACAACTGCGACGACCAGCACGACGGACAGGTCTGTCTGATCACCGGCGGGGTGGGCAGCGGCAAGACCGCGCTGCTGGAGGCCTTCGCCGCGTCGGTGACCGAGCGCTCGGCCCATGTGCTCCGCGCCGTCGGCTCACCCGCCGAGCGCAGCCTGCAGTTCGCCGTGGTGGACCAGCTCATCGACAGCTCCGGACTCGGGCGCGCCTCCATGCGCCAGGTCGCCACCGCCGTACGGCATCTCGCCCGCACCGCGCCCCCACCACTGACCGCTGACGACCTCGCGGAGCTGACCACCCCGCCGGCCGCCCCGCCGGAGGCCGCCGAACAGCCGCTGCCCACCACCGTGCACGGCGTGCTCGCCTCCCTGCTCGATCTGGCCGGCCCGGCACCCCTCGTGCTCACCGTCGACGATGTGCACCACGCCGACCAGGCGTCCCTGCAGTGCCTGCTGTACGCGGTCCGCAGGCTGCGGCACAAGCGGATCATGGTGGTGCTCACCGAGTCCTCGACGCTGCGCGCCCCGCATCCGCACTTCCGGGCCGAGCTGATGAGCCAGCCCTCCTTCTCCCGGATCGAGCTGGCCCCGCTCACCGACGAGGCGCTGGGCCGGCTGGCCGGGACCCACCCGGTCCCCTCGGCCCGTGCCCGGCTCGCCCGCCGCGCGCCCGCGCTGACCGGCGGAAGCCCGCTGCTCATGAGCGCCCTGCTGGACGATCCGGTCGCGGCCGAGGCCTCCCCCGCGGCGGGCGGCGACGGACCACTGGCCGAGGCCGTGCTGCGCTCCCTGTACCGGCACGAGCCCGAGGTGCGCGCCACCGCGCAGACCCTCGCCGTGCTCGGCCGACCCACACCGCTGCCCGTGCTGGCCCGGCTGGTCGCCCTCACCCCCGATCTGACCGCCCAGGCGCTCCAGTTACTGGGGCAGTCCGGACTCGTGGACGGCGACCTGATCCGCCCCCCGCTCGTCGCCGCCGTCCTCGCCGGACTGCCGACCGAGGAGCGGCGGCGGCTGCACCGGATGACGGCCGAGGTGCTGCACGAGTTCGGCGCCGAGCCGGAGGCGATCGCCCGTCATCTCATCGCCGCCGACTGGGCCGAGCCGGACTGGGCGGAGCCCGCCCTGTACCGGGCGGCGGCCCAGGCGCTGGCCTCCGGTCGCCCCGATCTCACCTGCGCGTGCCTGCGCCTGACGCGGCCTCAGCCCGCGGACACCCCGCGGTGGACGGCGTACGACAGCCTGCTGCTGCGCTCCCGCTGGCAGCTCAACCCGCTGTCGGCCGCCACCGACCTGAGCAGGCTCAGCGCGGTGGAGGGGGCCGACGGCTACCCGCCCAACGCGCTCACCGGTGTGCCCGCGCTGTTGTGGCAGGGCCGCGGCGACGCCGCCTGCTCGATCGTCGCGGCCGTCACCGGGCTGAGGGACCCCTCCCCCGAGACCCGCGCCCGGCTCGCCGCCGCACGGCTGCTGATCTCACTCGCCCGGCCCGACCACTACCCGGAGGCACAGGCCGAGGCCCGGGCCATCACGGACTCCGGCATCGCCACCTCCGTCACCGGCCGCTATCTGGACGCGCTGACCCTGCTCGCCGACTCCCTCGCCCCGGAACGCGGCACGGCGGACCCCTCGGCCGACGCCGAGCTGATGATCCAGCGCTATCTCGACGACGACGGCGCGCTCGGACTGCTGGCGACGCTGCTCGTGGCGATGGTGTACACCGGGCGGCCGGCGCAGGTCCGCGACTGGACGAGGACCGTGCTGGCGCGCCCCTCGGTGGGGAACGTGCCGAGCTGGCAGGCGGTGCTGCACGCCATCCGGGCCGAGGCGGCGCTCCGGCTCGGCTCGCCCCAGGAGGCCGAGGAGCAGGGGCGGGCCGCGCTGACCGTGATCACCCCGCAGGCGTGGGGGTTCGCGGTGGCGGCGCCGCTCGGCACCCTGGTGGCCGCGGCGACGGAGGCCGGGCGGTTCGCGGACGCGGACCGCTGGCTGGCCCGGCCCGTCCCGGCGGAGTCCTTCCGTACCCCGCTCGGACTGCACTATCTGGCGGCGCGCGCCCGCTATCAGCTCGCCATCGGGTGGCGCCGGGCGGCCGCCGACGATCTGCGCTGGATCCGCCGGGAGATGGCGGCCTGGCGCATGGACGTGTCGACCCTGGTGCCGTGGCGGCTGGAGCTGGCGCGCGTACAACTGGCCCTCGGGCACCGGCCGGAGGCCGTACGCCTGCTGGAGGAACAGCTCGACGCCAACCGCCCGGTGGACGACCGCACCCGGGGTGCCGCGCTACGGCTGCTCGCCGGCCTGGTACCGGCGGAGCAGGCCCGCCAGCTGCTGACCCGGGCGGTGAAACTCCTGGAGACCAGCGGCGACCGCCGAGAACTGGACCGTGCGTTGGCCGACAGGGCCGTCCTGCTGGGCCGCCCCACCAGGCCCCATGCCTCCCCCGAGCCGGTGTCGCGCCCGCATTCCCGCCCGCCCGCCGAGCAGGCACGGTGCCTGGACGAGCCGCGGCCCAACGGGCGGGAGAGCCGGGCAGGACAGGTGGGGCAAGGGCAGCCGAAGGGGGAACAGCGCTCCGCCGGTGCGGAACGCGCGGAGCCCCTCGGCGGGTTGAGCGAGGCCGAGACCAGGGTCGCCGCGCTGGCCGCGCAGGGGCACACCAACCGGCAGATCTCCAGCAAGCTGTTCATCACCGTGAGCACTGTCGAACAGCATCTGACCCGGGTCTACCGGAAGTTGGACGTCAAGCAGCGCACCGATCTCGCCACCCGGCTGGCCGCTGTGGGCGCTTGCGGGGACTGAGCCCCTCCGCTCAGGGCGACGCGGGAGTGGCGGAGCGGAAGGCGTCGATGTTCTCCCGGATCGCCTCCGTCACCTCCGCCGGGCGGCCGTTGAGATAGAAGTGTCCGCCGGGGAAGGACCGGAAGCGGAAGGTTCCGGTCGTCAGCTCCTCCCAGGCGCGGGCGTCGGCCAGGGGTACCCGGGAGTCGCTCTCGCCGGTCAGCACCGTCACGGGCACGCTCAGCGGGGCCGCGCCCGGCGTGACCCGGTAGGTCTCCACGGCCCGGTAGTCGGCGCGCAGCGCGGGCAGCACCATGCGCACCAGCTCCTCGTCGTCGAGGATGCCCGGCTCGGTGCCGCTCAGCTCGCGGATCTCGGCGATGATGCCGTCGTCGTCCCGGAGGTGGACGGTCTCCTCACGGAACCGGTGCGGGGCGCGCCGCCCGGAGGCGATGAGGCCCAGCAGCTCGCCCCCGCCGGACTCCTCCAGCCGCAGGGCGATCTCGTAGGCGAGCACGGCGCCCATGCTGTGTCCGAAGAGCACCACGGGACCGGTCGGCTCGGAGACCAGTGCCTTGTACACCTGGTCCGCCAGCTCCCGCAGATCCGTACGGGCCGGCTCACGGTGCCGGTCGAGTCGCCCCGGGTACTGGACGCACAACACGTCCAGCTCCGGCGCGAGCGCGCGGGCCAACGGCAGGAAGTAGGGGGCGGAACCGCCTGCGTGCGGCAGTGCGAGGAGCTTGACGGCGCCGGGCCGGGCCGGCTCGTACCGGCGGAACCAGGTGTCGTACTGACCGGATGCTGCCGACATGACGGGTCGTACCTCCAGCGATCGGGTGCGACGGGACGAACCGTCCACGGACGCCCCACATTACGAGCCCCGCCCACCACGGAAGAAGCCCCTACGACCCCTGTCCCGCCCGCGCGGACTGCCGGTGCGGGGGCGCTCGCGGTCCCCGGGGCGGGCATCCCGAGCGCCCCCTGAGGTCAGTCGTCCAGCGCGTCCATGACGTCCGCGAGGTCGACGAACTTGAAGCCGGTCGCGGTCCGGTCCTCGCTCCGCGGGGTCTCGTCGCCGTCCTGGACGACCAGGAGGCCGTTGGGGTAACGGCGCCCCAGCGGCGCGTTGAGGACCGCCGCGCCGTCGCACTCCTCGGAGCCGTCGAGGGTGGCGGAGGCGGCCGTGACCCGGAAGCCGCCCTCGTATTCGTTGTCGTCCTCGACCTCGCGGTCGTACGCGGCGAAGGTGTTGTCGCCCTGGCTGGAGGCGAGGAGGTAACCGTCACCGTCGGACTCGGGCAGCAGGGTCAGGCCCTCGACGTCGGCGGCGACGCGGGTGCCGCCGAAGCCGGGATCGGATCCCGGCGCGCACTCCTCGGTGGCCTCGTCGTAGGTGCCGGGGACGCCGTACTCGCGGACCTTGTCGATGAGCCTGGGCGTGCCGGTGAGGTCGGCGCGCAGCCGCCAGATACCGACGTCCTCCTGACCGGCGTAGAGCGTGCCGTTGGCGGGGTCGACCACCATGCCCTCCACCTGGGGCAGTTCACCGGGCTCCAGGCACGGCGTCCACGAGGTGCCGTCGGGCAGCCGGAAGGCGGAGGGCAGGTCAATGGTGCGGATCTTGCGGTAGCCGACCGTGCCGGAGCGGGTGGGCAGCAGCTCCAGGAGCGCGACGCTCGTCGTCTCGCGCCGGCTGACCAGGGCGTACGAGCGGCCCGTGGCACGGTCGGTCCAGGTGGCCAGGCCGTAGGCGGTGCGCTGGTCGTTGATCTCCTCCTGGTCGGCGGAGAAGACCGGCGACACGGCCGGGTCGGTGACGTCGGTGAGCGGGCCGCCGGCGCGGTCGCGGTCGATGCGGTAGAAGCGCAGCCGGTCGTTGCCGCGGTCGCTGGTGACGGCGAGGTCGGCGCGGCCGGTGGACAGCTTCAGGCCGTGCACCAGGTCGACGTTGTTGAAGCGCCCGGGGGCGTCCTCGGGGGTCGGTCCGGCCGGGGCGGGCACGGACTGGACCTCGCGCGCGTCGAGGTCGTAGACCCGCAGTCCGCCCTCCTTCGCCGTGGCGACGACCAGACTGCGGCCCGGCTCGGCGGCGTTGCGCCAGATCGCCGGGTCGTCCGCGTCGGAGTTGCCGCCCGCCTCGTCGTCGTGGAGTGCCGCCGTCTCGGACCTGGGGGTGATCCCGGGCAGTGCGGACGACGCCTGCGCCTGGGTGGGCAGCGTCACGGCGAGTGCGACCAGGGTGGCCGTCATCAGGAAGACGTGCGATCTACGGGGCTCGGGCACGGACGCGCTCCTTCTGCTCTTGATCGGATGCGTCTGGCAGCCTGTCCCGCGTGCGTGAAGGGTGAGCGTTCGTCACTTACGGCGAGATAGACGTGACATGAACACTACATACCGCGTCGAACGGTGACCGGGAAGTCGACGTGCCGGAACGGGTTCGGCAGCCCGTGCTCGGCGGCCCGCCGCGGATCGTCGACCTGGGCGAAGGTCCGGACCAGACTCGCCTTCACGCCGAACACCGCGTCGGAGTCCAAGTAGGGCGAGTCGTCGGCGAACAGATGGGTCGTCAGGGTCCGGACGCCGGGCCCCGACACCTGGACGTGGATGTGCGCGGCCCGGTTGGCGTGCCGGCGGGTCGATCTCAGCAGGGCGCCGACCGGGCCGTCGGTGGGGATCGGGTAGTGGCGCGGCACGACGGTACGGAACCAGAACCGCCCGTCGCCGTCGGCCGTGAACAGCCCGCGCAGATTGCGCTCCGGCACCTCGCCGGGCCGCTGCACGTCGTAGAACCCCTCCGCGTCGGCCTGCCACACGTCCACCCGGGCCCCGGCCACCGGCGCTCCGGAGGTGTCCGTGACCCGGCCGGTGACCAGGCACGGCTCACCGCCCTCACCGATGCTGTCGCCGAGCTCCCGCGCGGGTGACTCGACCAGGTGGAAGGGGCCTTCTACGGTGGCCTCGGTGCACTCCCCGTCCGCCGGGTTGTTCAGGGACTCGACCAGCATCGACACCCCGAGCACGTCGGAGAGCAGGATGAACTCCTGCCGGGTGGCGTCGCACTTGCGGCCGGTCTCGGTGAGGAAGCGGATGCCCTCGGCCCACTCCTCGGCGGTCAGCCCCACCTCCTTGACGAAGGCGTGGGCATGGCCGACCAGGGAGGTCAGGATCTCGCGCAGGCGCTCGTCCGGGGCTCCGGCGAAGGAGGCGGCGACGATCTCCGCGGACCGCTCCGCGTCGAAGCCACCGGACGCCTCGCGGGGTCGCTCGCTCATCTGCCGCCTCCCTCACCGCACGGTCAGTTCACGGCCGCGCCGGGAACCTCTTCGGTCACGCCGTTCAGCTCCGAGGCCGGATCGAAGCCGTACGGCCGGGTCAGGGCCTCCATGCCGTGGCCGGACGGATCCCGGAAGTACACGCCCCGGCCGCCGTCGTTGCGGTTGATGCGGCCCGGGTGCTTGCCGTGCGGGTCGGCCTGGATGGGCACGCGCGCCGCGACGAGCCGGGCGAGGATCTCGTCGAACTCCTCCTCCGACACGAGGAAGGCGTAGTGCTGCAGGGGAATGTCGGCGTCGGGACCGAAGGTCGCGAAGTCGAGCGTGACGCCGTTCGCCGTTTCGACGGGCAGGAACGGCTCGGCCGGTTCGCCCACTTCGAGGCCGAGGATCCCGGCGAGGAACCGGGCTGACTGCTCCCGGTCGTGACTGGCGATGACGGTGTGATTGAACTCGACGGGCAAGGTGAATGCCTCCGTGGGCATCTCCGCGGCGCCTCCATGCCTCACCCAGCCGGTGACCGACACGCGATGCCGCGACAATCACCCTAGGCACACGGTCGCCGTCGCGTCGAGCCGTTTTGCGCCGGAAGGCTTGCCTCCAGATCGTCCAGGGCGCTGCGGGCCGCGGCGATACGCGTCCGCAGCTCCCTGTCGGCCGGCGGAGTGTCGTCCGACCGCTCCCGCTCCAGCTCCCGGGCCTCCTCCAGGGAGCTGATCACCACCCCGATGAGCACGTTGACCAGCACGAACGAGGCGATCAGGACGTACGACGCGTAGTAGACGACGCTCCAGCGCGTGGCCTCGAGACCGGCGTGCACCGCCTCGCCCAGGCCGTCCAGCGTCATCAGCAGGAACAGGGTGAGCACCGCGCGGCCGATCGAGCCGTACTGCTCGGGGTCGTGTCGGCCGAGGAGGAGCCAGCCGACCATGGCGTAGACGTAGAGCAGCAGCGCGCCCACGAGCAGAAAGCTGACCGTGCCGGGCAGGCTGCGGGCCACCGCGACCATCACGATGCGCAGTTGGGGCAGGAACCGGGCGGTGCGCAGGACGCGGGCCAGGCGCAGCAGCCGCAGGACGGTGGCGTTCTCGCGGACGACCGGGAGGAACGCGAGGCCCACGACGGCCAGGTCGAACAGGTTCCATGGATCACGGAGGAACTCGCGGGGGCGGTCGGCGTGGGCGCAGGCGCGCAGCGCGATCTCGGCCGTGAAGGCCGCGAGGCACACGTGCTCGGCGAGCCCCAGCCACCGGGACCACTCCGCCGCGAGGCCGGGGTACGTCTCCACGCCCAGCAGGGCGGCGTTGACGAGGATCAGGGCGAGGACGGTGAGCGCGAACCAACGGGCCTCCGTGATCTGGCGGGCCCACTGCGCGAGCGCCCGGCGGGCGGGCCAGGACGCGCGCTCCGGAAGAAGCTGGTGGTCGGTCATCCTGCTGAATCTGCTCCGAGGCGCGGCGCGGTATGCCGGGGGCTCAGATGTGCGAACGCGACAGAGCCCGCACGCCCCTCGCCTCGCCCGAACCATGCCCCGCCCGCACATGACCGCACCGCTGCCCCGCACAGGCCCACGGAAGGGGCGCGCCGGCCGCTCCGCTCAGCGGACGGCGGAGTGGAGCCGGTTCGTCAGCGCGTTCAGGGCGCCCAGGACGGAGCCCAGCGCGTCCTTCTCGCCCTCGGTGAGGGACAGCAGCGCCTGCCGGAGGTAGGCGGCCTCCAGCTCCCGCACCTCGGCGAGCCGCTGCCGGGAGGTGGCAGTGAGGTGGAGATGGGCGACCCGCTTGTCGGTGGCGTCCTGGCGGCGCTCCAGCAGCTCGAGCTCGGTCATCCGGGAGACGAGGGCGCTGACGTTGTTGGGCTTCATCAGCAGCGCCTCGGCCGCCTCGCGCACGGTGGCGCCCTCGCGCCGCGCCACGAACCGCAGCAGCGCGAGCTGACCCTCGGGCGGCTTGGGGTGCGGGTACTCCGCCGCGATCCGCCGCTCCAGCGCACGGTGCAGCGCGGGCACCTGCTCCGCGAGGCCGGCGGCCACGCGGTCGAGGTCCCGGCTGGGAGTGCTGGAGGGGGTCACGCTCGCAATATAGGTATGAGAACATAGCTATGTCAAAAGACCCACTGCCCACTGTTCGGCGACATCGTTCAAGCAGCCACCCCTACGGAAGCCGGAGCCCGATGGACCGCGTTTCTTCCCGCCCTCGCACTCCCCGCCCGCCCGTCCCCCAGACGGCCCTCGGTGTCGGCGCGATCCTGCACGGCCCCCAGGGGCTGCTGCTCGGCCGCCACAAGTACGGCACCTGGGAACTGCCCGGCGGCATGGTGGAGCCCGGCGAGTCGCTCCAGCAGACGGTCGTGCGCGAGCTGGCCGAGGAGACCGGCCTGACGGCGCGCCCGGCGGATGTACGACTGCTCGGCACCCTCCTGGACCGGGTCGAGGGGGTCGTACGGCTCACCGTCGCCGCCCAGGTCACCACCTGGCAGGGCGAGCCTCGCGACCAGCCCGGGGAGAAGGTCGGCGACTGGCGCTGGTACGCCCTGGACGGGCTGCCGCAGGAGCTGTTCGTGTGCAGCGCCCAGGCCCTGACCGCCTGGCGCCCCGGCCTGCCGATCGACCACACCCCGGCCCACTTCACGCCCTACGCGTAGGGGGCCTGCAACCCTCTCGCAACCTCCCCCGTGGTCCGCTGGTCCGTCCGGATCCGGTTCCCGTGGGGATGGTTGGC
Source organism: Streptomyces sp. NPDC003635 (assembly GCF_053587635.1). Lineage (NCBI taxonomy): Bacteria > Bacillati > Actinomycetota > Actinomycetes > Kitasatosporales > Streptomycetaceae > Streptomyces > Streptomyces sp. NPDC003635. The sequence goes on along the minus strand of NZ_JBSFOK010000048.1, from coordinate 43,603 downwards.
ATGTACGAGGAGATCCCGCGCGTCGCGCTGACGCCCGCCGCCGCCGAACTGGTGCGGCGGCTGCACGACGCGCACGGCCCGCTGATGTTCCATCAGTCCGGCGGCTGCTGCGACGGCAGCGCGCCGATGTGCTACCCGGCGGGCGAGTTCCGCACCGGCAACTCGGACGTGCTGCTCGCCGAGTTGTACGTGCACGGCGTCGAGGAGCCGGTGGGCTTCTGGATGTCCCGCAGCCAGTACGAGGCCTGGGCCCACACCCGGCTGATCGTCGACGTGGTGGAGGGCCGCGGCAGCGGCTTCTCCCTGGAGGCACCCGAGGGGGTGCGTTTCCTCATCCGTTCTCGCGTTGTCGGGGCATAGCCACCGCGCCGACCGCCCGGATCTGATGCACTTCTCCCCTGAGTCCCGGGACAGTTGACGAATCCTCAGGGGGGACTGTGACACGTCGTCAGAAACGACGCACGGCACGCAGAACGACACTGACCTTTCTCACCGTACTCGGCTCGCTGGCCGGTACCGCCCTGCTGGGGGCGGTACCGGCCAGCGGCGCTCCCGCCGCCACGCGGCTCGCTCCCGGTGTGGTGTACGAGCAGTTCGACATCCAGGGCGCCCAGGGCACCGCCCACGGCCATCTGCTGCGGGTGGACCTGACCAACCCGCGTATCACCCTGGACCTGCTGTACCCCGGGAAGGTCGCTGCCCGGACGCCCGTGTCCCGGCTGGCCGACGCCCAGGGCGCCATCGCCGGGGTGAACGGCGACTTCTTCAACATCACCGAGACCCAGCACCCCGGCGTCGAGGTGACCGGCGCGAGCGTGGGTCCCGCCGTCGCGAGCGGCCGTACGCTCAAGGCGGCCGTACCGAACGACCAGCGCTTCGGGCCGTCCCTGCCGCCCGGCACCTCCACCGAGGACGTCGTGGGCATGGGCGTCGACCGCCGGGCCCGTCTCGACGACATGGCACTGGCCGGATCGGTCCGCACGGCCACCGGGAACCTGGGGCTCGGCGGCCTCAACCAGTACGCGCTGCCGGTGAACTCCGTCGGGGCGTTCACCTCCGAGTGGGGCAGTGTCTCCCGGGTCCGGGCGACCTGCGGCACCGACACCGACCGCGCCGCGCCGTGCAGCACGGACACCCACGAGGTGACGGTCCGCGGCGGTCGGGTGGTGGCGACCGCCGACAGCCCGGGCGGCGGCGCCATCCAACCCGGGACCACCGTGCTGGTGGGCCGGGAAGCGGGGGCGCAGGAGCTGCGGAAGTTCGTCCCGGGGCAGCCGGTGAAGGTACGGCACCGGCTGGTGGCCGCCGCCTCCCGGGTGGCGTACCGGTTCGCGGTCGGCGGCTACCCGGTGCTCACCGGCGGACAGCCGCTGCCGGGCCTGGACGACAACACCGCCGCGGTGCGCAGCGCCGTGGGCATCGGGGGCGGCGGGAAGCAGGTGCTGCTGTTCTCGCTGGACGGCGGCACCGGGTACAAGGGGCTGACCATCGCCGAAGTGGCCCACACCATGCGGAGGTTGGGCTCGACCGACGCCTTCAGCCTGGACGGCGGCGGTTCCTCGACGCTGGTCGCCCGGGCCCCTGGGGCCTCCACGGTCAGCGTGCTCAACCATCCCTCGGGCGGCGCGGAACGCCCCGTCCCGAACGGCATCGGCGTCTTCACCCGGTGACGGGCCGATGAGCGGGCGGCCTCACGGTCTCAGACCGCTGACGATGTCGGCGGTGGCCGTGAGGCCGCTGCTGATGGTGGGCGCGATGCTGGTGCCGGCCATGTAGAAGCCGAGCAGGGCGCACACGAGCGCGTGGGAGACCTTGAGCCCGCCGTTGCGCAGGAAGATCACCGCAAGGACCAACAGCAGCAGCACCACGGAAATGGACACGGCCATCGTCAACCTCCTCCGCCACGCCGCACACGTCCGGTTCACGGCGTTCGGCCGTAAGTGTGGCGTAGCGGAGGGTTCGTCCGGGCGGCTGACCTGTCCGCCGAACGTGTGGTGTCACGCGCGGTCGTGCGCCTCCAGGAAGGCCCGCAGGCCGGAGAGGTCGTCGGTGTTGAGGTAGTCGACATCGGCGGCGACCAGTTCGGTCCACAGCGCGTCGCGTTCCGGGCCCGCCAGGTCCGGGGTGGCCCAGAACCGCACCTTCTGCCCGCGGGAGTGCGCGGCCCCCGTGATCGTGTTCAGCTTCCGCCGCTCGGCGTCGGGGAAGGCGCCGACGCCTCGCCAGGTGAAGTTGTTGCCCCAGTTGTCGCTGATCAGCGGGATGAAGGAGGCCGGTGCCGAGCTGCCGAGGTCGCTGAGCCGGCCGTCGTAGAAGGCGCGGCGCACGGTCTGCGCCTCCATCGGCACCCGGGCGGCGCGGTCGCCGGAGATGACGGCGGTGACCGGGCCGGGGAACACCCGGCCGTGGGCGTACGTCGTGAACAGGTGCCTGTAGCGCTTGAGATGCCGGTCGAGTTCGAGGTACGTCGAGGAGCCCTCGGTCTTGATGTCGATGAGCAACTGGAGCGGCCTGCGGTAACCGCGGTACACGGAACCGTGGTTGGCCTTGACGCGGGCGGCGAGCGGGTCGAGGTAGAGGGACTCCAGGGTGCGCGCGGGGTCGAGGTCCTCCGGGTCGTGGGCGACGAGGAGCTGGTCGCCCGTGAGGAAGATGTCGGCCTCCAGGCTGCCGAACCGGTGGTCCAGGGCGTCGAGGAGGGGGCGCGGGTGCTCGTAGTCGTTGTGGGCGTGGGCGCGCCACAGCGGGCGGGGTCGGTGCTTCTTGTCGACGGCGAAGGCACTGCCGACCGGCGGGGCCAGCACGCCCGCGAGTGCGGCGCCGACCGTGGTGAGGGCTCTGCGACGAGTGATGAGCGCCATGTTCTGCCTCCCTTTGGGCCGATCCGAACCACAGGGAGTATGAAGCGGTCAGGTCCGTAACGAACCTGTACGTGCCAGGAGTTGGCCGGACTGCCGCCGTCCGTTCACTCCGTCCGTCCGGCGGCGCGAAAAAGCCCGCCCCAGGCAGGGCGGGCTTTCCCGGGTGAACTCCGGTGGGCCGTCAGGGGGCCTGGAGGTCGACCAGTTCGGCCAGCGCGGCCCGGTGCGCGCCCGCGGTGCCGTACGCGATCGAGTCCGCCTTGGCCCGCTTCAGGTACAGATGCACCGGGTGCTCCCAGGTCATTCCGATGCCGCCGTGCAGTTGCAGCGCCTCCTCGGCGGCACGGACCGCGACGGGCGCCGCGTACGCCTGGGCGACGGCGACCGCCACGTCGGCGTCCTCGCCGCGCGCGAGGGCGTCGGCCGCGTTGCGGGCGGCGGCGCGCAGGTTGACGACCTCCAGCCACGTCTGGGCGAGCCGGTGCTTGAGCGCCTGGAAGCCACCGACGGGCCGGTTGAACTGCTTGCGCTCCTTCAGGTAGCGCACGGTCTCGGTCAACGTCCAGTCGGCGCCTCCGAGTTGCTCGGAGGCGAGCAGCCCGGCACCGGCGCGCAGGGCGCGGCGCACGGCGGGTTCGGCGTCGCCGAGCAGGCGTCCGGGCGCTCCGTCCAGGGTCACCGTGGCCACCGGACGCGTCAGGTCCAGGGACGCCCGCGGGGTGATCGTGGCGGCGGAGGCGTCGACCGCGTAGAGGCCTCCGTCGTCGGCGGGCACGAGCAGCACGTCGGCGACTGCGGCGTCCGCGACGGCGGTCAACTCGCCGTGCAGGGAGCCCTCTTCATGTCGTACGACCTTGTAGACGCCGCCCGGAGCCACACTCAGGGCGACGGCGAGAGCGCCGATACGGCGGCCGGACGCGAGGTCGGCCAGCAGGTCGAAGGCGTCGCAGGCCAGCAGGGCTTCGGTGGCCACGACGGCACTGGTGAGATACGGCACCGGGGCGACCGCGCGACCCAGCTCTTCCAGGACCACGGCGGCTTCGCGGTGCGTGGCGCCCTGGCCGCCGTGCTCCTCGGGAACCAGGAGGCCCGCGAGACCCATGCCGTCGGCGAGCGCCTTCCAGGCCTCCAGGTCGTGCGGCGCGTCCGACTCGGTGCGGGCGATGACGCCGGGCGCGTCGCAGTGGTCGGCGAGCAGGTCCCGGACGGCGGACCGCAGCGCCTCTTCCTCCTCGGAGTAGAGAAGATCCGGCTGTGCGCTCATCGGGACAGGTCCTTCCATGCGACGTCCTTGTCGGTGCGCGGCTCGGCGGGCAGGCCGAGGACGCGCTCGGCGACGATGTTCAGCAGGACCTCGCTGGTCCCGCCCTCGATGCTGTTGCCCTTGGAGCGGAGGTAGCGGTAACCGGCCTCGCGGCCGGTGAAGTCCACGTGTTCCGGGCGCCGCATGGTCCAGTCGTCGTACAACAGGCCCTCCTCGCCGAGGAGTTCGACCTCCAGGCCGCTGATCTCCTGGTTGAGGCGGGCGAAGCCGAGCTTCATGCCGGCGCCCTCGGGGCCGGGCTGGCCCGCGACGAGCTGCTGGCGCAGCCGCTCGCCGGTGAGCCGGGCGACCTCGGCGTCCACCCACAGCTTCAGCAGTCGCTGATGGAGTTCCTGGGTGCGCAGTTCGGGACGCTCGCGCCAGGCCTTCGAGACCGGGCCGATCATGCCGCCCTCGCGGGGCAGCCGCATGCCGCCGATGGCCACGCGTTCGTTGTTCAGCGTGGTCTGCGCGACCCTCCAGCCGTCGCCGACCGCGCCGAGTCGGTGGGCGTCGGGGATGCGGACGCCGGTGAGGAAGACCTCGTTGAACTCGGCCTCGCCGGTGATCTGGCGCAGGGGCCGCACCTCGACGCCGGGGTCGGTCATGTCGCAGAGGAAGTAGGTGATGCCCGCGTGCTTGGGCACGTCCGGGTCGGTCCGCGCGATGAGGATGGCCCAGCGGGCGAGATGGGCACTGGACGTCCACACCTTCTGTCCGTTGACGACCCACTCGTCGCCCTCCCGTACGGCCCGGGTGCCGAGCGCCGCCAGGTCGGAGCCGGCGCCGGGCTCGCTGAAGAGCTGGCACCAGACCTCCTCCCCGGTCCACAGCGGCCGCAGGAACCGGCGCTTCTGCTCCTCGGTGCCGTAGTGAAGGATCGTCGGGGCGGCCATGCCGAGGCCGATGCCGATCCTGCGGGGGTCGTTGTCGGGGGCGCCGGCGGCCTCCAGCTCGGCGTCCACGACGGCCTGGAGCGAGCGCGGGGCGCCGAGGCCACCGAGGCCCTCGGGGTAGTGCACCCAGGCCAGCCCGGCGTCGAAGCGGGCCCGGAGGAAGTCCTGCCGGTCGGTGGACGCGGGCGGGTTCGCGGCCAGGAACTCCTGGGTGAGGCGGCGCAGTTCGGCGGCGTCGGTCATGCTGCTCCCTCCGTCAGGACGGCGATCCGGCCGGTGGTGACACCGTCGCCGACGCGTTGCACGGCCGCCGCGGCCTCGGCGAGCGGGACGCGCTCGCTGATCAGCGGCTTGATCGCGCCCCGCGCCGCCAGCTCGGTGAGCTGCTCGTGGCAGTGCTGGACCAGCTTGGGGTTCTTGGTGTTGTACAGGCCCCAGTGCAGGCCGAGGATCGAGTAGTTCTTCACCAGCGCGTGGTTGAGGCCCGGGCTGGGGATCGAGCCGCTGGCGAAGCCGACGACCACGATCCGGCCCTCGAAGGCGACGACCTTGGTGGACTGGGTGTAGGCGTCCCCGCCGACGGGGTCGTAGATCACATCGGCGCCCCGGCCGCCGGTGGCCTCCTTCACGGCCGCGACGACGTCCTCGCTGCGCCGGTCGATCACCACGTCACAGCCCAGCTCCCGGGCGACGGCGGCCTTCTCGGCGCCGCCGACGACACCGATGACCGTGGCTCCGGCGGCCTTGCCGAGCTGTACGGCGGCGCTGCCGACCCCGCCCGCGGCGGCGTGCACGAGGAGGGTCTCCCCGGCCTCCAGCCCGGCCCGGCGGTGCAGTCCGAACCAGCCCGTCTGGTAGCCGATGTGCAGGGCGGCGGCCTCGGCGTCGTCCAGCGACTCGGGCGCGGGCAGCAGGGCCCGTGCATCGGCGACGGCGTACTCGGCGAATCCGCCGTACGGCAGCGCGGGGTTGGCGATGACGCGGCGGCCGTCCTCGGTCTCGCCGCAGATCTCCACGCCCGGGGTGAACGGCAGCGGCGGCCGGACCTGGTAGTGGCCCCGGCACATCAGCACGTCCGGGAAGTTGATGTTGGCGGCGCGCACCTTCAGCAGGACCTGGCCGTCACCGGGGGTGGGCGGCTCGACGTCCGCGAGCCGCATCACCTCACTCGGCTCGCCGTTCTCGTGCACTTGCCATGCCTGCATGCGGTGCCTCCACGGGACTGCTTCGTCTGACCGGGGTCGGTTCGCATACTAAGCGGTCGCTTGCCGATCAGGGAACAGTCACGCGGGTCACGCGTTCCTGGGCCGCGCCCGCACGTGCATCCGCTCCCCCTGCGGCCCGAACAGACTCAGGAACTCCACCGGCCCCTCCCCCGTCGACCCGAACCAGTGCGGAACCCGGGTGTCGAACTCCGCCGCCTCCCCCGCCGCGAGCACCACGTCGTGCTCGCCCAGCACCAGGCGCAGCTTGCCGGAGAGGACGTACAGCCACTCGTAGCCCTCGTGGGTGCGCGGTTCCGGCTCGAGGCGGCGCTGCGGTTCGAGCACCTTGAAGGCCTGCAGGCCGCCGGGCTGCCGGGTGAGGGGCCAGTGGGTACGGCCGTAGCGCTCGATCGGCTTCACCCCGCGCACCCGGGGATCGCCGACCGCGGGGGCGCCGACCAGTTCGTCGAGCGGCACCTGATGTGCCTGGGCGATCGGCAGCAGCAGCTCCAGGCTGGGCTTGCGCAGCCCGGACTCCAGCCGGGAGAGGGTGCTGACCGAGATGCCGGTGGCCTCGGACAGCGCGGCGAGGGTCACCTCCCGCTCCTTGCGCATCTGCTTCAACCTGGGGCCGACGCCCGCGAGAACTTCCTCCGTACTCATGTCGGTATTGCAGTTTCGGCAAAGACGTTTGTCAATCCCGCGCTCGCGGAGCGACCGTGGCGGCATGACCGAAACCTACGAAGTGATCGTGATCGGGGGTGGCGCGGCGGGCCTGTCCGCGGCCCTGGTGCTGGGCCGCGCCCGGCGCCGCACCCTGGTGGTCGACGCGGGCGAGCCCCGCAACGCTCCCTCCGCCCATATGCAGGGCTATCTGTCCCGGGACGGGATGTCGCCGGCCGAGTTCCTCGCGATCGGGCGCGAGGAGATCGCCCGCTACGACGTGGAGCTGGTCCGGGACCGGGCGGTGGACGTCACCGAGGGCTTCACGGTGACGCTGGAGAGCGGGCGTACCGTCCACGCCCGGCGCCTGGTGATCGCCACCGGCCTCAAGGACGAACTGCCCAACGTGCCCGGGCTCGCCGAGCGGTTCGGGCGGGACGCGCTGCACTGCCCGTACTGCCATGGCTGGGAGGTGCGCGACCAGGCCTTCGGGGTGCTCGCGACCAGCCCGCTGAGCGTGCACCAGGCGCTGATGGTGTCGCAGTGGTCCAAGGACGTGACGCTGTTCCTGCACGAGGTCGACGAGAGCGAGCTGTCCGCCGACGACGTGCGGAGGCTGGCCGTGGCGGGGGTGGACGTGGTGCCGGGGCCGGTCGCCGAGGTGCTGGTCGAGGAGGACCGGCTCACCGGGGTACGCCTCTCGGACGGCTCCACCCATGCCCGCGAGGTCCTCTTCGTCGCGCCCCGCGCCGTGCCGCGGACCGATCTGCTCCAGCGGCTGGGGGCGGAGCTGACCGAGACCCCCTTCGGCTCGTACCCCGTGGTGGATCCCACCGGGCTCACGTCCGTCCCGGGCGTGTGGGCCGCGGGCAACGCGGCGGGGTTCGCCGAGCAGGTCGTCAACGCGGCGGCGGGTGGCTACCGGGCCGGGGCCACGATCAACGGGGAGCTGCTGATGACGGACCTGGACGCCGCCGCCCAGGTGTAGAGCGGCCACCCCGGGTGCACCATGGTCAGCATGCTGTTGAGCCGACTGGCCCAAGTGTCCCAAGAGGTCGCCGCCACCTCGGCCCGGTCCCGGAAGGTCGCTCTGCTGGCGGAGCTGTTCCGGGACGCCGAGGCCGCGGACGTGCCCATCGTCATCCCCTATCTCGCGGGACGGTTGCCGCAGGGGCGGCTCGGGGTGGGCTGGAAGGTGCTCGGCCGGCCGGTCGCCCCGGCCGCCGAAGCGACCCTGACCGTGGCCGAGGTCGACGCCCTGCTCACCGATCTCGGCAAGGTGTCGGGCGCCGGTTCGCAGGCCGAACGGGCGCGGCTCGTCGGCGAGTTGCTGGGCGCCGCCACCGCCGACGAGCAGCGGTTCCTGTACGGGCTGATCACCGGCGAGGTCCGCCAGGGCGCGCTGGACGCGGTGGCCGTGGAGGGCCTGGCGCAGGCGGTCGAGGCGGCCCCGGCGGACGTACGGCGGGCCGTGATGCTCGCGGGCTCGCTGCAGACGGTGGCCGAGGCACTGCTCACCGAGGGCCCCGCCGCACTCGGCCGCTTCCGGCTCACCGTCGGCCGCCCGGTCCTGCCGATGCTGGCGCACAGCGCCTCCTCGGTGTCCGAGGCGGTCGAGAAGCTCGGCTCCTGCGCGGTGGAGGAGAAACTGGACGGCATCCGCGTCCAGCTCCACCGGGACGGCGACACGGTACGGGTCTACACCCGCACCCTCGACGACATCACCGACCGGCTGCCCGAACTGACCGCCGCGGCGATGGAGTTGCGCGGTGAGCGGTTCATCCTGGACGGCGAGGTCATCGCCTTCGACGCGGCGGGACGGCCCCGCTCCTTCCAGGAGACCGCCGGGCGCGTCGGCTCACGGGTGGACGTGGCGACAGCGGCGCGCGCGGTCCCGGTCTCCCCCGTCTTCTTCGACGCGCTCTCCGTCGACGGCCACGACCTGCTCGACCTGCCCTTCGCCGACCGCCACGCCGAACTGGCCCGGCTGGTCCCGGAGCCGATGCGCGTCCGGCGCACCCTCGCCGACGGCCCCGAGGACAGCGGGCGGGCCGAGGCCTTCCTCGCCGAGACCCTGGAGCGCGGCCACGAGGGCGTGGTCGTGAAGTCCCTGGACGCCCCCTACAGCGCGGGCCGGCGCGGCGCGTCCTGGCTGAAGGTCAAGCCCGTGCACACCCTCGACCTGGTCGTCCTGGCCGCCGAGTGGGGGAACGGCCGGCGCACCGGCAAGCTCTCCAACCTGCACCTCGGCGCCCGCACCGACGACGGCTCGTTCGCCATGCTCGGCAAGACCTTCAAAGGCATGACCGACGCGATGCTCAGCTGGCAGACTCGGCGTCTGAAGGAGCTGGCGGTCGAGGAGAGCGGCCACGTCGTCACCGTACGACCGGAACTCGTCGTCGAGATCGCCTACGACGGCCTGCAGAAGTCCACCCGCTACCCGGCCGGCGTCACCCTGCGCTTCGCCCGGGTGGTCCGCTACCGGGAGGACAAGCGCCCCGAGGAGGCGGACACCGTGGAGACCCTGCTCGCGGCCCACCCCGAGGTGCGGCCGTGAAGTACAGCGCGGGCCTGCTGCTGTACCGGCGCACCGACGACGGCCTGGAGGTGCTTCTCGGCCACATGGGCGGCCCTTTCTGGGCCACGCGCGACGCGGGGGCGTGGGGCGTGCCGAAGGGCGAGTACGAGCCGGAGACGGAGGCCGCCTGGGACGCGGCCCGGCGGGAGTTCCAGGAGGAGCTGGGTCTGGCGCCGCCCGCCGGGGATGCCGTACCGCTCGGTGACGTGCGTCAGTCGAACGGCAAGCTGGTGACGGTGTGGGCGGTCGAGGCCGACCTCGATCCGGCGACCGTCGTGCCGGGCACCTTCCGGATGGAGTGGCCGCCGAAGTCCGGGCTGACCGAGGAGTTCCCCGAGCTGGACCGGGTCGCTTGGTTCTCCCTGGACAGCGCCCGCACCGTGATCGTGAAGGCCCAGGGCGCGTTTCTGGACCGGCTCGCGGAGCACTCGGGCTGAACCGCCGCGTTGCGGCCACCGGCGACGCGCGGGAAGGTCGAAGCACATCAGCACATCCCGGGAGGTCGGTCATGCCCATCGCAACGGTGAACCCGGCGAACGGCGAGACACTCAAGACGTACGAGGCCATGGACGGCGAGGAGATCGAGCGCCGCCTCCAGCTCGCCGAAGCCACGTTCCGCACGTACCGGACGACGACGTATCCCGAGCGCGCCCGGCTGCTGAACCGGGCAGCGGACCTCCTGGACGAGGACGCGGGGGACATCGCCCGGGTGATGACCACCGAGATGGGCAAGCCCGTCGCGCAGGCCCGCGCCGAGGCCGGCAAGTGCGCCAAGGCCATGCGCTGGTACGCCGGGCACGCCGAGGAACTCCTCGCCGACGAGGAGCCCGCCGAGGCCGACGTACGGGACTCCGGGGCCTCCCGGGTCCGGGTGCGCTACCGGCCGCTCGGCCCGGTGCTCGCGGTGATGCCGTGGAACTTCCCGCTGTGGCAGGTGGTGCGGTTCGCCGCGCCCGCGCTGATGGCGGGCAACGTCGGCCTGCTCAAGCACGCCTCCAACGTGCCCCAGACCGCGCTGTACCTGGAGGACCTCTTCCACCGGGCGGGCTTCACGGAGGGCGTGTTCCAGACGCTGCTGATCGGCTCCGGGCAGGTGGAGGAGGTCCTGCGCGACGAGCGCGTCAAGGCGGCCACCCTCACCGGCAGCGAGCCGGCGGGCCGCGCTGTCGCCTCGGTCGCCGGGGACATGGTGAAGAAGACGGTGCTGGAGCTGGGCGGCAGCGACCCCTTCGTCGTCATGCCCTCCGCCGACATCGACCGGGCCGCCGAGGTGGCGGTGACCGCGCGCGTGCAGAACAACGGGCAGTCGTGCATCGCCGCCAAGCGGTTCATCGTGCACACCGACGTCTACGAAGCCTTCGCCGAGCGGTTCGTGGCGGGCATGAAGGCGCTGAAGGTCGGCGACCCGATGGCGGAGGAGACCCAGGTGGGTCCCCTGGCGACCGAGCAGGGGCGGACCGACCTGGAGGAACTGGTCGACGACGCCACCCGCAGCGGGGCCGAGGCCCTGTGCGGCGGCCACCGGCTGCGCCGCCCCGAGCTGCCCGGCTGGTACTACCCGCCGACGGTGCTGACCGGTGTCACCCGGGAGATGCGGATCCACCGCGAGGAGGCCTTCGGCCCCGTCGCCACGCTGTACCGGGCGGGGGACCTGGACGAGGCGGTCCTCATCGCCAACGACTCGCCGTTCGGCCTGAGTTCCAACGTGTGGACGCGCGACGAGGCCGAGGTCGACCGGTTCGTACGGGACCTGGAGGCCGGCGGCGTGTTCGTCAACGGCATGACCGCCTCCCACCCGGCGTTCCCGTTCGGCGGGGCCAAGCGCTCGGGGTACGGCCGTGAGCTGTCCGGGCACGGAATCCGCGAGTTCTGCAACATCACCACCGTTTGGCAGGGTGCGTAGGCCCTGCGCGGCTACGATCCCGTTTTGTGAACCGCGAAGTGACTCTGCCTCTGATCGTCGATGACCGCGGGACCTTGCAGGTGTCCGCCGCCGATGTGAGCAAGCTCTTGCGGACCGTCGGCGGGCGGTGGCTTCATCTTGTCGAGGCCGGTGAGGATCTCGACGAGGACACCGTGGCCGCGCTGACCATCGAGCTGGCCAAGCTGGCGGATCGCATCGACGTCGCCTGCATCGCGCACAGCAGCGGCAGCACGCCGTAGGGGCACACGCACAGTCATCCCGCGTTCGGCGTAGCTCCGCGCGAAGTCGCCGCCTCCTCGGGTGATCGTGGACTGGACCACCTCCTGAGGCGAAAGCAGGCACGGTTCATGGCGACTTTGTGCAGACCCTCGGTGTCCGTTCCAGAGCATGTGATCACGATGGAGGAGACGCTCGAACTGGCGCGCTCCCGCCACGCCGACCACCCCCAACTCCCGCTGGCGCTCAGGCTGATCGAGAACACGGGCGTGAAGACCCGGCACATCGTGCAGCCCATCGAGGAGACGCTGAAGCACCCGGGGTTCGAGGAACGCAACAAGATCTACGTGGCGGAGGCGAAGGCCCGGGTGCCCGCCGTCGTCCAGCGGGCGCTCGACGACGCCGAGCTCCTCACCAGCGACATCGACGTGATCATCTACGTGTCGTGCACGGGCTTCATGATGCCCTCGCTCACGGCCTGGCTCATCAACGAACTGGACTTCGAGCCCACCACCCGTCAGATACCCATCGCTCAGCTGGGCTGCGCGGCCGGCGGTGCGGCGATCAACCGGGCGCACGACTTCTGCACGGCCTACCCGGAGGCCAACGCGCTCATCGTGGCCTGCGAGTTCTGCTCGCTGTGCTACCAGCCCACCGACATCGGCGTCGGCTCGCTCCTCTCCAACGGCCTCTTCGGCGACGGCATCGCCGCCGCCGTGGTGCGCGGCCGGGGTGGCGAGGGCATCCGACTGGAACGCAACGGCTCGTACCTGATCCCAAAGACCGAAGAGTGGATCATGTACGACGTCCGGGCCACCGGCTTCCACTTCCTGCTGGACAAGCGGGTGCCGGCCACCATGGAGCCGCTCGCCCCGGCGCTCCAGGACCTCGCGGGGCTGCACGGCTGGGACGCCGCCGACCTGGACTTCTACATCGTCCACGCCGGAGGTCCCCGCATCCTCGACGACCTGAGCAAGTTCCTCCAGGTCGACCCGCACGCCTTCCGCTTCAGCCGGGCCACGCTCACCGAGTACGGCAACATCGCCAGCGCCGTCGTCCTCGACGCGCTGCGCCGGCTGTTCGACGAGGGCGGCGCCCCGGAGCGGGCGCGCGGGCTGCTCGCCGGGTTCGGCCCCGGCATCACCGCCGAGATGGCTCTCGGCCGCTGGCAGCGCATGGACGAAGAGGCGGTATGACCGAGAAGACCCTGACCGAGATCCTCCCCCCGATCCGGCACTGGCCGGCCCTCGATCTGACCGGTGTCGACTTCGACCCGGTGCTGAGCGAGCTGATGCGGGAGGGCCCGATCACCCGCATCCAGCTGCCCAACGGCGAGGGCTGGGCCTGGCTGGTCACCCGGTACGAGGACGTACGCATGGTGACCAACGACCCCCGGTTCAGCCGCGAGGCCGTCATGGACCGGCCGGTCACCCGGCTCGCCCCGCACTTCATCCCGGCCCGGGGCGCGGTCGGCTTCCTCGACCCGCCGGACCACACCCGGCTGCGTCGCTCGGTGGCCGCCGCGTTCACGGCCAAGGGCGTGGAGCGGATCCGGGAGAAGTCCCGCCGGATGCTGGACGAGCTGGTCGACGAGCTGCTCCAGGACGGGCCGCCCGCCGATCTCACCGCGACGGTCCTCACCCCGTTCCCCATCGCGGTGATCTGCGAGCTGATGGGTGTGCCGTCCGCCGACCACCACGTCATGCACACCTGGACCCAGCTGATCCTGTCCTCGTCGCACGGCGCCGATGTCAGCGAGAAGGCCAAGAACGAGATGGGCTCCTACTTCGCCGACCTCATCGGGCTCCGGGACGGCGGCGGCTCCGAGGACGTCACCTCGCTGCTCGGCGCCGCCGTGGGCCGGGGTGAGGTGACGCTGGAGGAGGCCGTGGGGCTCGCGGTGCTGCTCCAGATCGGCGGCGAGGCGGTCACCAACAACAGCGGGCAGCTGTTCTACATCCTGCTGACCCGCCCCGACCTGGCCGCACGGCTGCGCGCCGAGCCGGAGATCCGCCCCCAGGCCATCGACGAGCTGATCCGCTACATCCCGCACCGCAACGCGGTCGGGCTCTCCCGGATCGCCACCGAGGACGTGGGCGTCCAGGGCGTCCGGATCCGGGCCGGGGACGCGGTCTACGTGTCCTACCTGGCCGCCAACCGGGACCCGGACGTCTTCCCGTACCCGGAGACGATCGACTTCTCGCGCAGCCCGAACCCGCATGTGTCCTTCGGTTTCGGACCGCACTACTGCCCCGGCGGCATGCTCGCCCGCATGGAGTCGCAGCTCCTGGTGGACGTGCTCATGGAGCGGCTGCCGGGGCTGAGACTGGCCGTTGCGCCGGAGAAGGTGCCCTTCAAGAAGGGCGCGCTGATCCGCGGGCCCGAGGCCCTGCCCGTCACGTGGTGAGCGGTCGATGACGGCGACGGAAGGCCTTCTGGTCCCGCCGGGTCATGGCCGGGTCGTCCAGACCCCGGCCCAGCACGTGACCTTCAAGGTCACCGGCTCGCACTCCCGCATGGCGTCCACGTTCGAGGTGATCGTGCCCCCCGGCTTCGACGTGGGCGCCCATGTGCACACCCGCAGCGAGGAGTTGTTCTACGTCCTCGAGGGCGAACTGGACGTCCTCGCCTTCGAGCCCCGGGTCCGGACCCCCGACAACTGGCAGCGCTGGGAGTCCGGTTCGGGCAGCCGGGTGGTACGGGCGACCCCGGGCACGGTGATCGTCGTACCACCCGGCTGCCCCCACGCTTTCGCGAACCCGACGGACGAACCCGCGAAGATGTTCTTCCAGGCCTCCCCGCCCCCGGACCACGAGCGCTACTTCGAGGAGCTGCTCGAGATCCTGGGCGGTGGGGGCCCACCGGACCATGCGGCGATCGAGGAGCTGCGGAGCCGGTACGACATCGAGCAACTGACTCCGTTGAGACACCGTTAGCGGATGGGCATCCCCGAGAGCGTCCTAGCGATCACCAGTCGCTGGATCTCACTCGTGCCCTCGAAGATCGTGTAGATCGCGGCATCCCGGTGCATCCGCTCCACCGGATACTCCCGTGTGTACCCGTTGCCGCCCAGGATCTGGATCGCCTGGGCGGTGACCTTCTTGGCGGTCTCGCTGGCGAACAGCTTGGACATCGAGCCCTCGGCCGCGGTGAACGGCTTGCCGTTGACCGCCATCCAGGACGCCCGCCACACCAGCAGCCGCGCCGCGTCGATCGACGTACGCATGTCGGCGAGCTCGAAGGCGACACCCTGGTTGTCGATGATCGGGCGGCCGAACTGCTCACGCGTCGTGGCGTAGTCCAGCGCCACCTCGTACGCGGCCCGGGCCGTGCCGACGGCCATGGCGCCCACGGCCGGCCGGGACGCCTCGAACGTGGCCATCGCCGCGTTCTTCACCCGCTCGCCGCCGGCCTTCGCCCGCTCGCGGGCCCGCGCCAGGCGCTCGTCCAGCTTCTCCTTGCCGCCGAGGAGGCAGGAGCCGGGAACGCGGACGTTCTCCAGCACGACCTCGGCGGTGTGCGAGGCGCGGATGCCGTGCTTCTTGAACTTCTGGCCCTGGGAGAGTCCCGGCGTGTTCGGCGGGATGATGAAGGACGCGTGGCCCTTGGAGCCCAGCTCGGGGTCGACGACCGCGACGACGACATGGACGTTGGCGATGCCGCCGTTGGTCGCCCAGGTCTTCGTGCCGTTGAGCACCCACTCGTCCTTGGCCTCGTCGTACACGGCACGGGTCCGCATCGACGCCACGTCGGACCCGGCGTCCGGCTCGGAGGAGCAGAACGCTGCGACCTTGACATCGTTGGCGTCGCCGTACATCTGCGGGATCCAGGTGCCGATCTGCTCCTCGGTGCCGTTGGCGAGGACGCCGACGGCGGCGAGGCCGGTGCCGACGATCGACAGCGCGATGCCCGCGTCGCCCCAGAACAGTTCCTCCATCGCCATCGGGATGCCGAGGCCCGTGGGGTCGAAGTACTGCTGGGCGTAGAAGTCGAGGGAGTAGATGCCCACCTTCGCGGCTTCCTGGATGACCGGCCAGGGAGTCTCCTCACGCTCGTCCCATTCGGCGGCCGCGGGGCGGATGACGTCGGCGGCGAAGCCGTGCAGCCAGTCCCGGACCTCCTTCTGTTCGTCGTTGAGCTCCATGGTGAACTCGGCCATGACCCCTCCAGCGGCGGCGCACGTGCATGTTACTTGCGGTAACGAAAGTCTGTTACCGATGGGTAGACAAAGTCAACTCCCGATGCCCCGTCGGCAGCCCGTTCGATGTCAGGACCGTGTCGAGTGTTAGTTTGCGCAGGCGTCACCGAAACAGCACGGGTGGGGAGAGCACATGGACACCACACAGCGGACCGAGCAGCAACGGTCGGCGGATCGCCGTCGGCGCGAGCTGCTGGAGGCCGCCGACCGGGTGGTGCTGCGCGACGGCCCGCAGGCCTCGATGAACGCGATCGCGGCGGAGGCGGGCATTACGAAGCCGATCCTCTACCGGCACTTCGGCGACAAGGGCGGACTTTACGCGGCCTTGGCCAAGCGGCACACGGACGCGTTGCTGGACTCGCTGCGGGCCGCGCTCGACGCGCCGGCGGAGCGACGGGAACGGGTGGAGGCCACGCTGGACACCTACCTCGCCGCGATCGAGGCCCGGCCCCAGGTGTACCGGTTCCTGATGCACCCCGCGGAGGGCGGCCAGTCGGGGGACCAGGGCTTCGACGTCGGCAAGCACTCGGCTCCCCTGCTGCGCCGGATGGGCGAGGAGTTGGCGCAGGTCATCGAGGAGCGGCTGGACCTCGGACCCGGGAGCCAGCAGCTGGCCCGGGTGTGGGGGCACGGGATCGTCGGGATGATGCACGCCGCGGGTGACTGGTGGCTCGGGGAACGGCCCTGTTCCCGGGCCGAGTTGGTGCGGAGCCTCGCGGACCTCCTGTGGGGCCGGCTGGCGGCGGCCGGCGACCGGGTGGGCGGTCCGGGGTTCTGAGCGAGTGCCCTCACCCGGACCAGGAGGCCTTGGCCACCTGACGCATCAGCTTCCTGTGGCGCCGGCCCGTGACGCGGTCCGCGTAAATCGTCCCCTCCAGATGGTCGCACTCGTGTTGCAGACACCTCGCGAAGAAGCCCGTCCCATGCACCGTCACCGGCTCCCCCGTCACCGTGAACCCCTCGACCACGGCGTGGTCGTACCGTTCCGTCCCGGCCTCCAGACCCGGCAGCGACAGACAGCCCTCCGGACCGCGGATCACCACACCGTCCGCCTCGACCAGACGCGGGTTCACCACATGCCCCAGATGCCGTACGTCCTCGTCGTCCGGACAGTCGTAGACGAACACCCGCAGCGGCACGCCCACTTGGTTCGCCGCGAGGCCCACGCCCCGGGCCGCGTACATCGTCGCGAACATGTCCTCGACGAGCGTCGCCAGTTCGGCGCCGAAGTCCGTGACGTCCTCGGCGGGGGCGTGCAACACCGGGTCGCCGTGCAGGGTGAGGGGCCGGACACGTCCGCGGACGCCCGGAATGGAGCCATGTCGCATGGCGGCAAGATTACGGCCGATTCGGGAGTGCGAATGGATCTCGATAGGCTGACCACCTACGACGTTGGGAGGATCGAGGACTGATGGCAGGCAACTCGGACCCGCTCACTCCGCGGGCCAAGATCGCCGTGACCGCGGGCAAGGCGGTCGCGGCGGCATCGCGCGCGGCGGGGCGCGGCAGCGGATCGGTGATCGGCGGCCGGGTGGCGCTCAAGCTCGACCCCGACCTCCTCGCCCGGCTCGCGCAGAACCTGGACGTGGTCCTGGTGTCGGCGACCAACGGCAAGACCACGACCACCCGGCTCATCGCGGAGGCGCTGCGCGCCGCGGGCCCGGTCGTCTCCAACGCGCTCGGCGCCAACATGCCCGCGGGCATCACCTCCGCGCTGGCGGGTGGCTCGGAGGCCCGGTACGGCGTCATCGAGGTCGATGAGAAGTACCTCGCCGGCGTGGCCCGGGACACCGACCCGAAGTGCATCGCGCTGCTGAACCTCTCCCGCGACCAGCTCGACCGAGCCGCCGAGACCCGGATGCTCGCCGAGAACTGGCGCGAGGGCCTCGCCGGCTCCAAGGCCGTGATCGTCGCCAACGCCGACGACCCGCTGGTGGTGTGGGCCGCGTCCTCCTCCCCCAATGTGATCTGGGTCGCCGCCGGGCAGATGTGGAAGGACGACGCCTGGTCCTGCCCCTCCTGCGGTGGCGTGATGCAGCGGCCCGGCGACGACTGGTTCTGCGGTGAGTGCGGCTTCCGCCGGCCCACGCCGAGCTGGGCGCTCTCCGGAGATCACGTGCTCGACCCGCACGGCTCCGCCTGGCCCATCCACCTGCAGCTCCCGGGGCGGGCCAACAAGGCCAACGCCGCCTCCTCGGCCGCCGTCGCCGCCGTCTTCGGGGTGCCTCCGCAGGTCGCCCTGGAGCGCATGTACCAGGTGCAGGCCGTAGCCGGACGGTACGACGTCGTGCAGTTCCAGGGGCGCGACCTGCGCCTGCTGCTGGCGAAGAACCCGGCCGGCTGGCTGGAGACGTTCTCCCTGATCGACCCGCCGCCCACCCCGGTGATCCTCTCGGTGAACGCGCGCGGCGCCGACGGCACCGACACCTCCTGGCTGTGGGACGTGGACTACACGCGTCTGACCGGACACCCCATTTGTGTCATCGGTGACCGCAAGCTGGACCTCGCGGTGCGTCTGGAGGTCGCGAACCAGCAGTTCCAGGTGTGCGAGAACCTCGACCAGGCGGTGCAGCAGTGCCCGCCGGGCCGGATCGAGGTCATCGCCAACTACACCGCGTTCCAGGATCTGCGCCGCCGCGTCGGCAACTGACGAACTCAGGGGACTTTTGTGAGCGACAACCAACTGCGGGTCGTCTGGATCTACCCGGACCTGCTGAGCACCTACGGCGACCAGGGCAACGTGCTCGTGGTGGAGCGCCGGGCCCGGCAGCGCGGCCTGGACGTGGCCCGGCTCGACGTGCGCAGCGACCAGCCGATCCCGACCTCCGGTGACATCTACCTGATCGGCGGCGGCGAGGACCGGCCGCAGCGGCTCGCGGCCGAGCGGCTGCGCCGGGACGGCGGTCTGCACCGGGCCGTGGGCAACGGCGCGATCGTGTTCTCGGTGTGCGCCGGGTACCAGATCCTCGGTCACGAGTTCATCAACGACCTCGGCCAGCGCGAGCCCGGTCTCGGTCTGCTGGACGTGGTGTCGACGCGCGGCGAGGGCGCGCGGTGCGTCGGTGACGTGCTCGCCGACATCGACCCGCGGCTCGGCCTGCCCCCGCTGACCGGTTTCGAGAACCACCAGGGCGTCACCCACCTCGGCCCGACGGCCCGCCCCCTCGCCCAGGTCCGCCTCGGCAACGGCAACGGCACGGGCGACGGCACCGAGGGCGCGTACAACGACACGGTCTTCGGTACGTACATGCACGGCCCCGTGCTCGCCCGGAACCCGCTGATCGCCGATCTGCTGCTCAAGCTGGCGCTGGACGTCAACGCGCTGCCGCCGACCGACGACCGCTGGTACGAGGCGCTGCGCAACGAGCGGATCGCGGCCGCGCAGCAGCCCGCGTGACGCACCCGCTCCAGAGGTCCTGAAGCCGCTTTCCAGCGCGCCCTGCCACCGTGCTCACCGGGCCCGCCTGACGGCCTGTCCGCTCACATGTGCGGGCGCGTCCAGCAGGCGGACGCCCGGTACGGTGTCACCCCCTCACGCCGGTAGGGTGGCCGGGATCAAGCCGGACAACGTGGTCCGGTCCCCGGCCCACGTTGAGAAGGTATTTCGGGCTATGCGCATTGGTGTCCTCACGTCCGGCGGCGACTGCCCCGGCCTGAACGCCGTCATCCGGTCCGTCGTGCACCGTGCCGTCGTCGACCACGGCGACGAGGTCATCGGTTTCCGGGACGGCTGGAAAGGCCTCCTGGAGTGCGACTACCTCAAGCTCGACCTGGACGCGGTGGGCGGCATCCTCGCCCGCGGCGGCACCATCCTCGGCTCCTCCCGGGTCCAGCCCTCGCATCTGCGGGACGGCGTGGAGCGGGCCAAGGGGCATGTGGCGGAACTCGGGCTCGACGCGATCATCCCGATCGGCGGCGAGGGCACGCTGAAGGCGGCCCGGCTGCTGTCGGACAACGGCCTGCCGATCGTCGGCGTGCCGAAGACCATCGACAACGACATCGCCGTCACGGACGTCACCTTCGGCTTCGACACGGCCGTGGGCGTCGCGACGGAGGCCCTGGACCGGCTCAAGACGACCGCCGAGTCGCATCAGCGGGTGCTGGTCGTGGAGGTCATGGGCCGGCACACCGGCTGGATCGCGCTGCACTCCGGCATGGCGGCCGGCGCGCACGCCGTGGTCGTCCCCGAGCGGCCCTTCGACATCGAGGAGTTGACCCGCAAGGTCGGCGAGCGGTTCGAGGCGGGCAAGCGGTTCGCGATCGTCGTCGCGGCGGAGGGCGCCAAGCCCGCGCCGGGCTCCATGGAGTTCGACGAGGGCGGCAAGGACATCTACGGCCACGAGCGCTTCGCGGGCATCGCGCGTCAGCTCTCCATCGAGCTGGAGCACCGGCTCGGCAAGGAGGCACGGCCGGTGATCCTCGGCCACGTCCAGCGAGGCGGCACGCCCACCGCGTACGACCGTGTCCTCGCGACCCGCTTCGGGTGGCACGCGGTGGAGGCCGTGCACCGCGGTGAGTTCGGCATGATGACCGCGCTGCGCGGCACGGACATCGTGATGGTGTCGCTGGCCGAGGCCGTCGAGACGCTGAAGACGGTGCCGGAGGACCGGTACGCCGAGGCGGAGTGCGTCCTGTAGTCCGGAACGGAACAACCGGCCCCCGGTCACGATCGTGACCGGGGGCCGTTCTAATGTGGGGGCCGGACAGACTTGCACAACCCCCACGAAACAGGAGCCGCCGGATGGATCACAGCGGGCACGGCATGATGATGGATCTGCCGCCGTTCACGCTGGGGCGGGGCCTCCAGTGGTCGGCGGATCCCTTCTTCCTCGTCGCCTGTCTGGCCGGGCTCGCCCTGTACGGCTGGGGTGTGCTGCGGCTGCGCCGGCGCGGGGACTCCTGGCCGGTGGCGCGCACGGTGTCGTACGTCGTGGGTGTGCTGACCATCGCCCTGGTGATGTGCACCAAGCTGAACGACTACGGCATGGTGATGTTCAGCGTGCACATGGTGCAGCACATGATCATCAGCATGCTGTCGCCGATCCTGATCCTGCTCGGCGCCCCGGTCACGCTGGCCCTGCGGGCGCTGCCGGTGGCGGGCAAGGGCCGCAAGGGGCCGCGTGAACTGCTGCTGGCGCTGCTGCACAGCCGCTACATGCGGATCATCACGCACCCGGTCTTCACCATCCCGCTGTTCATCGCGAGCCTGTACGCGCTCTACTTCACTCCCCTCTTCGACTTCCTGATGGGCTCCCAGGTCGGGCACATCGCGATGATGGTGCATTTCCTCGCGGTCGGTGTGGTGTTCTTCTGGCCGATCATCGGCGTGGACCCGGGACCGCACCGGCCCAACCATCTGATGCGGATGCTGGAGCTGTTCGCGGGCATGCCGTTCCACGCCTTCTTCGGCATCGCGCTGATGATGGCCTCCTCCCCCATGGTCAAGACGTTCGAGAACCCGCCCGCCTCGCTCGGCGTCGACGCGCTCGCCGACCAGAACGCCGCCGGCGGTATCGCCTGGGCGTTCAGCGAGATCCCCTCCGTACTGGTCCTGGTGGCGCTGCTGTTCCAGTGGTACGGCTCCGAGCAACGGCAGGCCAAGCGCAAGGACCGGGCCGCCGACCGCGACGGTGACAAGGAACTCGAGGCTTACAACGCCTATCTGGCCTCACTGAACGCACGGGGAAACTGACCGGGTTCTTCGTTCAGTAGCATGAAGCGCGTCGGGGGAACCGCCGGGGGGAGCGGTGATGCCTTCAGGGTCGTCGACGTCGGGCGTGGGCCGGATCATCGCCGGCCGCTGTCTGCTGCTGCACCGGCTGGGCGGCAGCGGTGCGGGGCGGGTCTGGCTCGCCCATGACCAGAGACTCGGGCGCGAGGTCGCGCTCGCGGAGGTCGGGTCCGGGGAGGTCCGACACACGCCGGGGCTCCGCGACCATCCGCATGTCGTCACCGTGCTCGACGTACTGGAGCACGAAGGGCTGCCCTGGGTCGTCATGGAGTACGTGTCGGGCGCGCTGACCCTGCGCGAGCTGGTCGGGCGCCGCGGCCCGCTCGCCCCCGCGGAGTGCGCCCGCGTCGGGCTCGCCGTCCTGGACGCGCTGACCGCCGGACATCGACGGGACGTGCGCCCGGCGAACGTCCTGCTCGCCCCGGACCGCACCGGCGCCCCCCACGGCAGAGTGCTGCTCTCCGGCCGCGGCTACCCTTCCCCGGACCAGGCGGCACCCGATCTGTTCTCGCTGGGACGCACCCTCTACTACGGCGTCGAGGGGCGGGACCCCTTCGCGGGGGGCACCGAGCAGCCGTGGCCCGCCGTGCGCGCCGGTGCGCTGGGGCCCGTCGTGGACGCGATGCTCGCCCCTGATCCGGCGTTACGGCCGTCCGCGGCCGAGGTGGAGGCGGAGCTGTCGCGGATCGTGGTACCGCAGGCCGAGGAGTACTCCAGGCCCGGTACCGACCCGGGCTCCCAGCCGCAGTGGGCGATCCCGGGACCGCCCGTGTCGCGGTCCCGCGGCCGGCACCGGATCCTGCGCTCCGCGCTCTCCGGGCTGCTGGGGCTGGCGCTGGCCGGAGGCGGTGTCTGGTACGCCGTCGCCGGGCAGGGCGACGAGGGCGGGGTCGCGCCACCGTACGGGGAGGGCGTCGGGCTCGCCCGGGCGCTGCAGGCCGGGGACTGTGTGCTCGCCCACTGGCCGAGGGCCCTGCCGTTCCAGGGAACGCCTCGGCTGACCCTGGATCCGAGCTGCGCGGACAAGGCGCCCCACGGGCAGGTGATGGGGTTCGTCACGGCCACCTCCGCCGAGCAGGCCATGACCGAGGGTCCCGCGCGGTGCGAGCGGCTGACGCAGGAGCTGCGCGGGCGGCTCGCGGACGTACGGGCCTTCGCGGTGGTCCCGACCGAGGCCGGATTCGAGCCGGCCGGACGGCGGACGGCCTGTCTGGTCCTGGGGGCGCACGGGCCGGTGTACGGGCCGCTCGGCGGGCACCGCGCACCCGGTTCGGCCTTCGCGGACCCGGCGACCATGCAGCGCCGCGACTGCCTGGACGTGCGTTCGAAGCAGGAGGTCCGTCTGGTGTCCTGCACGGGCCCGCACGACGAGCAGGTGCTCGGGTTCACCCGTTTGGCCGAGGGTGAGACGCGCGCCATGGCGGACCGGGCCTGCGCCCGTGACGTGGCTCCGCGTGACTACGGATTCGACCCTTCCGTCTATACCGCCGGGTCGTGGACCAGCCGGCGGACCCAGAATTCGGACACACATTTCGTCGTCTGCACTGTCCGGAAGCAGAACCGGGGCACCATGGAGGGGGACGAACCATGAGGAGGGTGTTGCGATGCCCGGTTCTACGGACGGCTCTACGCGGACGATGGGGGTGCTCACCGTCGGCGGACTCGTCGTGGTGACCGCCTACACGGTGGCGCTCGGCAGCAACGGCTGGCTGTGGTTCGGCTGGGTCGTGCTCGGGCTGATCACCCTGGGCATGGTGGTCACCCGCGGCTCGTGACGCTCAGGCGCCGGTCACCCGGCGCGCGGAGTGCACGCCCGGCTGGTACTTGGGCAGCCGGGCGGTGACCTTCATTCCCGCCCCCACGGCGGTCTCGATGACGAGGCCGTACTCGTCTCCGTAGACCTGACGGAGCCGGTCGTCGACGTTGGACAGACCGATGCCGCCCGACGGGCTGATCTCGCCCGAGAGGATTCGGCGCAACAGGGCGGGGTCCATTCCGGCGCCGTCGTCCTCGATGACCACGAGGGCCTCGGCGCCGGCGTCCTGTGCCGTGATGCTGATGCGGCACCGGTCGGTGCCGCCCTCCAGACCGTGCTTGACGGCGTTCTCGACGAGGGGCTGGAGGCAGAGGAAGGGCAGGGCGACCGGCAGCACCTCGGGGGCGATCTGGAGGGTGACGGAGAGGCGGTCTCCGAAGCGGGCCCGCACCAGGGCCAAGTAGTGGTCGATGGCGTGGAGTTCGTCGGCGAGGGTGGTGAAGTCGCCGTGCCTGCGGAACGAGTAGCGGGTGAAGTCGGCGAACTCCAGGAGCAGTTCGCGGGCGCGCTCGGGGTCGGTGCGCACGAAGCTGGCGATCACCGCGAGTGAGTTGAAGATGAAGTGCGGGGATATCTGGGCACGCAGGGCCTTGATCTCCGCCTCGATCAGACGGGTGCGGGACTGGTCGAGATCGGCCAGTTCCAACTGCACGGAGACCCAGCGCGCGACCTCTCCGGCGGCCCGGACCAGGACGGCGGACTCACGGGGCGCGCAGGCGACGAGGGCGCCGTGGACGCGGTCGTCGACGGTGAGCGGGGCCACGACCGCCCAGCGCAGGGGGCAGTCGGGGGTGTCGCAGGTCAGTGGGAAGGCCTCGCCGCGGCCGGACTCCAGCGGCCCGGCGAGTCGTTCCACGATCTCGGCGCGATGGTGTCCGCCCACGCCGTCCCAGGCCAGCACCTCCTTCTGGTCGGTCAGGCACAGGGCGTCCGTGCCGAGCAGCGACCGCAGCCTGCGGGCCGACTTGCGGGCGGTCTCCTCCGTCAGCCCGGCCCGCAGCGGAGGCGCGGCGAGGGAGGCGGTGTGCAGGGTCTCGAAGGTGGCGTGCTCAACGGGTGTCCCGAGCCCGCCCTGACTCTCGGGCCGAGCGGTCCGCCGCCCGAGCCAGAACCCGGCGGCCAGCAGCGGCAGGACGGCAACGCACAGTCCGGCGATGAAACCGCTCATGCCGTCACCTCCGGGGAGCGCTCCGCTCGGGGAGCCGCGCCCTCACGGGGCGCTGCCGCATCGCTCACGCCTTCACCTCCGCCAGTTCCTCGGGCAGATGGAAGCGGGCCAGGATCGCCGCCGTGCCCGGGGGGACACGGCTGGGGGTGGCCAGGGACACCAGGATCATCGTGAGGAAGCCCAGGGGTACCGACCAGAGGGCGGGCCAGGCGAGTACGGCGTGCAGGGCGCCGGCGCCGGGGAATCCGGCCATGGTCGCGGCGACGGCGAGCAGGGCGGAGCCGCCGCCCACCAGCATTCCGGCGGCCGCGCCCTGCGGGGTGAGCCTGCGCCACCAGATGCCGAGCACGAGCAGCGGGCAGAAGGAGGACGCGGACACGGCGAAGGCCAGCCCCACGGCGTCGGCCACCGGAAGGCTGCCCACCAGGACGCTCGCGGCGAGCGGCACCGCCATCGCGATCAGCGTGCCGAGCCTGAAGTGCCGTACGCCCCGGGCGGGGAGGACGTCCTGGGTGAGGACGCCGGCGACGGCCATGGTCAGTCCGGAGGCGGTCGACAGGAACGCGGCGAAGGCGCCCCCGGCGACCAGCGCCCCCAGCAGGTCGCCGCCCAGTCCGCCGATCATGCGCTCGGGCAGCAGCAGGACGGCCGCGTCGGCGTCGCCGGTGAGGGTGAGTTCGGGGGCGTACAGGCGGCCGAGGGCGCCGTATACCGGGGGCAGCAGGTAGAAGACGCCGATCAGGCCGAGCACGGCGACCGTGGTGCGGCGGGCGGCGACGCCGTGCGGGCTGGTGTAGAAGCGGACGACGACGTGCGGGAGGCCCATCGTGCCGAGGAAGGTGGCGAGGATCAGTCCGTACGTGGCGTACAGCGGGCGTTCGCCGCGACTCTCGGCCTGGGAGGGCGAGAGGCTGCCGTCGCGGTCGCGCTCGGCGTCGGGGACGGCGGCGCCCTCGCCGAAGGTCAGCCGGGTACCGGCCGCGATGCGGTGCGTGCCGACGGGGAGTTCGAGCCGCCGCTCGTCGTGGACGCGGCCGTCGACCGTGCCGCTCACGATGACGGTCAGGGGGCGCTCCAGCTTGAGCTCCAGGCTGTCGTCGACGCGGACGACGCGCTGTTCGCGGAAGGCGGCGGGTTCGTCGAAGGCGTGGTGCGGGCCGCCGTCGCTCTGCCAGGCGAGAACCAGGAACAGGGCGGGCACCAGCAGCGCGGTGAGCTTCAGCCAGTACTGGAAGGCCTGCACGAACGTGATGCTGCGCATGCCGCCCGCGGCGACGATGGCGACCACCACCACCGCCACGATCAGTCCGCCGAGTTCGTCGGGCGCCCCGGTCAGCACGGTCAGCGTCAGCCCGGCGCCCTGGAGCTGGGGCAGCAGGTACAGCCAGCCGACACCGACCACGAAGGCTCCGGCCAGCCGGCGCACCGCCTGCGAGGCGAGGCGGGCCTCGGCGAAGTCGGGGAGCGTGTAGGCGCCGGAGCGGCGCAGCGGGGCGGCGACGAAGAGGAGCAGGACCAGGTATCCGGCGGTGTAGCCGACGGGGTACCAGAGCATGTCCGGGCCCTGTACCAGGACCAGGCCCGCGATGCCGAGGAAGGAGGCGGCGGAGAGGTACTCGCCGCTGATGGCGGCCGCGTTGAGCCGCGGGCCGACGGTGCGGGAGGCGACGTAGAAGTCGGAGGTGGTGCGGGAGATGCGCAGGCCGAAGGCGCCTACGAAGACGGTCGACAGGACGACGAGGGCGACGGCTGGGACGGCGTAGTTCTCGTTCACGGCCCCTCAGCGGTCCTGGTCCTCGACGAGGCGGACGAAGTCCCGCTCGTTGCGTTCGGCGCGCCGCACGTACCAGCGGGCGAGGAGCACGAGCGGGGCGTACAGGCAGAAGCCGAGGACGGTCCATTCCAGGCGCTCGGAGTCCGGGATGGTGGCGAACAGCAGCGGGAGCGGGCAGATCAGCAGGCCTAGGACGGCCACCACGGCGAGGGCGGCGCGCAGTTGGGAGCGCATCAGGGAGCGGACGTAGGTGTGGCCGAGGGTGGTCTGTTCGTCGATCTCGGTGCGCGGGCGGTAGTAGCCGGAGGCACGTCCGGTGCGGCGGGGCGGTCCGGTGACGACGACCCGGCGCTCGGCGGGGTCCTGGCCCGGCATGTCAGGGCCTCCTCATCAGCAGGTCCCGCAGTTCCCGCGCGTGGCGTCGGCTGACCTGGAGTTCCTCGGCACCGACGACCACGCTCACCGTGCCCGCGTCCAGGCGGAGTTCGCCGATGTGGCGCAGGGCGACCAGATGGCGGCGGTGGATGCGGACGAAGCCGCGGGAGCGCCAGCGCTCCTCCAGGGTGGACAGCGGGATGCGGACGAGATGGCTGCCCTTGTCGGTGTGCAGGCGGGCGTAGTCGCCCTGGGCCTCGACATGGGTGATCTCCTCGACGGGCACGAAACGGGTCACGCCGCCCAGTTCGACGGGTATCTGGTCGGGGTCGGGCTCGTGCACGGGTATGCGAGGACCGGCGTCGATCAGCTCGGCGGCCCGGCGGACGGCCTCGGCGAGGCGCTCCTTGCGGACCGGCTTGAGGACGTAGTCGACGGCCTTGAGGTCGAAGGCCTGGACGGCGAAGTCCTCGTGGGCGGTGACGAACACGACCAGCGGCGGCTTGGCGAACCCGGTGAGCAGCCGGGCCAGGTCGAGTCCGTCGAGCCCTGGCATGTTGATGTCGAGGAAGACGACGTCGATGGCCTCGGGTCCGGCGGGCCCCGACTCCAGCGCGCGGTTGATCCGGCGCAGCGCCTCGGTGGCGTCCCCCGCGCCCTCCGCGCTGCCCACGCGGGGATCGGCGTTCAGGAGGTACAGCAGTTCCTCCAGTGAGGGGCGTTCGTCGTCGACAGCCAGGGCGCGCAGCATGAACGTGGAGTGTAGGAGCAATTCGTACGCCTGCACACGGGCCGAGTGCGGACGTCGCCGCTGGATAGGGTGCCGCCATGAACAGCAGGCCCAGCCCGTTCGACGAGCTCGACCGGAAGATCATCACCGCCCTGATGGCGAACGCCAGGACGAGTTTCGCCGAGATCGGCGCGGCCGTCGGACTGTCCTCGACGGCGGTCAAGCGACGGGTGGACCGGCTCCGGGAGACCGGTGTGATCACCGGGTTCACGGCCACCGTGAAGCCCTCGGCGCTGGGCTGGCGCACGGAGGCGTACGTCGAGGTGTACTGCGAGGGCGCGGCCCCGCCGCGGCGGCTCGCCGAGGTGGTCCGCAACCATCCGGAGATCACCGCGGCGATGACCGTGACGGGTGGCGCGGACGCGCTGCTGCACGTGCGGGCCCGGGATGTGGAGCACTTCGAGGAGGTGCTGGAGCGGATCCGCGTCGAGCCGTTCATCCGGAAGACGATCAGCGTCATGGTGCTGTCCCATCTCCTCCCGGAAAGCCCGGAAGCGGGCGCCAGCCAGGTGGCACCGGACGGCGCAGCAGACCTGCACTGAAGGGTGCGAGAACGCAGCATTCCTGCGTGAACACGCAGCCCTTGTTCCTTGTCGGGCTTCTCCGTCACTTCCTACCTTGGTGTCAACCCGTCCACACCGCAGGAAGCGGAGGAACCCCTCTGTGTCCGTGAACCGTGTGCAGCGCCGGCGGCGCTTCCTCGTCTGCGAACCCAGACATTTCGCCGTGCAGTACGCGATCAACCCCTGGATGCATCCCGACACCCAGGTCGACGTCGATCTGGCCCAGGAGCAGTGGCGGTCGCTGATCGACGCCTACCGCTCGCACGGCCACACGGTCGAGACCGTGGAGCCGGTCCCGGGTCTGCCCGACATGGTCTTCGCCGCCAACTGCGCGGTCGTGCTGGAGGGCCGGGTCTTCGGCTCGCTCTTCCACGCGCCCGAGCGGCGGCCCGAATCCACCCATTACGACACCTGGTTCAAGGCGTCCGGATTCGACGTCTACCGCCCCGAGTCGGTGTGCGAGGGCGAGGGCGACCTGATCCCGACGGGCCGGTACGTCCTGGCCGGCACCGGTTTCCGCACGACCCGCGAGGCCCATCGCGAGGTGCAGGAGTTCTTCGGCGTCCCGGTGATCGGCCTGACGCTGGTGGACCCGTACTTCTACCACCTCGACACCGCACTGTTCGTGCTCGACGAGGACACGGTCTGCTACTACCCGGAGGCCTTCTCGCCGGGCAGCCGCGAGGTGCTGCGGCGCCTGTACCCGGACGCCGTACTGGCGACCCGCGAGGACGCGATGGCCTTCGGGCTCAACTCCGTCTCCGACGGACTGCACGTCTTCATCGCGCCGGGCGCGACCGCGCTCGCCGACCGGCTGGCCGAGCGCGGCTACGTCCCCGTCCCCGTCGACCTGTCCGAGCTGCTCAAGGCCGGCGGCGGCATCAAGTGCTGCACCCAGGAGATCCGCTGATGACCGCACCCGCACGCACCCGTTCGTCCGCCGACCTGATCCGGGCCGAGGAGCCCGTCCTCGCGCACAACTACCACCCGCTGCCGGTCGTCGTCGCGCGCGCCGAGGGCACCTGGGTGGAGGACGTCGAGGGCCGCCGCTACCTGGACATGCTGGCCGGCTACTCGGCGCTCAACTTCGGCCATCGCCACCCCGGCCTGATCGAGGCGGCCCACCGCCAGCTGGACCGGCTCACCCTCACCTCGCGCGCCTTCCACAACGACAAGCTGGCCGAGTTCGCCGAGCGGCTCGCCGCGCTGACCGGCCTGGACATGGTGCTGCCCATGAACACCGGCGCCGAGGCCGTCGAGAGCGCCGTCAAGGTGGCCCGCAAATGGGCGTACGAGGTCAAGGGCGTCCCCGCCGACCGGGCGACGATCGTGGTCGCGGCGGACAACTTCCACGGCCGTACGACGACGATCGTCAGCTTCTCCACCGACGAGACCGCCCGCAGCGGCTTCGGCCCCTTCACGCCGGGCTTCCGGATCGTGCCGTACAACGACCTGGCGGCGCTGGAGGAGGCCGTCGACGACACCACCGCCGCCGTGCTCATCGAGCCCATCCAGGGCGAGGCCGGCGTGGTCATCCCGGACGACGGCTACCTGGCCGGAGTACGCGAGCTGACCGGCCGCAAGGGCTGCCTGTTCATCGCGGACGAGATCCAGTCGGGCCTCGGCCGCACCGGCCGTACCCTCGCCGTCGAACACGAGTCGGTCGTCCCCGACATGCTGCTGCTCGGCAAGGCGCTGGGCGGCGGCATCGTCCCGGTCTCCGCGGTGGTGGCCCGGCGCGACGTGCTCGGGGTCCTCGGGCCTGGGGAGCACGGCTCGACCTTCGGCGGCAATCCGCTGGCCGCGGCGGTCGGCACGGCGGTGGTGGAGCTGCTGGAGACGGGCGAGTTCCAGCGCCGCGCGACCGAGCTGGGAGTGGGCCTGCGGGACGGGCTGACCGAGCTGGTCGGCAAGGGCGTCGTCGGCTTCCGCGCGCGCGGCCTGTGGGCGGGCGTGGACATCGACCCGGCGGTCGGCACCGGACGCGAGATCGGTGAGCGGCTGATGCGGGAGGGCGTGCTGGTCAAGGACACCCACGGCTCCACGATCCGGCTCGCCCCGCCGCTGACGATCACCGCGGAGGAGCTGGCCGGGGCGCTCGCCTCGCTGGAGAAAGTGCTCGCCTGAGAGGCCGGCGGTCAGCGGACCGTAAGAAGGACACGCCGACGGCCCGGTGGCCGTCCCGTCTCTCCGCTGCCAGGGTGAACACTGGGGTCAGAGGTGGTAGACCACTGACGTAGACCACTCTCAGCGACTCCCAGCGACGGAGAGGTCGGCCGTGGGCAGAGACGAGGAGCACACCACCGAGCGGCATCGGTTCGACGTGGCCGATGCCGCTCCCGTGCTGCTTGACGCCCGGGGCGAGGTGACCTGCTGGCCCGGCCCCGCCCAGCGGCTGCTGGCCCACCCGGCGGCGCACGTGATCGGCCGGCCCGTGGCCGCACTGCTGTCGGACGAGGACGCCGCCCGCGTCCCCGAACTGGCCGAACGCTGTCGCCGGGACGGCGGATGGGCGGGACTGCTGACCGCACGAGACGCGGACGGCCGTCCGGTGCGGATCATGGTGCGGGTCGTCTCGGTGCCGGAACCGGGCGGTCCGTCGCGCTGGCTCGCGCTGTTGTCGGCGATGGAGCAGGCGCCGGGCTGGGACATGAGCCGGCCGGTGCTGGAGCAGATGGTGGCCCGCTCCCCCGTCGGCATAGCGATCGTGGACACCGATCTCAGGTTCGTGTGGTCCAACGCCGCGCTGGAGCAGTTCGGCGGCGGACCGCCGTACCAGCGGCTGGGGCGGCGACTCGCGGACATACAGCCCGGCCTCGACGCGGCAGGCGTGGAGACGCAGATGCGGCGCGTGCTGGAGACCGGCGAGCCGGTCGTCGGCTACGAGCATCTGGGTCATGTGCGCGCCGAGCCGCACCGGGAGACGGCGCACATGATGTCGTTCACCCGGCTCGACGACGAGCAGGGCGCGGCGATGGGCGTCTACTACACGGTCGTCGACGTCAGCGAGCGGCATCGCGCCCGGCAGCGGCTCGCCCTGCTGGACCGGGCCGGCCGGCACATCGGGCGCACCCTGGACGTGGTGCACACCGCCCAGGAGCTGGCGGACGTCGCCGTGCCGAGCTTCGCCGACCTGGTCTGGGTGGACCTGCTGGACTCGGTGCTGCGCGGCGGGGAACCCGCGCCCGGCCCGCTCAGCGACACCGAGCCGGTGCCGCTGCGCCGGACCGGGCACCGCTCCGAGCACGAGGACCAGGCCGTCGGCATCGGCGCCACGGTCACCTACCGCGCCGGGTCGCCGCCGGTCCAGTGCCTGGCCGGCGGGCGCTCCTGGCGCGCCGAGCAACGCGATCCGCTCGCCCGGGACTGGGCGACGGAGGTGCTCGGCCGAGAGGCCACGCTCAGGGATCTCGGGCTGCACAGCGTGATGATCGTGCCGGTGCGCGCCCGGGGCGTCACCCTGGGCATCACCACGTTCGTCCGCAGAAGCCGCAAGGAACCGTTCGACGAGGACGACCTGCGGCTCGCGGAGGACCTGGTCTCGCGGGCCGCGGTCTGTGTGGACAACGCCCGCCGCTACACCCGCGAGCGCGACGCCGCCCTGGTCCTGCAGCGCAGTCTCCTCCCGCACCGGCTGAGCGACCGGGACGCCGTGGAGGTCGCCGCCTGCTACCGGCCCGCCGACGAGCTGACCGGCCTCGGCGGCGACTGGTACGACGTGGTGCCGCTGTCCGGGGCGCGGGTGGCGCT
This sequence comes from Streptomyces sp. NPDC003635, assembly GCF_053587635.1. Lineage (NCBI taxonomy): Bacteria > Bacillati > Actinomycetota > Actinomycetes > Kitasatosporales > Streptomycetaceae > Streptomyces > Streptomyces sp. NPDC003635. The sequence goes on along the minus strand of NZ_JBSFOK010000048.1, from coordinate 11,792 downwards.
GGTCGTGGGCGAGGTACCGGGGCACGGCATCGGCGCCGCGGCGGAGATGGGGCGGCTGCGTACGGCCGTACGGACGCTCGCGGCGCTGGATCTGCGGCCCGAGGAGGTGCTGGCGCACCTCGACGACCTCGTCGGGCGGTCGCCCCGGGAAGAGGACGCGGCGCCGGGCACGGAGGGTTCCGACACCGTGCGGACGACGGGGTCGGGCTGCGTCTACGCGGTGTACGACCCGGTCGACGGCGGTTGCACGATGGCCGCCGCGGGCCATCCCTCCCCCGCCGTGGTGGGGCCCGACGGCGCGGTCGGCTTCGTCGACCTGCCGCAGGGGCCGCCCCTCGGTGTGGGCGGTCCGCCCTTCGAGGCGGTCGAGCTGCGACTGGCCGAGGACAGCGTCCTCGCCCTGTACACCGACGGTCTGCTGGCCCGCGGGGACGCCCGGGCGACCGAGGCGGACCGCGGCCGGCTGCGGCTTGCCCTGGAGCGGCCCGCCTCCTCGCTGGCCCTGCATTCCCGGGCCGTGGTCGACGCGCTGGTCCCGGTCCGGCCGCAGGACGACGTGGTCCTGCTGATGGCCCGCACCCGGCGCCTCGGCGCCGACCAGGTGGCGGACTGGGAACTGCCGAGCGACCCCGCCGTCGTGGCCGACGCCCGCAAGAGCGCCACCCGTCAGCTGACCGAATGGGGTCTGGAGCCACTGGCCTTCACCACCGAACTGGTCGTCAGCGAACTGGTCACCAACGCCATCCGGCACGCCGCCGGGCCCATCCGGCTGCGGCTGATCAAAGAGCGGACGCTGATCTGCGAGGTCATGGACGGCGGCGCCTCCGCCCCGCATCTGCGCCATCCCCGCGCCACCGACGAGGGCGGCCGCGGGCTGCTGCTGGTCTCCCAGTTCACCCAGCGCTGGGGCACCCGCTTCGCCGCCGAGGGAAAGATCATCTGGGCCGAGCAGTCACTCACGGAGCCGAGGGAGTGATCCACTACTCCGGCGCATATGCCGTACCACGTGCGAAACTGGGGTGATCCCGGTGGTGAGGCGGGAGTCATGAACGAGACGGCGATCGACTACGCGGCGGTCTTCCAGGGCCTGCCGGGCATGGTGGCCCTGCTCACGCCCGACCTGGTCTTCGTGGACGTCAACGAGGACTTCCTCGCCCAGGCCGGCCGCCGGCGCGAGCACGTGGTCGGGCACTACCTCTTCGACGTCTTCCCCGACAACCCCAACAACCCCGCCGCGACCGGCATGCGCAATCTGGCCGCCTCGCTCGCGCGGGTGGTGGCCACCGGCGAGCGCGACGCGATGGCCCTCCAGCGCTACGACGTGGAGTCGGCGGAACGACCGGGGCATTGGGAAGAGCGCTACTGGAGCCCGGTCAACTCGCCGATTCTGGGACCCGACGGCCGGGTCGTGCTGCTGGTGCACCGGGTCGAGGAGGTGACCGAGCTGATCAAGGCCCGCGGTGGCCCCACCGGCAGCTCGGCCCGGGTCCTGGAGGCGGAGCTGTACACCCGGGCCCGCGAGCTCCAGGAGCTCAACGACCGGCTGCGCCAGGCCCACGCCCGCGAGCGCGAGGTCGCACTGGCCCTCCAGGAGGCGATGCTCCCCGCCCGCCGCCAAGTCCGCCACCAGGCCGCCGCCGTGCGCTACCGGCCCGCCGTCGGCGCGCTGAACGTGTGCGGGGACTGGTACGACATGGTCGACCTGGTGGGCGGCAACCGCCTCGGCGTGTCCGTCGGGGACGTGGTCGGGCACGGACTCGCCGCCGCCTGCGCCATGGGCCAGCTGCGCAGCGCGCTCACCGCCGCGTCACGCGTCGCGACCGGGCCCGCCCAGGCGCTCGACGTGCTGGGCAGGTACGCGCATGTCGTCGCCGGCGCGGAATCGGCCACCGCGGTCGTCACGTTCGTCGACTTCGAGCGCCGGACCATCGCCTACAGCAGCGCCGGGCATCCCCCGCCCGCGCTACTGCATCCCAGCGGCCGCGTGGAGTTCCTCGACCAGGCCACCGACCCCCCGCTCGACGCCCGCCCCGACCCGATTCCGCGACCGCAGGCGGAGACCACGTTCACCGAGGGCGCCACGCTCGTGCTGTACACCGACGGGCTGGTCGAACGCAGACGCGAGGACATCTACGCCGGCCTCGCCCGGCTCGCCGACTCCCTCGTCCAGCACTGCCACGAGGACGCGGAGCACCTCGCGGACGCCGTCCTCCTCGACCTGCTGCCGCCCGGCGGCGCCACCGACGACACGGCCCTGGTCGTCGTGCGGCTCTGACGCCCTATTACCTCCGGCCGCGCCCACGCCTACACTGGCACCCCCACAACACGCCTGTTGACCTGCAAGTAGAGGAGCTACTCCTTGTTCTACTACCTGCTCAAGTACGTGTTGCTGGGACCCCTGCTGAGACTGGTCTTCCGCCCCCGCACCGAGGGACTCGAACATGTCCCGTCCTCCGGAGCGGCCATCGTCGCGGGCAACCACCTCTCCTTCTCCGACCACTTCCTGATGCCCGCGATCCTCAAGCGGCGTATCACCTTCCTCGCCAAGGCCGAGTACTTCACGGGCCCCGGCCTCAAGGGCCGCCTGACCGCGTTCTTCTTCCGCAGCGCGGGCCAGATCCCGGTCGACCGCTCCGGCAAGGAGGCGGGCCAGGCCGCGATCCGCGAGGGCCTCGGGGTGCTGAGCAAGGACGAGTTGCTGGGCATCTACCCCGAGGGCACCCGCTCCCACGACGGCCGTCTGTACAAGGGCAAGGTCGGGGTCGCGGTGATGGCGCTCAAGGCCGGGGTGCCGGTGATCCCCTGCGCGATGATCGGCACCTTCGAGGCGCAGCCGCCCGGCAAGGTCATCCCCAACATCCACCCGGTGGTGATCCGTTTCGGCAAGCCCCTCGACTTCTCCCGCTACGCGGGCATGGAGAACGAGAAGGCGGTCCTGCGCGCGATCACCGACGAGATCATGTACGCCATCCTGTCCCTCTCCGAGCAGGAGTACGTCGACGAGTACGCGGCCGTCGTCAAGGCGCAGCAGGCCGCGGCGGGCGAGCACAGGGAGCGCAGGTTCCCGAGGCTGCCGCTGGGCTGACTCCTCGGCTTCACAGGGTCCGCAGCGCTTCGTCCAACTGCCTGCGCAGCAGGCGCGCGTCCGGCGCGACGGCGGTGACGAGCGCGGCGGGCCCGGCGAGCGGGACGAGGGCGGCGGTCTCGGTGAGACAGCGGGCGGTGACCGGTTCCTTCCCGAACTCTGGCCGTGCGACGACGAGTTGGCCAATCGCACGATGCCCCGCGAGTCCCGCCGGTCCGTCCCAGCCACCCGGCGCCCCGGGCCCGCAGGACAGCTCCTGATCCAGCACGACCCGCCCGGCGACACGCAGGGTGAGCCGGCTGGTGAGCCTTCCCGGCTCCTCCCCCACCCGGCCGAGCACCTGCTCCTCGCGCAGCACGAGCCGGGCCGCGGCGCCGAGGTCGACGTGCGTGGTGACGTGCAGGTCGCTGCCACCGGCGGAGATCAACTGCTCGGGCAGCCAGTGCAGTTCGCCGCCGTCGGCGACGGTGAGCCGTACGTCGTAGCGGGCCTCGCCCTTGGCCTGGCCCGGCAGTGCGATGGTCGCGGCGGCGGATCCGACGTACAGCCGGGCGCCGTCCGCCACGTCGGCCTCGACGGCGAACCGGTCACCGCCGAGGGGCCCGCTCATCGCGCCGACGAGCATCACCCGGGCCTCGGATCCGGTGGCGCGGGTGCGTCGCAGCGCGAGCGGCCCGTCGCTCTCCAGCACGGGCAGCGCCGTACCGCCTCGGCCGTCCGCCCGCGCGCCGATCCGGGCGGTGGCCGCGACGCCGCTCGCGATCACGCCGACCACGCGGCGAGCTGCGCGCGCACCCAGTCGGCGACGTCGCGGACTCCGTCCTCGCCGCGCAACGACTGGAAGACGACGGGCAGTTCGGCGCGCTGGGCCTTCGCGTCGGCGGCCATCCGGGCGAGGTCGGAGCCGACGTACGGGGCGAGGTCGGTCTTGTTGATCACCAACAGGTCGGCGGTGGTGACACCGGGCCCGCCCTTGCGCGGGATGTCGTCCCCTCCGGCGACGTCGATCACGAAGATCTGCGCGTCCACGAGCCCCTTGGAGAAGGTGGCGGTGAGGTTGTCCCCGCCCGACTCCACCAGGATCAGCCGCAACGGTCCGACCTCGTCCTCCAGGTCCTCGACGGCCTCGAGATTGGCGGAGATGTCGTCCCGGATCGCGGTGTGCGGGCAGGCGCCCGTCTCGACGGCGGTGATCCGCTCGGGTGGCAGGACGGCCTCGCGCAGCAGGAACTCGGCGTCCTCGCGCGTGTAGATGTCGTTGGTGACGACGGCGAGCGACAGCTCGTCGCGCAGGGCGCGGCAGAGGGCGGCCACGGTCGCGGTCTTCCCGGACCCGACGGGCCCGCCGAGCCCGATCCGCAGAGCACGGCGCGAGCCGTCGGGGCGCCGGGCGTCGGCGCTGACGGCGGGGGTGGCGGAGTGGGAGTGGTCAAGATGCACAACGGCTCCAGGGGTTCTCTCGGATCAGGACGCGAACAGCCTTACGGCCCAGGCGGCATGCGTCTCCGCCCCGATCTCCAGCAAGGGTGAGCTCGCGGCGGGCAGCGCGTCGACCCCCTCGGCGACGACCGCTCGGGCCGCCTCCACGGCCTGGTCCGCGACGAGGTCCAGCTCGGGGGTCAGCCGGGCCAGTACGGCGGTGGCGTCGAAGGGGTCGAGGCTGAGCAGGCGTACGGTCGCGGACGCGGGCCCGCTGACGCTCTCGTACACCGCGCAGTGTGCCGCGTCCAGGGGACCGAGTCCGGCGGCCCGTGCCGCGAGCCCCAACACCACCGGCTGGTGTGCCCCCTTGGGGAACTCCCTTGCCAGGGCGTCGAGTTCGGGCGAAGGCCAGGTCGCCCGTGCCGCCCGCGACAACTGCCTGCCCAGCTTCCGCGCGGTGGCGCGCAGGGCGGGCGAGGGCGTCCGGGCGTCCAGGGCCGAGTCCAGCGCGACGGGATCGGCCCCGAGTACGGCCGCCGCGGCGGCCGCCGCGGCCACCCGTCCCGCCGTGTGCAGCCGCCCACGGCAGAACTCCTGCAGACTCGCCGCCCCGGTCACCCGGCCCGCCTTGACGGCCGCCTCCGCCCCGCCGGAGTGCGCGTGCCCCCCGGCGGGAAAGCGGCCGTCGGCCAGGACGAGAAGTGCCGCCCTGGTCATCAGAAGAGGAAGTAACGCTGGGCCATGGGCAGTTCCCCGGCCGGAGCGGCCTCGACCAGCTCCCCGTCGATGTGCACGGCGAAGCTGTCGGGGTCGATCCGGACGTCGGGCCTGGCGTCGTTCTCCCGCATGTCGGCCTTGGTGACCCCGCGCGTCGACTCGATCCCCACGAACCGCTTCCCCAGCTGGAGCCGCTCCGGCAGCCCGTCCTCGATCGCCAGGGGAGCGACGAAGTTCACGGAGTTCGTGGCGGGCGCCCGTCCGATCGCGCCGAACATCGGCCGGGGAAGGACCGGCTGCGGTGTGGGGATCGAGGCGTTGGCGTCGCCCATCTGCGCGTACGCGATCTGGCCGCCCTTGAGGACGAGTTGCGGCTTGACGCCGAAGAACGCGGGCTCCCACAGCACCAGGTCGGCGAGCTTCCCGCTCTCCACGGACCCGACCTGCCCCGCGATGCCCTGGGCGAGCGCCGGGTTGATCGTGTACTTGGCGACGTACCGCCGCACCCGGTGGTTGTCCGCGCGGCCGTCTCCCGGCAGCGCCCCGCGCCGCCGCTTCATGACGTGCGCGGTCTGCCACGTCCGCAGCACGACCTCGCCCACGCGCCCCATGGCCTGGGAGTCGGAGGAGATGATCGAGATCGCGCCGAGGTCGTGCAGTATGTCCTCGGCGCCGATCGTCGAGGGCCGGATCCGGGACTCCGCGAACGCCAGGTCCTCCGGCACCGCCGGGTTGAGGTGATGGCAGACCATCAGCATGTCGAGGTGTTCCTCGGCGGTGTTCACGGTGAACGGCCGCGTCGGGTTGGTGGAGCTCGGCAGCACGTGGGACTCCGAGACCACGGTCATGATGTCCGGCGCGTGCCCGCCGCCCGCGCCCTCGGTGTGGTACGCGTGGATGCCCCGGCCACCGATGGCGGCGAGCGTGTCCCCGACGAACCCGGCCTCGTTCAGCGTGTCCGTGTGGATGGCGACCTGGATGCCGGTGCGGTCGGCGACCGTCAGCGAGGCGTCGATGACGGCCGGGGTGGAACCCCAGTCCTCGTGCAGCTTCAGGCCCATCGCGCCGCCGCGGATCTGCGACAGCATCGCTTCGTGCGAGACGGTGTTGCCCTTGCCGAGGAAGCCGATGTTGAGCGGGTACTGCTCCATCGCCTCCAGCATCCTTGCCAGATGCCACGGCCCCGGCGTCACGGTGGTCGCCTTGGAACCCTCGGCCGGACCGGTGCCGCCCCCGACGAGGGTCGTGATCCCGGCGGACAGCGCCTCGTCGGCGATCTGCGGGCAGATGAAGTGGACATGGGCGTCGATGGCGCCGGCGGTGAGGATCCGCCCGTTGCCCGCGATGACCTCGGTCTCGGGACCGATCACGAGGTCGGGGTGCACCCCGTCCATGGTGTCGGGGTTGCCGGCCTTGCCGATGCCGGTGATGCGGCCGTCCCGGATGCCGATATCGGCCTTGACGACACCCCAGTGGTCGATGACGACCGCGCCCGTGATGACGGTGTCCGGGGTGCCCTCCGCGCGGGTGGCGCGGGACTGGCCCATGGACTCGCGGATGACCTTGCCGCCGCCGAACACCGCCTCGTCACCGGCGAGTCCGGGACCGCCGGAGCGGTCCTCCTCGATCTCGACCAGCAGATCGGTGTCGGCGAGCCGGATCCGGTCGCCGGTCGTCGGTCCGAACAGGTCGGCGTAGGCGGCGCGCGAGATCTCAGGCATCGAGGCCACCTCCGGTCTCCCCGCGCAGACCGGGCACGATCCGGGCGCCGGCGAGCGGGACGAGTTCGACGTCGACGGGAATGCCGGGCTCGAAACGTACGGCGGTGCCGGCGGCGATGTTGAGTCGCTTGCCCCGGGCCGCGGCGCGGTCGAAGTCCAGGCCGGGGTTGGCCTCGGCGAAGTGGTAGTGGGAGCCGACCTGGACGGGCCGGTCGGCGGCGTTGAGGACGGTCAGCGACGTGACCTCGCGGCCCGCGTTGTAGACGACGGGCCCGTCCGCGAAGAGAACCTCTCCGGGAATCATGGAAGCGCTCCCCCTCAGACGATCGGCTCGTGGACGGTGACGAGCTTGGTGCCGTCGGGGAAGGTCGCCTCGACCTGGACGTCGTGGATCATCTCCGGGACGCCCTCCATCACATCGTCCCGGGTGAGCAGCTTGCGCCCGGAGGCCATCAACTCGGCGACCGTACGGCCGTCGCGCGCGCCTTCGAGGATGTGCGAGGTGAGGAGGGCGATCGCCTCGGGGTGGTTGAGTCTCAGCCCACGGGCCCGGCGCTTCTCGGCCACGTCGGCCGCCACGTGGATCAGCAGCCGCTCTTGCTCGTGCGGGGTCAGTTGCACGTCCCACCTCACAGTCCTCGCCCGGACCGTGCGGGGCCCGGATTGCCGCGACCACCGGCAAAGTCCCTGGTGGCGTGGAGGGAGGCTAGTTGGACCGAGTTTCAAGGAAGTTAACCGAGCCGTGATCCGGTCAGGCGCCCGGCGGCCGCCCCGGCAGGCTCATCAGGGCGCGCAGACCGTCCTGGAGGACCTCGATCGGGATCGGCCCGTGCAGGGACTGCTGCGCGATGAAGCCCTGGACGAGGGCGACCATGGTGCGGGCGACATGTTCGGCGGGAACGTCGGTGCGCATCAGCCCGGCGTCCTGATAGGCCTCCACCACCCGGCCCCAGGCCCCGGTGACCACCTCGTGGACCTCGTCCATGACGGCCGCCAGTTCGCGGTCGCGCACGGTCTCCGCCCAGACCTGCATGATCAGCGGGGGGAAGGCGGCCTTCCCGTCGACGAGCAGGGTGTCCCAGATGCCGAGGGCGCGGCCGAGCACCTCGCCGACCAGCTCGTCCGGGGGCGGGGGCGGGGTCTGCCGGGTGACCTCCTCGAACGCGGCGCGCACCTCCGCGAGGACGCCCTTGACGATCGCGGCGATCAGCTCGTCCTTGCTGCTGAAGTAGCGGTACACCGCGCCGGCCGAGAGGTCGACCTCCTTCAGCACGTCCTGCATGGAGGTGGCGTGAAAGCCGTTGCGGGCGAAGCAGCGGGCGGCGCCTTCGAGGATCTGACGGCGGCGTGCGTCGAGGTGCTCCTGGGATACGCGGGCCATGCCACCGAATGTAAAACGAACATTCCTTCTTGACAAGGGAGCACTTCGGGAGCACGGTGGCTCTGGCCTAAAACGAACGATCCTTCTTTTTAAGTTCCACGCACCACCTCGCACCCGCACCACAAGGGGAAACCATGTCCACGCGCCGCCCACTGATCGCGGTCGTCGTCCTCGTACCGCTCCTCGCGGCCCTCGCCCTGTGGGCCTTCGCCTGGCCCTCCGCCCGCACCGCGCCCCATGACCTGCCGCTCGGGGTCGCCGGCCCCGCCGCTGCCACCGCCCCGCTGGAGCGGCAGCTGAATGAGCACGAGGGGGCGTTCGAGATCCACCGGTACGCCGACGAGGCCGACGCCCGGGACGCCGTCGAGGACCGGTCCGTATACGGCGCGATCGTTGTCACCCCGAAGGCCACCGAGCTGCTCACCGCCTCGGCAGCCAGTCCCCTGGTGGCGCAGTTGCTCCAGGAACAGGTGGGCCGGCAGGCCGCCGCCGAGGGCGCCCGGCTCACGACCGTCGACGTGGTGCCCGCCCCCGAGAACGACCCGCGGGGCGCGACCCTGACCGCGAGCGTGCTGCCGCTCGCGCTGGCCGGCATCGCCGCGGGCGCGATCGTGACGCTGCTCGGGCTGCGCGGCGGGCGGGCGGTGGCCGCCCTGCTCGGCTCCGCCGCGCTGGTGGGCCTCGCCACGACGGCGGTGGCGCACAGCTGGCTGGCGGTCCTTGAGGGCGACTGGTGGGCGGAGGCCGGGGTGTTCGCCCTGGCCACGCTGGCGGTGAGCGGCGCCGTCGCCGGGACGGCCGCGCTGATCGGGTCCGCGGGGATCGGCGTCGCGGCGGGGGTGGTGATGCTGTTCGGCAACCCGTTCTCGGGGGCCGCCTCGGCACCTCAGATGCTCCCCGAGCCGGTCGGCGCGATCGGGCAGTGGCTGCCGCCGGGCGCGGGAGTCAGCGCCCTGCGCTCGACGGCCTACTTCGACGGCGCGGCGGTGACCGGCCCCGCCCTCACCCTGACCTGGTGGGCGGCCGTGGGGCTCGGCGCGGTGGTGCTCGGCGCCCTGCTGAAGCAGCGGGCGGAGGCCAAGCCGGCGCCCGAGCGGGGACTCGCCCCGGCGTCCTAGGCGCCCTAGGAGGCGCCCGGCCCCCTGTGCTCGGCGGCGATGCCGAAACGCTGCCGCTCATGGGGGGCCGTCGTGACTTCGCGGACGCCGGAGACCGCGCTGACCACCTGGCCCTCGGCTGGATCCACGGACTCCGGGAGCTGTTCGAGACGTTCGAGATCGGCGGCGGACACCAAGGCCACGATGGGCTTGCCGTGCCGGGTCACCACGACCCGCTCACCGCCGTACACCACCCGGTTGATCAGGTCGGCGAGCTCAGCCCTCGCTTGCGTCACCGGAATCTCGTAGGCCATGGACCCATCTTAACGGCACGTACGTCCTGTACATTTTTTACAGACGCTGCGCTGCCGCGAGGAGGGTTCCCCATGCCCGAGTTCACCGAACGCACCAGCTCCGGGATCAGGACGACGGATCCGGTCGCCAAGCTGCTGGAGGACCGGATCGTCATGCTCGGGACGCGGGTGGACGACACCACGGCCAACGACGTGGTGGCGCAGTTCGTGTACCTGGAGCGCCAGTCCCCCGACCGGGACATCTCGCTGTACGTCAACTCCCCCGGCGGCCCGTTCAGCGCCATGTCCGCGGTCTACGACACCATGCGGCACGTCTCCTGCGACGTGGAGACGGTCCTGCTGGGCCAGGCCGGCCCCACCGCCGCGGTCCTGCTCGCGGCGGGCACTCCGGGCAAGCGGTACGCCCTTCCCGGCGGGCACGTGGTGCTCCGTCAGCCCGCGCCGCCCGAGCCGCTGGAGGGTCGGGCGAGTGATCTGGCCGTCCGGGCGGAGGAACTGACGCGTGTTCGGACGCTGCTGGAGGAGATGCTGGCCCGGCACACCGGGCGCGACGTGGCGCGGGTGAGCCGGGACATCGAGCGCGAGAAGGCGCTCGACGCGCAGGGGGCGCTGGAGTACGGCCTGGTGGACCGGATCGTCCCGAGCCGCGCGGTCTCGCGCACCGCACCCGGCGCGAGGTGAGCCGCGGATGCTGCCACCGGAACTGCCGCCGCTGCCCGCCCTGACACGTGCCGAGGGCGAGCTGATCGACCGTTACCTGGATGTCGTCGATCTGCTCGGGCGGATCAACCCCGCCCACCACGGGGACACCTACCGTGGGCTGCGCGCCGCCCAGGCGTTGGTGGCCAGGGCGGCCGAACTGCGGGACGCGCTGGCGCTCATGCACGCGCGGGGCGAGACCGAGGTGCACGCCCCCACCCTGGCGCGTGCGCTGCGTGTGCTGGACGGCGAGCGCCGCACGGCTCGGGTCACGGTGCCTCCGCGCTCGGACAGTTGACGCAGGCCGGCGCGGTCCGGACACCCGGCCCCGACCTCGCGGCGTCCGGGCGGGAGTTGAAACGGACCAAAGGAGGTACCCCCTCTTGGCGTAGTCGCGTCTCCTTTTTCGGGCCCTTCGAGGTTGCGCAACGCGCGTAGCCCGAACACCGAATCTGACGTTTCGTCGCTGGTCCGGGCATCCCCCGTTGCCTCGACGCTAGTTCGAACGGAGCAGTGTCCACCCGAACGGGTGAGTGGTGACTAACACCACAAATCCTCGGTTCCGTTGGGATTTTCGGACATCCGTGAGCCAAGATCCCTGTCTGACGACAAGCCCCCGCCACAGCGGCGAGGCGATCCGGGCGGACGCCGAGTCCTGCCGCCGCCCGGATGACCGGTCGACAGGAGTGGATCGGCAGGAGTGGAGGACCCAGGCAAGACGGGTCGCCGGCACGGAACCTCGTGCCGAGCAGCCCTTGGGGTGAAGCCGCAGCAGCGGCCGGGCAACTTCGCCAGCCCGAATCCGACAGGTCATCCTTCACAGGCGGCTGACGAAGGGTTGCGCATGACTGCGCTCAATCGTGTCCCGTCGCTGATGGCCCGGGCCGGAACGGCCTCTGCCCTCACGATCGCCGCCGTGGGCGGTTCGATCGTGGCTCCCGGCCTCTCCGCGGAAGCGGAGGCGGCCACGCCGGCGTCGAAGGCACTCCAGGTCGCGGCCTCCAAGCAGGGCTCCCCGTACAAGTGGGGTGCCGTCGGCCCGCACCGCTTCGACTGCTCCGGTCTCACGCTCTACTCGTACAAGAAGGCGGGCAAGAAGCTGCCTCGTACGGCGGCCCAGCAGTACAACAAGACGCGCCACATCTCCGCCAAGAGCCGCAAGGCCGGCGACCTCGTGTTCTTCCACTCGGGGTCGAACGTCTACCACGTCGGCATCTATGCCGGGAAGGGGAAGATCTGGCACTCCCCGAAGACCGGGGACGTGGTGAGGCTGCAGAAGATCTGGACCAAGAGCGTCTGGTACGGCCGGGTGCGCTGACCGGCCGCCCGTCGGGGCGGCGGCGTCCCTGACACGCC
>NZ_JBSFOK010000047.1:0-66319 GCF_053587635.1 Streptomyces sp. NPDC003635 | reverse complement strand
CCTGAACGTCAACGACGAGGTCGCGGGCCTCGCCAAGATCGGCCCGATACACAATCAGGCCCAGGCGGTGACCGGCCGCGTAGCCGGCGGCGACCGCCAGGATCGCCAGCAGGACGCCCTCGGGCCGGCCGTCCTGCAGGGTGGCGGTGACCAGGGACCAGGTGGCGCAGGCGCCGAGCACCACGACGCCCGCCGCGTCAGAAACGTTTCGTCTTTCGCTGAGGTCTCTGGCGCCCTCAGAACCGGCCGCAGACGTCATCCCTGTGGCACCCACCCCGACCCCCGCAACCCGGTCGCCCCCCGACCGCGCCGAACCCCTTCGACACCGGCCTGACCGGCTCGTACGACACTTGCTCCGGCACACCGTAACGGCTGATGGACGATTTGTGGACGTCTTGGGCAGGAGCGATACGGCACACCGTGCCGCCGCTGCCCCGGGACCGCGCTGTCGGGGTGAAGGCCGACCGCCGTACACTCCCGGAGTGACCGTCACCGCAACTTCCGTGGACGAGTCGGACCAGGTGAAGCCGCTCGCGCCCGCCCGACGCCGGGTGTGGCCCGCACGCCTGTGGCCCGCTCTCGCCGCGGCGCTCTCCGGAGTGCTGCTCTACGTCAGCTTCCCGCCGCGCACCCTGTGGTGGCTGGCCCTGCCCGCCTTCGCCGTGTTCGGCTGGGTACTGCGCGGGCGGAGCTGGAAGGCGGGACTCGGTCTCGGTTACCTCTTCGGCCTGGGCTTCCTGCTGCCGCTGCTGGTGTGGACCGGCGTGGAGGTGGGCCCCGGCCCCTGGATCGCGCTCGTCGTCATCGAGGCGGTCTTCGTCGCGCTGGTCGGCGCGGGCGTCGCCGCGGTGTCCAAGGTGCCCGGCTGGCCGGTGTGGGCCGCGGCCCTGTGGATCGCCGGAGAGGCGGCACGCGCGCGTGCGCCGTTTAGCGGCTTCCCCTGGGGCAAGATCGCCTTCGGTCAGGCCGACGGGGTGTTCCTGCCGCTCGCCGCCGTCGGCGGTACCCCGGTGCTCGGCTTCGCGGTCGTCCTGTGCGGCTTCGGTCTGTACGAGGTCGTCCGGCTCGCCGTCGACCTGCGGCGGACCCGGGCCGTCCAGCGGTCCGCCGCCGCCGTGGCCCTGCTCAGCGTCGCCGTCCCCTTCGCTGGCGCGCTCGCCGCCCACTCCCTGGTCAGCGACCAGGCCGAGAACGGCACGGCGACCGTGGCGGTCATCCAGGGCAACGTCCCGCGCGCGGGGCTCGACTTCAACTCCCAGCGCCGGGCCGTGCTCGACTACCACGCGCGGGAGACCGAGCGGCTGGCCGCCGAGATCAAGGCGGGCAAGGTCGCCCAGCCCGACTTCGTGCTGTGGCCGGAGAACTCCTCCGACATCGACCCCTTCGCCAACGCCGACGCCCGCACGGTCATCGACCGGGCGGCCAAGGCGATCGGTGCGCCGATCTCCGTCGGCGGGGTCGTGAAGCGCGACGGCAAGCTGCTCAACGAGCAGATCCTGTGGGACCCGGTCCAGGGCCCGCTGCAGACCTACGACAAGCGGCAGATCCAGCCGTTCGGCGAGTACCTGCCGCTGCGGTCGATGATCGGCGCGATCAACTCCGAGTGGACCTCGATGGTCCGCCAGGACTTCAGCCGGGGTGATGAGCCGGGCGTGTTCACCATCGACGGCACCAAGGTCGGCCTCGCCACCTGCTACGAGGCCGCCTTCGACTGGGCCGTGCGCGACACCGTCACCGACGGCGCGCAGATGATCTCCGTGCCGAGCAACAACGCCACCTTCGACCGCAGCGAGATGACCTACCAGCAGCTCGCCATGTCGCGCGTGCGGGCCGTGGAGCACAGCCGGACCGTCACGGTCCCGGTGACCAGCGGTGTCAGCGCGATCATCATGCCGGACGGGAGGATCACCCAGAAGACGGGCATGTTCGTGGCCGACTCGCTGGTGCAGGAGGTGCCCCTGCGCTCCTCCGAGACCCCCGCGACCCGGCTCGGCATCCTCCCGGAGATCGCCCTGGTCCTCGTCGCGGCGGGCGGCCTCGGCTGGGCGATCGGCGCCGGTGTGCGCGGTCGACGCGCCGGTGCCGTGTGACCGTACGCCCGCCGTACTCCCGAGGGAATCGCCGCAGGTGACCGGGGTGGCCCGTTAGGGTCGTGACCATGGCCATTCCTGACTTCATCCGTACGATCCGGGCCGCGGCCGGGCAGCAGCTGCTCTGGATGCCCGGTGTCAGCGCCGTCGTCTTCGACGACGCGGGCAGAGTTCTCCTCGGGCAGCGCGCCGACAACCAGCAGTGGGCCGTGATCTCCGGGATTCCGGACCCCGGCGAGCAGCCCGCCGCCTGTGCCGTGCGGGAGGTGTACGAGGAGACCGGCGTGCACTGCGTCCCCGAGCGGATCGTCATGGTGAAGTCGGGCAAGGAGGTCACCTTCGACAACGGCGACATCTGCCAGTTCATGGACGTCTGCATACGCTGCCGGGCCGTCGGTGGCGAAGCGCGGGTCAACGACGACGAGTCGATCGAGGTCGGCTGGTTCGACGTGGACGCCCTGCCCCCGCTCAGTGAGTACCAGCTGTTCCGGATCAAGCAGGCCCTGTCGGACGAACCCACATGGTTCGAACCCACGACCAGCGACTGAAGTATGGGTTCTGACCACATGGGGCGCGGCGGGAGCGCTGCCTAGGGTCGGGGCATGACCCCGCCCAACGCCGCTCTCCCGGCGCCCTCCGCCCCCTCGCTCGACCTCGGCGGTCGCACCGCCCTCGTCACCGGTGCCGCCGGCGGCATCGGCCGCGCCTGCGCGTTGCGGCTCGCGGCTGCCGGTGCCAAGGTCAGAGCGGTCGACCGGGACGCCGCGGGCCTGGAGGCACTCGCCGAACAGTGCCGGGGCCTGGCGGGCACCGTCGAGCCCCACCCCCTCGACCTCACCGACCTCGACGCCGCCGAGCTCGTCGCGGCCGGCACCGACGTCCTCGTCAACAACGCCGGACTGCAACTGGTGCGGCCCCTGGAGCAGTTCCCGCCCGACGTCTTCCACACGGTTCTCACCGTGATGCTGGAAGCGCCGTTCCGGCTCATCCGCGGTGCCCTGCCTCATATGTACGGCCAGGGCTGGGGCCGTATCGTCAACGTCTCCTCGGTCCACGGGCTGCGCGCCTCCGCCTACAAGGCGGCCTACGTGTCCGCCAAGCACGGGCTGGAGGGCCTGTCCAAGACGGCGGCCCTAGAGGGCGCGCCCCATGGCGTCACCTCGAACTGTGTGTGCCCGTCGTATGTGCGCACCCCGCTCGTCGAGAAGCAGGTCGCCGACCAGGCCCGGGCGCACGGCATCCCCGAGGAACGGGTCCTGAGCGACGTCATGCTCCAGGACAGCGCGCTGAAGCGGCTGATCGAGCCCGACGAGGTCGCCGAAGCGGTGGCGTATCTGTGCAGTCCGCAGGCGTCCTTCGTCACCGGCACCTCGCTGGTCATGGACGGCGGCTGGACGGCGCACTGAGACATCCGTGTTGTCCACAGGGGCTGACAGGGCGACGGTGTGATGAGTAATCCTGTGAGCATGTCCCGCGATCACGTGCAGTCCGCAGAGCGCTCCGCCGGTCCCTCACCGGACGGCGGGGCCGAGGCGCCCTTCCTCGAGCTGCTGGCCCGCGGCGCCTCGGCCGACGCCTACGAGCAGCCCGTGCTGCGCGCCCGCGCCGAGGGACAGCCCGCCGAGCGCATCGCCGCAATCGAAGCGGCCAAGCTGCTCGCCCTGCGCGTCCGCTCCGAGCTGGAGGGCAGACGCAGGCGCGAGGCCGAACTGTCCGCGCTCTTCGAGACGGCCCACGACCTGGCCGGCCTGCGGGACCTGGACGCCGTACTCCAGGCGATCGTGCAGCGCGCCCGTTCGCTGCTCGGCACCGATGTCGCCTACCTCAGCCTGAACGACCCCCAGCGCGGCGACACCTACATGCGGGTGACCGAGGGCTCGGTGGCGGCTCGCTTCCAGCAACTGCGCCTGGGCATGGGGGAGGGCCTCGGCGGACTCGTCGCCCAGACGGCCCGCCCCTACGTCACCGACGACTACTTCCAGGACGACCGGTTCCGGCACACCGTCAGCATCGACTCCGGGGTGCGGGACGAGGGCCTGGTGGCGATCTGCGGGGTACCGCTGATGCTCGGGCACCACGTCATCGGCGTGCTGTTCGCGGCGGACCGCAGGGCCCGGGTCTTCGAGCGGGAGCAGATCGCCCTGCTCGGCTCCTTCGCGGCGCTGGCGGCGGCCGCCATCGACACCGCCAACCTGCTCACCGAGACCCGCTCGGCCCTCGCCGACCTCGAGCGCGCCAACGAGATCATCCAGGATCGCAGCGGGGTCATCGAGCGCGCGTCCGACGTCCACGACCGGCTCGCCGAACTGGTGCTGCGCGGCGGCGGGGTGCATGATGTGGCGGCGGCGGTCTCGGAAGTCCTGGACGGAACCGTCGAGTTCACCGAGCACGCCCCGCCCGGCGCCGTGGAGACCTCCCGCGCCGAGGGCCACGCCGTGCGGCACCGGGACGACTGGATCGCCGCCGTCGCCGCGGGCGGCGAACTCCTCGGCGCGCTCGTGCTGCGCGGCCACCCCGGCCTCGACCCCGTCGACCAGCGCACACTGGAGCGCGCCGCCATGGTCACCTCGCTGCTGCTGCTCGCCCGGCGCTCGGCCGCCGAGGCCGAACAGCGGGTGCGTGGCGAGCTGTTGGACGACTTGCTGGACTCGCGTGACCGTGACCCGCGCCTCCTGCGCGAGCGTGCGGCCCGGCTCGACGCCGACCTGGACGCCACCCATGTCGTGCTCGCGGCCCGCCTGGACGGCGTGTCCGCCGACGCCGAACAGGAGGCCGCCGCCCGCCGCCGCCTGTGGTCCGCGGCCTCCCATCTCGCCGCCACCCGGCACGGCCTGGCCGCGGCCCGCGACGGCGGTACGGTCCTGCTGCTGCCACTGGAACACGGCGACACCGCGACGCGGATCGCCCGCCGCACGGCCCAGATACTGGGCGGTGCCGTCCACGAGGCGGTCACCGTGGGTGCCTCCGCCCCGATCGAGGACCTCGCCACCTACCCCGACACCGTCGCCGCCGCCTACGAGGAGGGTCAGCGCTGCCTGGACGCCCTGCGGCTGCTCGGCCGCTCGGGCGACGGCGCCGCCGCCGAGGACTTCGGATTCGTCGGCCTGCTGCTGGCGGGCGACCGGGACATCGCCGGCTTCGTCCACCGCACCATCGGCCCGGTCGTCACCTACGACGAACGACGCGGCACGGACCTGGTCCGCACCCTCGACGCCTACTTCGCCAGCGGCATGAGCCCCGCCCGCACCAAGGACGACCTGCACGTGCACGTGAACACCGTGGCACAGCGCCTGGAGCGCGTGGGCCGCCTCCTGGGCGACGACTGGCAGAGCCCGGCGCGGGCACTGGAGATCCAACTCGCCCTGCGACTGCACCGGTTGTCCGCCCCCTCCCCAACGCACTGACCCCCGTACGCAGGGGCGCACGGGGGCCGGGCTCGGGTCGGGATCAGCGCGTGTGGGCGTCCGCCGGGTGCACAGCGGGGGGTTCGGCGTCCTCGGGGGCGGAGTCGAGGTCGGCGAGGTCCCGGTGGCGGGTCTCCTTGGCCACGCCGACCGCGATGAGGGTCAGTACGACGGCGGCGATGACGTACAGGGCGATCGGGGTGGAGCTGTCGAAGTCGGCGAGCAGGGCGGTGGCGATGAGCGGCGCGGGGGCGCCGGCCGCCACCGAGGCGAACTGGGCGCCGATGGAGGCGCCGGAGTAGCGCATCCGGGTCGCGAACATCTCGGAGAAGAAGGCGGCCTGGGGTGCGTACATCGCCCCGTGCAGGACCAGGCCCACGGTGACGGCGAGGACGAGGTTGCCGAAGCTGCTGGTGTCGACCAGGGCGAAGAACGGGAACATCCACAGGCCGACTCCGGCCGCGCCGACCATGTAGACGGGACGGCGTCCGACGCGGTCGGACAGGGCGCCCCACAGCGGGATCGCCGCGAAATGGACCGCGGATCCGATGAGCACGGAGTTCAGCGCGGTCTGCTTGGAGACGTCGGCCGCGGTGGTGGCGTAGACGAGGATGAAGGCGGTGATGACGTAGTAACTGATGTTCTCCGCCATGCGCGCGCCCATCGCGACCAGGACGTCACGCCAGTGGTGCCGCAGCACGGAGACGAGCGGCAGCTTCTCTGCGGTGTCGGACTTGCGCGCCTCCGCCTGGGCCAGCGCCTGCTTGAAGACGGGCGATTCATCGACAGACAGACGAATCCACAAACCGACGATCACGAGGACGCCGGAGAGCAGGAACGGGATGCGCCAGCCCCAGCTGGTGAAGGCGCTGTCCGAGAGGGTCGCGGTGAGCAGGGAGAGCACACCGGTCGCGAGCAGTTGCCCCGCGGGAGCACCGGTCTGCGGCCAGGACGCCCAGAAACCGCGCCGCCGCGCGTCCCCGTGCTCGGAGACCAGCAGGACGGCGCCGCCCCACTCGCCACCGAGCGCGAAACCCTGCACCAGCCGCAGCAGGGTCAGCAGCACGGGAGCGGCCGTGCCGATCGTCGCGTGCGTGGGCAGCAGACCGATCGCGAAGGTGGCCCCGCCCATCAGCAGCAAGCTCAGCACCAGCAGCTTCTTGCGCCCGAGCCGGTCACCGTAGTGCCCGAACACCAGGGCGCCGAGCGGGCGCGCGGCGAATCCGACGGCGTACGTCAGGAAGGACAGCAGGGTGCCGACCAGCGGGTCGGAGTCCGGGAAGAACAGCTTGTTGAAGACGAGGGCGGCGGCGGAGCCGTACAGGAAGAAGTCGTACCACTCGATCGTCGTGCCGATGAGGCTGGCCGCGACAATGCGCTTGAGATTGCCGGGCGTTGGGGGAGCGGTTGCTGCGGAGGCCATGTGCGCCACTTCCTCGTGTGCGGTGGGGACGGGTACGTGGGCACACGGTAGGAACGTGCAGGTCAGGCGCACATGTGGTGAGGCAACATAGTTTGGGCATCGGCTATGCGTCGCGCCACCATGCCCGCTCGCGGAGGGGCGGCTGAGAGAGCGTCCCGTCAGCCGGCGTTCTCCGGATGCGACAGGTTGACTCCGGTCGCCGGATCGAACACATGCGCTTTGCTCATGTCGACGCGCAGTTCGAGCGGTTCTCCCTCGCGAGCGCGTGTGGCGGCGTCCAGGCGTGCCACGATCTGCTGGAGGGACCCGGCGCCGGTGTCCCGAAGGCCCGAGTCCGTGGCGAGTTCCTCGAGTTCGGCGGCCTGCGCGGGCCCGCCCTCCTCGGTGAAGTACACGTACACATCGGACCCCAGGGACTCCAGCACGTCCACGGTGGCGGTGACGACCGGACCGCGCCCCTCATCCGCCAGGGCCGCGTCCTCGAACGCCTCGGGCCGCAGGCCGACGATGACCTCGCGGGGTGCGTTGTGCCGCTCCAGCGCCCGCCTCGTACGGTCGTCCAGAGGCAGGTCCCCGAGAGCGGAATGCAGGATGCCTCCCTCCACCGTCGCGTTGAGGAAGTTCATGGCCGGGGAGCCGATGAAACCCGCGACGAAGAGGTTGCGCGGGAAGTCGTACAGCTGCGCCGGAGCGCCCACCTGCTGGACCACTCCCTGCCTCATGACCACCACGCGGTCACCGAGGGTCATCGCCTCCGTCTGGTCGTGGGTCACGTACACGGTGGTGGTGCCCAGGCGCCGCTGGAGCCGGGAGATCTGCGTGCGCATCTGTACGCGGAGTTTGGCGTCCAGGTTGGACAGCGGCTCGTCCATCAAGAACGCCTTGGGGTCGCGCACGATGGCCCGACCCATGGCCACCCGCTGGCGCTGGCCGCCCGAGAGGAGGGCGGGCTTGCGGTCCAGGTGCTCGGTCAGGTCGAGAACCCGTGCGGCCTCCTCGACCTTGCGGTTGATGGTGGCCTTGTCCACCTTGGCCAGACGCAGCGGGAAGCCCATGTTCTCCCGGACGCTCAGGTGCGGGTACAGCGCGTAGCTCTGGAACACCATGGCCACGTCGCGCTCCTTGGGCGCGAGGTCGTTGACGACCCGGTCGCCGATGCGCAGAGTGCCCTCGGTGATGTCCTCGAGTCCGGCGATCATGTTCAGGGTGGTGGACTTGCCGCATCCGGACGGGCCGACCAGGATCACGAACTCGCCGTCGGCGATGTTGAGGTCCACGTCCTTCACGGCGAGGGCTCCGTCGGGAAAACGCTTGGTGACTCCCTCAAGGATGATCTCGGCCATCGGTGGTGCCTCCTTGCCTTCATGCTTTGGCGGTCCGGGTGTGGCGGTCGGCGTCTCGGACGGGCGGGCCGCCCGCGCGGCCGCCGGGTCACCCCTTGACAGCCCCGGAAGTCAGCCCGGCGACGATCCGCCGCTGGAAGAGCAGAACGAAAACGATGATCGGAATGGTGATCACCACGGCCGCGGCGGCGATTGAACCGGTGGGCTGCTGGAACTGCGAGCTCCCGGTGAAGAACGCGATGGCGGCCGGCACCGTACGCGCGGCCGGGGTGGAGGTCAGCGAGATGGCGAACAGGAAGTCGTTCCAGCAGAAGATGAACACGAGGATGGCGGTGGTGAACACGCCCGGCGCGGCCAGCGGTGCGATGACCAACCGGAACGCCTGCGCGGGCGTGGCGCCATCGACCTTGGCGGCCTTCTCCAGGTCCCAGGGGATCTCCCGGAAGAACGCGGACAGGGTGTAGATAGCGAGGGGGAGCGAGAAGGTCATGTACGGGATGATCAGCCCGATCCAGGTGTCGAAGATCCCGATGACGCGCTCGATGTTGAACAGCGGTGACACCAGGGAGATCGGCGGGAACATCGCGATGAGCAGCGACATCCCGATGAGTACCCGCTTGCCGGGGAACCGGAGTCTGGCCACCGCGTAGGCGGCCATCGTGCCCAGCACCACCGCGATCGCCGTGGAGATCAGGGCGATGCCGATCGAGTTGACCAGGGCCCGGGTGAACTCGGAGGTCTGGAAGATGCCCTTGTAGTTCTCCCAGGTCCACTGCCGGGGGATGTAGTTGCCGTCCGTCAGGGTGCTGGGTGTCTTGAACGACAGCGCGACGATCCACCCCACCGGGAACAGGGCGTACAGGATCACCACGATGTTCACGACGGTCCATCGGGCGGCGTGCGTCTTCCCTGCGGCGGCCATCAGCGTTTCACCTCCGCGCCAGGGGCGGCCGTGCCGAACAGTTTGACGAACGTGAAGGCGATGATCCCGACGCAGATGAAGATGAGCACCGAGATCGCCGACCCGATGCCCAGGTTCAGCGCGGTGAACAGGTTGTCGTAGCCGAGGATCGACACCGAACCGGTGTCGTGGGCGCCCGCGGTGAGGATGTAGATGTTGTCGAAGATCCGGAACGCGTCCAGCGTCCGGAAGAGCAGCGCCACCAGGATCGCCGGTTTCATCAGCGGCACCATCACCTTGATGAAGCGCTGCCAGCCGGTGGCGCCGTCCACCATGGCGGCCTTGAGGGTCTCCTCGGGGACCAGCGCGAGTCCGGCGAGCAGCAGCAGGGCCATGAACGGGGTGGTCTTCCACACCTCGGCGAGGATGATCAGCCACAGGGCGGGCCACTGCTCGGTCAGCGGAGCGGATCCGCTGGGCAGCAGCTCGGCGAGGTACCCGAGGTTCGGCGTCCACGCGTACTGCCAGGAGAAGGCGGCGACGACGGTGACGATCCCGTACGGCACGAGGACCGAGGTGCGCACCGTCCCTCGCCCGAAGATCGCGCGGTGCATCACCAGGGCGATGGCCATGCCGAGGACCAGCTCGATGGTGACGGACACCACGGTGATGAACAGCGTCACCCAGAAGGCGTCCCACCAGAACGAGGAGGACAGTACCGCCCCGTAGTTGCTCAGCCCCACGAACTTCGCCTGGGCCGGGAAGCGCAGGTCGTAGCGCTGGAGGGAGAGGTAGACGGCGTACCCGATGGGATAGGCGGTCACGGCGAGCATGACGAGGACGGCCGGCGCGCACAGCAGCCAGCCGAGCCGTCGCTCCTGGCGGGCTCCCGCCGAGAGCGACGCCCGGGTCCGCCGCTGCTGCTCCGCCTCGGGCGGCGGTCCGCCCGGCTGGGTCTGTGAGGGGCTCACGGGATCACACCCTTGGATTGCAGAGCGTCGTCGATCTGATCCCTGATCGTCCTGACCGAGCTCTCCGGCTTGATCCCGGACGGCGGGGACAGGGTGTGGGAGATCGCGATCGAGATGTTCTGGTAGGCCGGAGTGAGCGGGCGGACGCTCGCCAACTCCAGGGCGGCCAGCACTTCCTTGGCGAACGGGTACTCCTTGACGAAGGACGGCTCGTCGTAGAGGGCGCGCAGGGTGGGCGGCAGACCGCCTTCGAGTGCCGCGGTGAGCTGGTTCTCCCGGTTGCGCAGGCACAGGGCCGCCTCGAAGGCCAGTTGGGGATGGCGCGAGTAGGCGCTCACGGCCAGGTCGATGCCGCCGATGGTGGGCCGTGCCGGGCGGTTCGTGTCGACCCGGGGGTAGGGCGCCCAGCGGAAGTCCTTGAACAGGTCAGGATTGTTCGCCTTCATCGACGGATAGACGAACGGGTAGTTGAGTTCGAAGGCCGCCGTCCCCGACTCCATGGCGAGGCGGTTCTGGTCCTCCATCTGGTTGGACAGGGAGGGGTCCGCAGCCGGGGATCTCGCCAGGTCGCGCATGACGGAGGCGGCCCGCTCCGCGGGAGGGCCCAGGGACGGCGCGGTGGCGGTCTTGTTGAGGATGGAGCCGCCCGCGCTGTTGATCAGTGTGTTGAACCAGACGGTCAGGCCCTCGTACTGGGCGCCCTGGATCTCCACGTAGTGCGGTTTGCCCTGCTGGGCGAGATCGCGGGCCATGGTCAGCATCTCGGCCCAGGTCTTGGGCGGAGTCGGCACCAGGTCCTTGCGGTACCAGAGGAGCTGGGTGTTGGTGTTGTACGGGACGGCGTACAGCTTGCCCTTCCACGTCGAGGTCTGCACCGGCACGCGCAGAGTGCCCTCGAGAGCCTGTCGCTTCGCCGCCCCGGTCCACTCCCGGATCCAGCGGGCCTCGGCGAACTCCGCCGCCCAGGTGACGTCCAGACCCAGGATGTCGAGGGCGCTGTCCTCGGCGGCCAGCCTGCGAACGAGCTGCTGGCGCTGGCCGTCGGCGGCACGCGGCAGCTTGTGGTAGACGATCCGGTAACGCCCATCGGCGGCTTTGCTGCATCTGTCGGCTGCCTTCTGGAGCGCCCCCGAGTCGTCCGGGAAGTTGTACCAGTCGACGGTGACCGGCCCGGAGGCCCCACCGCCACCACAGGCTGCCAGCACAGACGCGAGCAAAGGCAACACGGCACACAGCCCGCGCGTCCGCGCGGAAGGCACCGTCTTTCCCAGGACCCGCTGACATCCGAACCCGCGCACGCGGCGACACCTCGTTCTCCGAGACGGTCGGCACGCGACCCGACTCCGTAGCGATTCACTCCCACGTGAACACTAGACACCCCAGAACATGACTTCAGCGCAAAAAGGCCTAACTGCGCCCATATGAACCAGCACAGTCGCCCGGAGGGCCGCGCCGCATGACCACCGCACCGCCGTCGGGCTGCGCACGTTCACCACTCACGGCACCGCGTGTGCGTCAGCTGAGTTCGGAGAATCCCTAGGGTTGGTCCACTCCAGTAGGCAGGTCAGCACCGTTCCGGTGATGAGCAGACGGCGGTGGTGATCAGGGTGAGCTTGGCGTGCAGGCTCCAGGTGCGGCGTCCCGTCGTACGGCGCCGGTGGCGGTGGCGCAGAACTTCCAGCAGCACCGGGAAGCCGATTCCGCCCAGGATGACGGCCACGGCGATCGGCAGAGTGACCCAGGGGTCCTGGGCGTAGCGGGTGAGGCTGTCTGCGTGCAGCCCGAAACCGGCGTTGTTGAACGCCGAAACGGCGTGGAAGTAGCCGAGGTACACGGCGCTGCCGATGTCTTCGCCGTAGTCGTACCGGAAGCGCAGGGACAGCACTGCGCCCACCGCCACCTCGACGATCAGCGTGGTTCCGGCGACGCCCAGCAGGACGCGCCGCACGTCGCCGATACCGAGGCTCTTGGTCTCGGCCTGCGCGGTGAGCTGCATGCGCAGACGCAGTCGGCCCGAGATCAGCACCGCCAGCAGGGACGCCATGGTCATGATGCCGAAGCCACCGATCTGGATCAGTGCCAGGATCACGCCCTCACCGAAGCCGCTCCAGAACGTTGCCGTGTCCACCACGGCGAGACCGGTCACGCACACCGCTGAGGTCGCCGTGAACAGCGCGGTCACGAAACCGGGAGGTACCCCTGCTCGGCGGCCAAGGGCAGAGACAGCAGTCCCGCGCCCATCAGGACCACCACCGCGAATGCCAGGACGACTGCACGGGCCGGATGCGCGCCGAGCAGCGACCACCGTGACCGCCGGTGCCACCACCACTGCCCCCTCCCCGTCTGCCGACGGCATGTGTCCCCTGGTCGCCAAGGGCGACTACTGGTCAAGATCCCGGCCGCACGCCCTACCCACAAGTCCGAACGACAGCACACTTGCGCGACTCGGTCAGGCCGCGCGGGCTGTCAGGGGCGTCGGCCCCACGTCATCAGCAGCCCGGGACCCAGTTCCGCGAGCCCGGGTGAGGTCAGGTAGTTCAAGGCCTCCGCCACGGTCGCGGCGTCCACCCGGCCCGTCTCCTCGATCGCGGGGCGCATCCGTTGCCACGTCTGGGACCAGAAGCGGGCCAGTGGGCCGTCGGGGATCAGGGGCGGGCAGTACAGTTCCGCGGCTACGTCTGTCAGGCCCTCCTCCCGCAGCGCGTGGGGGTAGGCCGGTACGCCGGAGATGTCCGTGCCGATCGTCGTGCGGAGCGCTTCCCACATCGCGTCCATCGTGCGCCGGTAGGGGGAGGAACCGTCGCGGCTGTCGGGCAGTTCCGCCGCGTCACCCAGCAGGATCCGGCCGCCCGGGTTCAGCAGGCCCGCCAGCCGCGAGATCAGGCGACGGCGCTCAGGCAGGTGCATCAGGACGAACCGGGCGTGGATGACGTCGAAAGTGCCCAGGTCCAGGGTCTCGTCCGTGAGGTCCGCCGTGACCACCCGCAGGCCGGGTTCCGTGAGTCCGGTCAGCGCGCTGGTGTCGCGGTCCAGGGCGACCACTTCCGCCACCCCCGCCTCCCGCAGCAGCCAGTGCGCAACCGTTCCCGTGCCCGCTCCCACCTCCAGGCAGCGCAGGCCCGGTCCGGCGCCCAGCGCCCGCAGGCGGTGGGTGGTGACGGGGTCGTAGACCAGCGCGGCATCGTCGATCCGCTCCGCCTCGCGCGGGTGCCCGGCGTCGAACAGCGCCTCGCCGTACCGGCCGTGCCCGGCGGTCGCGTCATCGTGGGCCGAACTCGGCTCGCCCTGTCCTGCGTCCGTGCCACCGTGGGCGGAGCTCAGCGTGCCGTGTCCTGGGTTCGCGCCACCGTGAGCCGAGGGATCCGTCGAGTGCATGATCCGACGCTAGAGGCGCTGTCCCGGCCCGGCCATCCGGGGCCGTACGGGGTGCGGCCGACTGCCCGGTCCGGCAGGGCCGCCTCAGCGACCTGGGCGGCTCCGATTGAGTGGACTCCCCTGAGCGGGTGCTGCATCCGGGCTCCGGCCCGGTAACCGATGGGTGACATTCCCCTCGGATCCCCCTGCATCAAATCCCCCTGAACCAGAAGAGGTGCCCCCGCCGTGCGCCGTCCCCCCTCCCGCCGCCTGTTCGCAGCGGCCCTGCTCGTGGCCTCCATGCTCACGCCCCTCGCGGTCACCCCGGCCACCGCGGTTCCCGTGGCCAGTGCCGACCGGTACGACGACAACCCCTCGCAGCACGGTCTGGGGCCCGATCTCACCGCCCGGCTGGACAAGGCCATCGAGGACGTCCGCCGCAAGACCGGCATCCCCGGCCTGGTCGTCGGGCTGTGGATGCCGGGCAAGGGGCGGTACGTCCGCGCGACCGGCGTCGCCGACACCGCCACCGGACGGCCGATGACCAGCGACATGTACGTGCGCATCGGCAGCGAGACCAAGACCTTCACGGTCACCGCGCTGCTCAGGCTCGTCGACGACGGCCTGGTCGGACTGGACGACCCGATCTCGAAGTACGTCAAGGGCGTGCCGAACGGTCGCAAGATCACCCTGCGTCACCTCGCCGAGATGCGCAGCGGCCTGTACCCCTACACCTTCGACTCCGACTTCCAGTACGACCTGCTGAGCGACCCGAACAGCACGTACACGCCCCAAGAGCTGCTCGCCTACGGCTACAAGCACAAGAACACCTCCGCCCCGGGCAAGCAGTTCCAGTACTCCAACAGCAACCTCATCCTTCTCGGCCTGGTGATCGAGAAGGTCACCGGTCGTCCGCTCGCCGAAGTCATCGACCAGGGGGTGCTCCGTCCGGCCGACCTGCGACACACGATCTTCCCGGACAGTGGCGAGATCCCCGACCCGCACCCGCAGGGCTACACCAACCAGACGCTGACCGGCGAGGTCACCGACTCCACCCACTGGAACCCCAGTTGGGCCTGGGCGGCCGGCGCCATGATTTCGAACCTGCACGACCTGCGGCGCTGGGCGAAGGTCGTCGCCACCGGCACCCTGCTGAGCCCGAAGACCCAGGCGGAGCGGCTCAGGACGCTGCCCACGGGCATTCCGGGCACCAGCTACGGCCTGGGCATCATGAACAGCGGCGGCTGGATCGGGCACAACGGCTCCATCCCTGGCTACGAGACGGTGACCGTGTACCTCCCCTCGAAGAAGGCGACCTTGGTGCTGATGATGAACACGGACATCCTCTACCAGGGCCAGGAACCGTCCTCGCTGGTCGCGCGGGCGATCACCGAGATCGTCACGCCCAAGAACGTGTACGACCCCGTCCACACCCGGTAGTTGCACCCGTCTCGACGCCGACAGCTGGGTCGAGGAGTGGACGGCGACGGCGGCGATGGTGAAGGCGGTGGACGGAGGCGGGCGCGGAGACTGGAACCGCTTCCGCTACCACCAAGCGGGTGACGACCGGCTGGACGACGTACTCGCCTGACGTACCGTCAACAGGCATGCGTGGCATGCCTGATCGGGCCTGACGGGTGATCTTCGTGCGAGTCGGCGACGCCCGGTCCGCCGCGCGGACGGGCCCGGCAAATACTCCGGCCATGAGACGAGCCCGTTCGACAGCCCGGTCGCGCCTTGTCGCGGCCACCGCGTTCACCGCCCTCCTCGCCCTCCTCGCACTGGGCACCCCTGCCACCGCGGGCAGTGCGACGGCCCACGGCGAGCACCATCGTCGGCCCTGCGTCGGCTCGGACGTGCCCGACGACGGTCCGGCCCGCGAGATCCTGCGCATCGCCCAGCAGGCCAAGACCGAGTTGGACCTGAAGTCGGTGATCCTGCGGGTCGGCGTCGACGGCCACGAGGTCGTCACCACCGCGCTCGGCGAGTCGATGACCGGCGTTCCCGCCGAACCCGCCATGCACTTCCGGAACGGCAACATCGCCATCAGCTACATGGGCACCGCGCTCCTGCGGCTGGTCGACCAGGGCAAGGTGGACCTGGACGACCCCGTCGGGCGCTGGCTGCCCGGCCTGAAGGACGGCGACAAGATCACGCTCCGGATGCTCGCCGCGTCCACCACCGGCCTGCGCGACTACGTCCCCGACCCGGGCTTCCAGGAGGCCGTCGCCGCGAACCCGTTCCGGCAGTGGAAGGCCAAGGAACTCGTGAGCATCTCCACCCGCCAGGAGCGGTGGTACGAGCCGGGGACCAACTGGAGCTACTCCCACGCCAACTTCGTCCTGCTCGGCGCCGCCCTGGAGAAGATCACCCACACCAGGCTGGACCATCTGCTCCAGCGCGAGATCATGGGCCCGCTCGGCCTGCGCGAGACCCGCAACAGCTTCACGCCCGACATCCCGACGCCCGTACTGCACGCCTTCACCTCGGACCGCGGGACCTACGAGGAGTCCACGTTCTGGAACCCCTCGTGGACCACGGCACCCGGCGCCGTGCAGACCACCGACATCTGCGACCTGGCCCGCTCGGCCGCCGCGATCGGGTCGGGCGAGCTGATCTCCCCCTCCTCCTACCGGGAGTTGCTGAACCCGGGGACGGTAGGCCTCGGCCACGAGACGGCCAAGTGCCCGGCCCGGACCTGCATCGCGCAGACCGAAGCGACGCACTTCGGCCTGGGCGTGCTCGTCCTGGGCGACTGGATCGCCCAACACCCGCTCTTCTTCGGCTACTCCGCCTCCATGGCGTACCTGCCGTCCGAGCGCCTGTCGATCGCGGTCTCCACGACGGAGGACCGCAACGCCGCGGACGGCCACACGGCCCACACGATCGTCCAGCGCATCGCCGCCGTGCTCAGCCCGGACCACCCGATTCCCGACTTCGGCTGACCCCATGGTTCGGGGGGCCCGCGGACACCGCTGCCTCGGCGACCGTACGAGAACCGGCGCCGGTACCTCGCGGCCGCAGGCCCCCCACCAGGCCGACGACCACCACGGCGATGCCGAGCCACACCCACGGCCCCGGCAGGCCGGTGCCCGACACGGCGCCCACCGCGGCCGCCGCGAGCGGGGCGATGCCGGTGAGCAGTCCGGCGCGCCCGGCGCCGGCCGAGCGAACGGTCGAGTACCACAGGACGAAGGCGACCGCCGTCACCATCAGCGCCAGGTAGGCGGCGGCCGCCCACTGGGAGACGGACACCTCCCGCACGGAAGAAGGCCCTTCCGCCGTCACCCCGATGACGGTCAGCATCACCCCGCCCAGCCAGGTCGCGTGCAAGGACACCCCCCAGGGGCCGTGCCGTCGCAGCACCGGCACCGCGAGCAACGTGAACGCGGCCTCACAGCCCAGGGCCAGCGCCGCCCAGGCCACCCCGGCGGCGTCGGTCCGGCCGGTCCCCTGCACCAGCACCGCGCCCGCCATGACCACCGGCGCGGCCAGCAGGATCCGCCGACTGGGCCCACGCCGCTCCAGCAAGGGGCCCACCACCCCCAGCACCAGCGGTACGCACGCCACCGCCACGGCGATCACAGCGGGCTCGGCATGCGCGACGCCCCGGACCACGGCCACGTTGAACAGCACCAGACCGGTGACCGCGATCCCGGCCAGCCACAGCCACTCCCGACCGCGTGGCCGTACCGGACGCACCCCGGCGAGCCGGGCGATGAGCAGAAGAATCGCGGTCGCGGCCAGGTAGCGGACGGCCTGCGTGGTGAACAGCGGGGCGTCGACGAGCGCGTGCGAGACGGTGACGCTGCTGCCGACCAGCGCCATGCCGATCATGCCGGGGACGAGCGGGGCGAACGAAGCGGAAGGTCTGTCCATACGTTCCACCCTGGCCGCACAATGGATGCCATGGGCAGGTCCACAGAGCCCCCGCCCGAGGGGTCCAAAACCCCGCACGCGACGGACGCGGCCGCCGTCGGCTCGGACTTCCTCCAGCTGGACATCGGCGCGGCCCCGCCCGGCGGACGTACCGACTGGCTGGCCGAGCGGCTGCGGTCGGCCATCGCCGACGGCCGGCTGCCGGTCGGCGCACGGCTGCCCGCCACCCGTGTGCTCGCCGAGGAACTGCGGGTCACCCGGGGCGTGGTCACCGAGGCCTACCGGCGGCTCGCCGAGTCCGGTCAGATCGCGGGCCGCGGCCGACGCGGCACGGTGGTGGTAGCGGCTCCCGCCGCGCCGCGCGGGCATCCCGGCGGTGCGACGGAGCCGGGTCCCGCGCTCTTCGGCTCGGCCGACCGCGAGGGCGTCGTCGACGTACTGCGCGGCCTTCCCTGCCGTATCGACCTCTCGCCCGGCGTTCCCGACCTCGCCGCCTTCCCGCGCGCCGACTGGCTTCGTGCCGAACGGGCGGTCCTCGCAGGTCTCACCCCGGCGGACTTCGGCTACGGCGACTCCCAGGGTGCGCCCGCGCTCCGCGGGGCCGTCGTCGGTTGGTTGGCCCGCAACCGCGGCATCCGCGCCGACCCGGACGAGGTGGTGGTCGTCGCGGGGGTGGCCCAGGCACTGAGCCTGCTCGGGCGGTTGCTGACGCGCGACGGGATCCGCCGTATCGCCGTCGAGGACCCCGGATCCCTCGGAGCGCGCCAGCAGTTGGAGTACGGCGGCCATACGACCGTCCCCGTGCCCGTGGACGAGGGCGGACTCGACGTCGCGGCGCTGCGGGCCAGTGGCGCCCGCGCGGTGCTGCTGACCCCGGCCCATCAATTCCCCACCGGAGTCGTCCTCGACGGGGAGCGCCGACGTGAACTGCTGAGCTGGGCCGCCGAGGGCGGGCTGGTCATCGAGGACGACTACGACGCCGAGCACCGCTACGACCGGCCGCCGGTACCGGCGCTGCGCTCCCTGTTGCCCGACGGCGTCTGCTACGCGGGCAGCGTCTCCAAACTCCTCGCGCCGGCGCTCCGGGTGGGCTGGCTCCTCGTACCGCCGGACCGACGGGACGCCGTCGTGACCGCCAAGCGGTACTCGGACCTCGGCAACGGCATCCTCACCCAGCTGGTGCTGGCCCGGCTGATGGACTCGGGCGAGCTGGAACGGCATCTGCGCCACGTCCGCCGGCGCCACCGGCGACGCCGGGACGTGATGCTGCGCGCCATCCACACGCACCTGCCCGGCGCCCGGGTCCACGGGGCGGCCGCCGGACTGCACTTGACGGTCACGTTCGACGCCCCGCGCCCCGACACCGAGCTCGCGGCGGCGGCCCTCGCCAGGGGCGTCAAGGTGCACCCCTTGTCCTGGCACCGGATCCGCCCCGGCTCGCCGGGCCTGGTCCTCGGCTACGCGGCGGGCCCCGCCCACGAGATCGACGAGGGCATCGCCGTCATCGGCGAGGCACTGCGCGCCGTGAACTCCCGCGCGTGACCCCCGCGGTGTCAGCGCAGGGCGCGGCCGATGGGGCCGGCCACGCTCGCGTGGGAGAGGTACTGGGCGATGTTGTGCGCCTTGTCCTTGGCGTTGGTGACTTCGGGCTGGTCGACCTTGCCCCATCGCTTGTCCCGCAGCGGACAGCCGATGGCGACGGCGTCCGCCGGGCTGAAGGCGTTCACCCAGGCGCGGACGTCGGTGGGCCGGTGCGGTCCGCGGGCCAGCAGGCGGCTGTTGACCGCGTCCATGCCCAGTGGGCTGCCGACGGTGACGAGCATGACCTGGCCGATCCCGGACGGGAGCCGGCCGAGCAGATCCATGCCGACGACAGTGCCCAGGCTGTGCGTGACGAGGACGAGGTCGCCTCGATCGGGCAGGGTCGCGGCCACGGCGTCCAGTACCGCCTCCCGAACGCGCGGCTCGCTCAGGTACTTCGCCACGTCCTGGAACACCGTGTCGATGGTCCACTCGTCGACGTCCGATCTGGCCGCCACCCAGCCGAGTGCGCGCCGGAAGGTGCGGACCGCGCCGTCGAGGCTCTCGTCGGCCGTGTACCCGTCCTCCGGCATGCCGGCCCGGGTCGCCGCCTCGAGCAGCATCTCCTCGTACGCCTCCGCGTCCTGCGCCGGTGGGGTGTGGGCGACGGATTCCTCCGTGCCCATCAGTGCGGCCAGCCGGTCGCCGTAGTACGGGAACCAGGCGTCGGCCGGGTCGACGGTGGGCAGGCCGGCATGGGTGAGGCCCTGGTTGAGGCCTCCGGCCCACTCGCGGCGAAGCGCCTCGGGGTCCTTGCCCTGCTGGCTCCTGCCGTGCAGGAACACCAGAGCGCGGGTGCCGCCGAAGGCGGTGTCACGGCCGCGGAGTCCGGTGCGGGCCGTGCGTTCCGCCGCGCCGACGCCGACGGGTGGTGTCATCGCAGGGGCTTGGTGCGCGAGCCCCGCCGCATCCTGGGGGGCGGGGCCGCCGAGCCCGGACTCGGGCCCCATCTCCGCCAGCAGCGCGCGTTGTGCGGGCGTCGGTCGCAGGGACGCAAGATGACGCAGGACGGAGCTGATGCGTACGCCCTCGTTCGCCACCCAGGACAGGGTGTCCTCGCCGTCGCTCGGCTGCCACACCCCGCCGTCCTTGCGCAGCGGCTGCCCGTTCGCGTCCGTCTCGGGCACTCCCATGTGATGGAGGGCCACGATCTCCCACTGGTCGTTGAAGACAGGGGAGCCCGAGTTGCCTGGCTCCGTGTCCGTTCGGTAGTGCAGGAAGTCGTCCAGCCGCGTGATGAGCTTGTTGTCGCGCAGCGCGATCTCCTTCAGCCGTCCGCTGGGATGGCCGATGATGTTCACCAGCTCGCCGACGACCAGCTTTCCGGTGCGGACACTGAGCCGGTTCCAGCCGAACACCTCACCAGGTGGTACGTCCCCGTCGGCCGGGGCGAGCGCCACCAGGGCGAAGTCCAGCGGCTCATGGGCGAGGAACAGGTCGTCCGGGGCGAGTTCGACCCGGACGACGTCGTCGGGAGCGTTGTCGACGCCGATCTGGGCGTCGAACTCCGCGAAGCAGGACTTGGCGAAGTCCGCCTCCGGCAGAACGTGGTGATTGGTCATCAGCAACCGCGGGGAAACCAAGAAGCCCGTTCCGAGGGGTAGTTCGCGGCCACCGCGGCGAAGAGTGAGACGTGCGACCGTTCTGGCCGCGCGGGCGCCGCGGGGCAGGAAGTTCGCCGCCTGGAGGTCGTTGGACAGGCCGATGATCCGCTCATGGGCCTGCGGGAGGTCCAGCGGTTCGGCGTGGATCTGGGCGACGACGGCCGCCGCGGGCACGCCGCCCCGGCTGAGGATGCGCTCGGCCCGGGCGGCCAGTGCCTGTGGTGTGTCGGGGAAGTGCACACCTTCCGCGGTCCGGGCTTCGGCCCGCTGGCGGGCCGCCGCCGACTCGCGGTATCGCCGCGCGGCGTCGGCGACTTGACGACGCTGTTCCTCTGCGGCCCTGTCGAGTTCCGGCACGTCTATCGTGGGCATGTCTTCCCACCTCCGTGGGCGTACGGGGTGTGCGGCGACGGCACGGGGCCGGGGACTCCGGCGTCGTGCCGCCGCCTGGATCTCTCAGCCGCCTAGACCATGCCGAGCCACACGCACGGGCCCCCGGGCGTGCAGCTCCATCCGCGTGCGTCGCGGCCGGCCGAGGTGGCGGGGTCGGCGACGTGGTGGCCGGCGGGGAACTGAGACTCCATGTAGTGTCCTGTGACTCCTTCGGGCTGGTCGACGGGGTCGTACGTCCCCACGACCACCAGATAGGGCTCGTAGAGATCCCACCTGCGCTCGATGGTGGACGCCTGGATGGGAAGTTCGAGGCGGATGCCTGCCGAGCCGCGAGACGCGGACGGCCGACTCCTGTTGGGCTCCTCGTTCATCCTGATGTCCTTTCAGCCGCCGCACCGGCGGTGGGCCGTGGGGCGCGCCGCCGGGACACGGAGGTCAGTCGAACAGTGAGCCGATGGCCGAGCCGGCCAGACCGAGCAGCGGCAGGATGGGCAGATTGGGCTCGACGCCGTTGGCATCGTCCCGCGGCCCGTCGCAGTCGGTGGGGGTTCGGTTGACTGCGGGCGTCTGGAAGGGCGTCCGGAGCGCGGTGACCGGCCCGGTGGCGGGCCGCCGCGGTGTGAGCTCGTCGTTCATGGCGCTGTCCTTTCAGTGTATGGGAACGCCCGGCCTACAGCACGGCGTCCAGGGCACCCCGAGCGGCCTTGCCCAGGGCTGACCACGGGATGTCTCCCCAACCCCAGTTGGCCTCGACGCCGTCGGCGTCCCCTCGGGGGGCCGGGCCAACGGGAGCCCGGTCGATCGCGGGGGTCTGGTACGGGGTCCGCAGTGCGGTGGCGGGTGAGGGAGAGCCCTCACGCCACTTCTCGGTTGCGGTCATGATGCTGTCCTTTCCGATCCGGATGCACCGGTGAGCGGGACGCGCGGCCTCGCTCGCCGACGCGCTGGGCGCTTCCTCGAGCCCTCAGCCCAGGAGGCTCATTGCCGTCTTCAGGATGTTGCCGAAGCCGAAGTCGGCCTCGACGCCTCCCGCGTCGTCACCGTCGGCGCCGCGGGCCACGGTGGGGTTCCGGTCGATCGCGGGCGTCTGGAACGGGGTGCGCAGAGCCGTGGGCCGCGTGGGCCTCTCCTCGAGGGTGAACTGCGGGTCGTGCATGGTTCTCTCCTCTCACTGGTGGGTTGGTCCGGCGCGCGATCGCCGCCGGACGTCTTGCGGTGCTAGCCGCCCATGCCCCGGCACATGTCGCGGGCCGAACCGGTCAGGTCCGCGCACATCGACCTGGCGGCCGCTGCTCCGTGCTCCTCGGCACCGTCGGCCGGCGCCTGCCACCGGTCGCGGTGCACAGCCGGGCTCTGCGGGGGAACCGAGGGTTCGGGGCGAGGTGGTGTCTCGTGCATGGTGTCTCCCTGGTGGATGAGGTACGGCGGTCAGAAGCCGCCGATGAACTTGTGGACGGGAGCGAGACTCACCGGGAGCTCGTCGCTGACGTCGTAGGTGAACAGGAACGAGAGCTTCGCCCTGCGGTCGTTCTCGGGGTCGAAGAAGGTGATGACGACGTCCTGGCAGTCGGAACCCGGGCGGCAGAACGGGCTCTTGGTGACCGTGATGGTGTCCAGGGAGTAGAGGTGCTCGTCGTTGGCTCCGGGGACCTGGTTGGCCGCCAGCATGCCTTCGGCCATCTCCTTGCCGACCTCGAAGGCGTTGGTGCCGGCGAAGTTCATCGCCCGGTCCGCGGAACTCTGTCCGAGGTTGCGGAACTGCCAGTAGATCTTGTCCAGGAAGGCGCGGATGGTCTTCGCCGGGTCGGGCGGGTTCTCGCCTTCGACCCTGACCCTGCGCTGCTCCAGGTCCTTCTTCAGCGCTGCCGTCACCGCCTGGACGA
This sequence comes from Streptomyces sp. NPDC003635, assembly GCF_053587635.1. Classification (NCBI taxonomy): domain Bacteria; kingdom Bacillati; phylum Actinomycetota; class Actinomycetes; order Kitasatosporales; family Streptomycetaceae; genus Streptomyces; species Streptomyces sp. NPDC003635. The sequence goes on along the minus strand of NZ_JBSFOK010000047.1, from coordinate 43,493 downwards.
ACACGTGCTCGTTCCACGTGTACAGACCCCGGCTCTTGACCTCCACCACCGGGACGACCTGGCCGGAGAACAGGCGCACCGTTCGATCGGTCAGCACGCCCGGCACCGAGACCCGTGAGACGTGTGCGGGGCTTTCCCGATCCTCGACCTGCCCGACGATGGCGTCACGGAACGTCCGGTAGACCGTGGACACCGGGGGGTAGGACAGCGTGGCGAGCATGTCCGTCAGCTGGGCACCCACGTCGTTCACGGCCTTCTCGGCGTTGCCGCGCACCGTGTCGGGCTGTGCCTCGCGGTCCGCGATGATCGGCTGGGTCCAGTCCATCCCGACCGGGGACTCCGCCTCCAGGGCGTAGATCGGCGTGGCGTCCATGTTCAGGGTCCAGGTGAGCTTGTCGCACGCCCAGGGGTTCTTCGCCAGATAGTCGTGGAGCTGCCGGGGGTCGTAGACGTTCGGCGCGACTTCCTGTTCTGGGTGTTCGGAGGTGGCGGGCCTGAACACATCCGGCATCTGCTGCCGGAAGCTGTCCCTGCGGGCCTCGGTGCGGTAGTCGAAGCCGATCGTGCCGATCGCGAAGATGAGCTGGCGCCCGTTGCCATTGCCGCTGGCGACCGCGCCCGTGCTCGCCGCCGTACCCGCGCTCGCGTTGCCTCCGCAGGTGCCGCCGCAGTCGGGGCAGGAGGGGCGTACGCCGTGCTCGACCGGGACCGGGACCGGTTGCGGCGTCGGCGGTGTCTGGGGGGCGGCAGCCTGGGGGACGGGCGGTGCCGGCGGCTGCGCTGCCGCTTGGACTCCGGTCGGGGGCACCGCCTGCTGAAAGGCCGGCGCCGCGACCTGCTGGGGCGCCTGTGGCATCGCCCCGGGCCAGGTGGCGGGCGGCTGGGCTGTGGCCGGGGCCGTCTGCGGGACCGGCGGGAGCGCCGGTGCCTGGGGCGGCTCGGGAGGTGGTGTCGGCGTGGGGGCGGCGGCGGGGGCCGCTCCGGTGGCGGGAGGCGGTGCCGCGGCCGCGGACAGACCCTCGGCCCCCTCCCCGGCGTGCGCGTGTACGGCGTTCGTGTCCATGACGATGGCTGTTCCTTTCGGTTCGGCGTGAGTCGTCCGGGTCGTCGAGGGGCCGCCGATGATGTTCACGGAGTCGCCCCGCGCTGTCCGCGGGACGAGCGAGCCCCCTTCCCTGATCAGTTCGAAAGCGCGGGCGGCGGAGAGGCGGCCGCCCAGCAGACGACGGCACTGCGGCGCGTCGTCCGGGGCACAGGGCGGTCGGCCAGCGGAGGCGAGGATGGCCCGGCCGGCGGCGAGCGGGTCCGGTTCGCGGCCCTCCGCGATCTGCTGCGCGACGAGCAGAGCGGCCACACCGGTCACCGCCGGGGTGGCGAAGCTGCTGCCGGTCAGCGACGCGAGCCGGCCGCCGGGTGCCGCGCCCTCGATGTCCCGGCCGGGGGCGAGGACGCCGTTCGTCCGGTATGCGGGCCCCCAGTTGTTGAGGTCCAGTGGCTCGCCGGCCGCGTCGGTCGCGCCGACGGCGAGCACGGACGGCGTGGCGGCCGGAGCCTGGAGGCAGTCGCAGCCGTCGTTGCCGACCGCCGCGACCACCAACACCCCGTTCTCCGCGCACCGTCGCAGGGCCCGCTCCAGCATGGCTTCCGCCCTGCCGTCCGCGCTGCGCTCGCCGCCGCTGATGTTGATCACATGGGCTCCCGCCTCCACGGCCTGTTCCACCGCCCGTGCGAGGTCGAGTTGCGGAACCCGGGCCACACCTCCGTTCGGGGACTCACGGAACACCGGCAGGACCAAACCGCGGCATCGCGGTACGAGACCGGTCACCGGAGATCCGGGCTGTCCGAACAGAAGGCTGGCCACATGCGTGCCGTGCAGCGACATCAGTCCGGAACCGGCGGCATCCGGCACCAGCGTGGGGAGGCGCGTGAGATCCGCTCCCGCGAAACACGGATGCCCGAAGTCGACGGGGCCGTCGAGCACGGCGACGCGAACCGCCGGGGTGCCCACAAGCCCGGTCTCACCGGGAACCGCGCGAAGTACCGACCGGACGTCCATCCGACCCTCCGTTCCCCGACCTCGTGATCCTTTCGGTTACGCATCAGGTTTCCCACAAAGATGTTCCGCAGATATTCGACGGAATATGAAATATCTATTGGAGGTGCATCTCGGGTGCGTTCGAGGAGCGTTAAGGATCCGTTTTCGATGTGTCGCGAAATTATTTGACCGAAACCGTTTTGATGATTCTTGAAGTACTCGATGTGGCGGCCATGCCTGGTCCGAGGGGGTCACAGCGGTTGCAGCGGAAAAACGCGTCGAGCACAGTGTTAGCTGTGATGAACGCAGTCCAGCTCGAAATCCTGGGGCCATTTGAATTACTCCGCGACGGGCGTTCGGTCACCGTCCCGGCGGGGGCTCAGCGTCTGCTCGGCCTCCTCGCCGTGCGCGGTGAAGGGATTCACCGGCGGGCTGCCGCGGAGCAGCTCTGGCCGGAGTGCACCCCGCTGCGGGCCGCGGCGAACCTGAGGTCGGCCCTGTGTCAGAGCCGGAAGATCGGCCCGCAGACCGTCGTGGTCTGCGACGGTCACCGGCTCGCCCTGTCGCCGTGCATCTCGGTGGACCACTGGGAGGTTTGCGGGATCGCCCGTCAGCTCCTGGAACCCGGGGAAGGCCTCCAGGCCCTGCCCGGAGACCTCGACCGGCTGGTCGAGGATCTCGGCCGGCCCCTGCTCCTGGGGTGGGACGACGAGTGGCTGATACTCGAACGCGAACGCTGGGACCAGATGCGTCTGTACGCGCTGGAACACCTGGCGCAGCATTTCCTCGCCCTGGACCGGTTCCTTGCCGCGCACCAGGCGGCCCTCGCCGCCACCGCGGTCGACCCGTTCCGCGAGACCGCCCACCGCATCGCCATCGAGGTCCACGCGGCGGAGGGCAATGTCGCCTGCGCGGTCAAGCACTACCTGGACTACCGCAGACTCCTGCAACAGGAACTGAGGGTCTCGCCGTCCCAGCGGATGACCGAGCTGATCCGGGAGTTGACGACGGCCTAGCCGGAACGTTCGCGATGTGGCCCCGAACTGCCTCAATGGCTGAAGCTCCGGGCCGGGCGATACGGTGGCTCCCACTAGCGGTCGGTGGGGACGAAGGGACTTGGCACGTGGCCTTGAGGGCGCTTCGCGCGGGATTGGAAGCCCTGTACGTCAGGCGTCTGGCGCGCAAGCTGGAGGGCAAGCCGCGTCCACGGCACGTCGCCATCATGCTGGACGGCAATCGTCGTTGGGCCCGTGGCGCCGGGCACGACGACGTGCGGGAGGGCTACCGCGTCGGCGGTGCGAAGGTCGGTGACTTCCTGCGCTGGTGCGACGCCGCGGACATCGAGCACGTCACCCTCTGGATGCTCTCCGACGACAACCTCCACCGGCCGCCCGCCGAACTCGGCCCCCTCCTCGAGATCATCGAGGAGACCGTGGCCAGTATCTGCGCGGCCGAGGAGAACTGGCGGATCGAGGTCATCGGCGCGCTCGACCTGCTGCCCGGGGACACCGCGCGCGTGCTGAAGGACGCCGTCGCCCGCACCAGCGGCCGGATCGGGCTCAAGGTCGACGTCGCCGTCGGGTACGGCGGCCGCCGGGAGATCATCGACGCCGTCCGGTCCGCCTTCGACAAGCACATCTCCGGCGGCGGCGACCCGCGCGACCTGGCCGAGAACTTCGACCTCCAGCACATCTCCGACAACCTCTACTCCCCGGCCGGCCCCGACACCGACTTCATCATCCGCACCTCCGGCGAGCAGCGCCTGTCCGGCTTCCTGCTGTGGCAGTCCGCCTACGCCGAGGTGCACTTCGTCGAGGTCCTGTGGCCCGCCTTCCGCCAGATAGACCTGCTGCGCGCGCTGCGGTCGTACGCCGTCCGGGACCGTCGCTACGGCAGATGACCTGAGCCGCGGCCGGCCTGGAGAACTCTCGGGCAGGCGACGGGGGTTTCGATCATGATGAGGGCAATACGTCGTGATCCAAAGGGAGTTGTGATGTCCGTCCGCGCTCTGGTCGTCGATCCGTCCGCACCTGCCGCCGTCCGGCTCGCCGAAGTCGCCGATCCCGTCGCCGGGCCGGGGCAGGTGCTCGTGGACGTCTCCCACGCCTCCCTCAACTACGGCGATCTCAACGACGCCCGCTCCGGGCGCGTTCCCGAGGGCGCGGTGCTCGGGTCGGACGCCGTCGGGGTCGTGGTCGAGGCCGCCGCCGACGGGTCCGGGCCGGACGTGGGGACCCAGGTGGTGGCGATGACCCCGGGTGCGTTCGCCGAGCGCGTCGCCATCGACGTGGCAGCGCTCGCCGTCGTGCCCAAGTCCCTCGATCCGGCACGGGCGGTGGCGTTGCCCGTGGCCGGGATCGCCGCCCTGCGCTCGTTGCGTGCCGCCGGGCTCGGGTCGGGCAAGCGGGTGCTGGTCACCGGGGCCTCGGGCGGTGTCGGCCGGTTCGCCGTCCAGCTCGCGGCGCGGGCGGGGGCGCATGTCATCGCCTCGGTGGGCTCGGCGGCGAGGAGGGCGGGGCTTGTCCAGTCCGGCGCGGACGAGGTGCTGGTCGGCATCGAGGGGCTCGACCGGCCCGTCGACATCGTCATCGACAGCGTGGGCGGGCCGCAGATGGTCGCCGCCTGGGATCGCCTCGCCCCCGGCGGCAGCCTCCAGAGCGTCGGCTGGACCTCCGGGGAACCGGCGGTGTTCCCGCCGTACGCGACCGTCGGCCCGGCCAAGTCGCTCACCTCGTACGTCAATGACGGCCCGGCGGGCGCCGACCTGGCCGTGCTCGCCGACCTGGCCGCGGAGGGCACGTTGACGGTGGAGATCGGCTGGCGGGGATCCTGGGAACGGTTCGACGAGGCCGCCGACGCGCTGCGCGGACGCCGGGTGGCCGGCAAGGCCGTCCTCGACGTGTCCCGGGACTGACACCGTTATGTTCGCGGCATGCAGACGACTCGGGTCTCCCGGCATGTGAACGCACCACGCTCGGCCGTCTACCGGGCGCTCCTGGACGGCGAAGCGGTCGAGCGCTGGCGGGTTCCGGACGGGATGACCTCCCAGGTGCACACCTTCGAGGCCCGGGTGGGCGGTGCCTTCCGGGTGTCGCTCACGTACGACGTGCCGACCGGCACCGGGAAATCGGACGCACACACCGACACCTATCACGGGCACTTCGCCGAGCTGGTGCCCGACGAGAAGGTGGTGGAGGTGCTGGAGTTCGAGACCGCGGACCCCGCCCTGGGCGGCACGATGACCATGACGACCACGCTCACCGACGCGGACGGCGGCGGCACGGACGTACACGTGCTGCACGAGGGGCTGCCGGACGCGGTGCCCGCCGCGGACAACGAGACGGGCACGCGGATGGCCCTGGCCAGGCTGGCCGGGCTCGTGGAAGGGGCTCCATGAACCCTGGCTCAGCGGGCGCCGGTCCAGTTGTGGGCGACGTCCAGGACGATCTTGTCGGTGATCACCTGCACGCGGAACGGGAGCCGCGCCCGGACTCCGAGCCCGATGAGCGTCTCTCCTTCGAAGCTGCCGGCGAACCGGGTGTCCCGGAAGGTGCGGTAGCCGGTGAGGTCGACCCCCGGCAGGGGCTTGTTCACGCGGCCCGGGTAGGTGGGAGCACCGGTCTCGGGGTCGTAGGCGGGCGCGGCCACCCGGACCTCGAGAACGGCACCACCGCCGACGGATATCGGACGGCCGGAGCCGTCCTGGTACAGCTGTTTCACGTAGCGGACCGAGTAGCCGAGTCCGGCCCGGCCCGCGCCGGGGAGGTCGACGACCATCCGGTCGAAGCAGGTGTGGCGGCCGGTCCTGACGTTCTTCACGGGCGTCGTGGTGGAGGTCGACCGGACCTCGGGCAGACTGCCCCAGCCGGTCGGACACACCGTGGTCTGCGCGGTGGCGGCCGAGGCGGTGGCGGCGGGCAGCGCCGGCACCCCCAGGGCGGCTGTCATCGCGAGGGCAACCCAGGATGTTCTGATTCTTCGCATTGCGTCCCCCGACGTGTGCGTGGTTCTGATATCAGGGGAGACAGCCGTCTTGGGTGAATGGTTGCGGTAGATCCCGAATCCAGCGTGGGCGCCTCCCGGCCGGGCCGCCACCGGAGTCCGGGCCGATGAATGCTCCACTCCGGATCGGGTACGCGGCCCGCACGACCGCCGCCTCTACCAGGGGACCTGTGATGGAGACTCCCGAGAACCGCTACACCGCCACCCCGGCCCGTAAGGCGCTGGACGCCCTGGCCGACAACCACGAGGACATCGACGCGCTGGACACGCTCGCCGGGAGCGACGTGCTGGTGCCCGTCCCGGACGACGCGAACGAGGAGGACGCGACCGACCCGGCCGCCGTCGCCCTGCCCGTGCTGGAGCAGCCGGACGGCGACCCCGTCGTTCCGGTGTTCACCTCGGAGCCCGCGATGGCCGAGCTGTTGCCCTTCGTCGGCCGCTACCGCCTGGTGCCGCTGGGCGCGCTTGCCGCGCAGTGGCCCGCGGACGAGCTGTCCCTGACCATCGACGCGGGCTCCCCGCACCCCCTCACGCTCACCTCCGAGGGCGTGCGCACGCTGCTGGCCAGGCCCTGAGCCGGGCCGGGACGGACCCGGCCACCAAGCGTCGGAAGGGGAGCGGCCGGGCCTCCCGGCGATGCTTCGCGCAAGGGCCGAGTGGCACCGACTCCGCTCGGCCCGCGCGGCCACGATCGCCGACCTCATGACGATAGGACCACGTGGGGTCCGCGTCGCTCCGACTTGCGCGGCGGCTGTCCGCAAAACGCGGCCGATCAGGTAGGAGGTACGCGCGTCCGCGCGGCGCTCCTCCAGCCGTACGCGGCGGATCGGTCCGCCGGTTCGCAGCGCCTCAGCGCGACGCGCGTAGCCCATCCACGCGGCGCATGCGGCCGATCAGCGCGGCGCGCGCAGTGTCTGCGACGGCGACTCCCCGAACCGCTCCCGGTAGCGCCGCGCGAACCGGCCGAGATGGGCGAAGCCCCACTGGTACGCCACGTCCGCCACGGTCGTCGACCCCGGCGCGGACGCTCTGAGCTGGCCGTGGACGCGTTCCAGCCGCACTTCACTGACGTACGCCATCGGCGGCACCCCGACATGCTTGTGGAACGCCTCCTGCAGCGTGCGCACACTCACCTGCGCGATGGCGGCGAGCCGGGCGGCGTCGTACGGCTCGGCGGGCAGCTCCTGTACCGCGTCCATGACCCGTTTCACCGCGGCCGGCCGCATCGGTGGCGGCGGGCCCTCCAGCTCCGCCCGGTAGGAGTGCCCCGCGGCGAGCAACAGGCCTTCGAGGAGGGTCTGTTCGAGCCGGCCGCGGATCAGGGGGCGGTGCAGCAGTCCGTACGAGACGTCCTTGTCCAGGAGGAACCACCGCACGAGCCCGGCCCAGCTGCGGCCGGCTCCCCGGGTGACGTCGATGAACGGCTCGAAGAGCGGCGGGTGCCGCACCGGTCTGCCCAACAGGCTTTCCAGGCTGTGCAGTACGGCCTCTTTGTCGATCTTCACGGTCAGTGAGTGGCAGTCCGGCGACCACTCGTCGATGCGGATGTCGTACCCGGGATCGAACAGGACGGCCCGCTGTGCGGTGGCGAACAGGTCCTCGCCGCCGCCCTGTTGGACTCCGAAACCGCCGAGCAGCGGCACGGCCACGTGGTAGACGTCCGGTTCGCCGAAGCTCATCCGCATGCCGGTGCCGAAACTGACGTCACCGACGACGAGGGCGCCGAGGTCGACGACGCTGAGTCTGGTGCGGAACTCCCTTGCGGGGCCCGTCACTTCGAGGCGGAGGTCGTAGTAGTGGGCCGCTATCGCCTCGTGGCTCTCCTCCACTGAGCGCGTCGAGTACGTGATGAACTCGGCGCCACCGTCGTCGTCCACGGCCAAGGCGGTCACTCCCGGTCCCTCCACAGGACTTTTTGGGAGTGATGATGCCCCGGCGGTCGTGATCTCGAACGACCCGCCGGGCCGCGGATCATGAGGGGAGCATGCGGGCGAGCACGCCCCGCTGGAGCGGCAGCACCTCGGCGTGCAGTTCGCGGCCTTTGGCGGTGAGAGTGACGCGGACTCCGCGCCGGTCCTCTCTGCAGGCCGTGCGCCTCACCAGTCCGTCCTTTTCCAGCCGCCCGATCAGCCGGGACAAGGCGCTCTGGCTCAGATGCACCCGCCCGGCGAGGTTCTGCACCCGGTAGTGCTCCGCCTCCTCGGGCGCGGCGGTGGCGAGGATTTCGAGCACCTCGAAATCGCTCGCCCCGAGCCCGTGCGGGTGCAGTACGCGATCTAGTTCGCAAATAGTTCGCGCATGCACCGAAAGGATCTCCCGCCACTTCTCTTCGAGAGCGGCCCCCGATATCCCTGTTGCCATGAGGGCACGGTAACACCACCCTTCAGAGTGGTTGCCTGTGCAACTAGTGCATGTGCAATCGGAACCTGTGCGTCAGCTCTCGGTGTCCTGCACGAGACCGATCAGGTTCCCTTCCGCGTCCTTGAGCGAGGCGATCAGACGGCCGCCGCCCACGTCCTGTACGTCCTGCAACGATTCTGCGCCAGCCTCGAGCAGAGCGGAACGCGTCACGCGGATGTCGTCGACGTGCCAGTAGGGGACCGGTCCCGTCATGCCCTTGGCGTGGCCGTTGGGGTCGAGGCCGACGTCCTGTCCGGCGTCCTTGTACCCGACGTAGTACGGCTCGTCCGCGTACGGCTCGGTGCCGAGCAGCGCGCCGAACACGGCCTTCGCCCGGGCGAGGTCCTTCACAGGGTAGATGATCGTCTGAACACCGGCGGTCATGGCGTACTCCTCGAGAGGTCTGGTCCGACGCGTCTTCGTCGGTGCTCTCACGCTAGGCCGGAGGGCCGAACCGGGGCTTCTTCAAAACTGACCGCTTGCTCCATCGGTGATCGCCGCCGTGACGCGAGAGCGCGCGCCCGGCCGGACAGCCGGGCGCGCGCTCTCGCGGCGGAGGAGGCCGGTCAGGTCGACTCGCGCTTGACCAGCTCGGTGGGGAGGATGACGGCGGCCGGGTCCTCGCCCCCGATCTGCGCCAGCAGCACCCGGACCATCTCGGTGCTGATCCGGTCCCAGGGCTGGCGGATGGTGGTCAGCTCGGGACGGGCGGCCAGGGCCGCGGGGGAGTCGTCGAAGCCGCCGACCGCCACGTCCTGCGGCACCCGGCGCCCGGCCCGCTCCAGGGCCGTCAGCACACCCTGCGCCATCAGGTCGGAGGCGACGAACACGGCGTCCATGTCCGGCGCCTGCGCGAGCAGCCGCTCGGCGCCCTCCTCGCCGCTGGCCCGGCTGTAGTCGCCGGAGACGATCAGCCGGTCGTCGATCTCCACGCCCGCCTCGGCGAGCACCTCCTTGTAGCCGGCCAGGCGCTCCACGCCGCCGGGGGTGTCCAGCGGGCCGGTGACCACACCGATCCGGCGGCGGCCGATCGACAGCAGGTGGCGCACCATGTCCCGGGCGCCGTCCCGGTCGTCCGCCGCCACGTAACTCACCTTGGAGGCCAGGCCGATCGGCTTGCCGCAGGCCACCAGCGGCACCCCGGCCTCCCGCAACCGCTCGGCGACCGGGTCACCGGAGTGGCTGGAGACCAGCAGTACCCCGTCCACGTGGCCCGCGGTGATGTAGCGCGTTATGCGCCGCCGTTCGTCCTCGGTGCCCGCCAGCATCAGCAGCAGCGGGATGTCGTGCGCCGCCAGCGCCTGGGTACAACCACGCAGCAGGACATTGAAGTTGGGGTCCTCGAAGAACCGCTCCTGCGGCTCGGTCAGCAGGAAGCCGACCGAGTCGGAGCGGCCGGTGATCAGCGAACGGGCATGCCGGTTGACGACGTAACCCGTCTTGCGGATCGCGGCGTTGACCGCTTCCGCGGCCGCGGGGCTGACGTAGTGCCCGCCGTTGAGCACGCGCGAGACGGTGCCCCGCGAGACCCCGGCCTCGCGGGCCACGTCATGGATCGTCGGCGGTCTGCGCCGGCCCCCCGTGTTGCTCATGGTCATGACTTTACGGCCCCGGACAGCAGATCGAGAGACCAGAAACGCTGGATGACCAGGAACAGCGCGACCAGCGGGAACACCGCGAGGAAGGCTCCGGTGATCACCAGCGTGTACAGCGCCGGGGTGTTGGCACCCTGCTCCAGGAGCGTGTACAGGCCGAGCGTGATCGGGAACCTCTCGTCGTCGCTGAGCATGATGTACGGCAGCAGGAAATTGTTCCAGATCGCCACGAACTGGAACAGGAACACAGTGACCATGCCGGGCACCATCATCGGCAGCGCGACCCGGGTGAAGATCCGCCACTCACTCGCGCCGTCCATGCGCCCGGCCTCGACCACATCGGCGGGCACGGCGGCGGCCGCGTAGATGCGGGCCAGGTAGACGCCGTACGGCGAGAGGATCTGCGGCAGCAGCACGGACCAGTAGGAGTCCGTGAGGTCGGCCTCGGCCAGCAGCAGGTACTGCGGGATGGCGAGGATGACCGGCGGCATCAGCACGCCCGCCAGGAGGATGTTGAAGAAGGTCTCCCGGCCGCGGAAGCGGTAGATCGCGAGCGCGTAGCCGCTGAACGCCGAGACGCACGTCGACAGCAGGGCACCGAGACCGGCGTACAGGGCGGAGTTGCCCATCCACCGCCAGTAGACGCCGTCCCGGTAGGCGTTCAGCTCCGAGAGGTTGTCGGTGAAGCCCGTCCCCGGCAGGAAGGTGAAGGTGGAGAACAGCTCGCTGCCGGACTTGGTGGAGGCGATCACCACCCAGGCCACGGGCAGCAGCGTGTAGAGCGCGCCGATCAGCAGCGTGATCGTCGGCAGCAGCGCGATCCGACTGCGCCAGGGGGGTCCCTGGGCGGTGCCGGGCGTGGTGCCTGCCGCCGGCTCGGCCTTGCGGACGGCAAGAGAACTCATCGTGCTGCCTCCTGCTTCTGACGACGGTTCGCGGCCCGCAGGAAGCCGAAGGACAGCAGCAGCGTGGCGAGGGCGATGATCACGGCCTGGGCGGCGGCCGCGTAGATGTCACCTCTGCCGAAGGCGTCCTGGTACACCTTCATCAGCGGACTCCAGGTCGTGGACACGGAGTTGGTGAGCGGTTTGAGGGTGGTCGGCTCGTTGAACACCTGGAGCGTGGCGATGATCGAGAAGAAGAAGGTCAGCACCAGCGAGGGCGCCACCATCGGGATCTTGATCCTCAGGGCGATCTGCAGCGGGGTGGCGCCGTCCAGCTTCGCCGCCTCGTACACCTCGGCCGGGATCGCCTGCAACGAGGTGTAGATGACGATCATGTTGAAGCCGGTGCCGCCCCACACCGCGATGTTGGACAGGGCGAGATAGAGCGGACCGCCGTCCAGCAGGTCCGGCTGCGGCAGGCCGAGCCTGTCCAGTACGAAGTAGAAGGGGCTGACGTCCGGCAGGTACAGAAAGCCCCACAGCAACGCCGCCACCACACCGGGAATGGCGTACGGCAGGAAGATCGCGAGCCGGGTGAAGGGGGCGAGCCTGACCTTGTCGGAGTCGAGCATCAGCGCGAACAGCAGGGCGAGGCCGAGCATGAGCGGGACCACGATGCAGCCGTAGCCGAGCACGCGCAGCGCGCCGTCGACCAGCTCGCTGTCGGAGAGAGCGTCGGTGTAGTTCTCCAGGCCGGCCCAGACCTCGGTGCGGGCACCGGAGCCGAGACCGAGCCCGGAGACCTTCACCTTGCGGAAGCTGAGCCAGATCGCGTAGCCGATGGGCAGCGCGAAGAAGAGCAGGAACAGGAGCGTCGCGGGAATGAGGAAGGCGTACGGGGCCCCCTTGACCCCGTACGACCTCCGGCGTGCGGGGGTTGTCACTCCGCGACCTCGAAGCCCTGCTTCTTCATGTCGGCGACCGTGTCGTCCTGCATCGTGTTCAGGGCGGCGACGAAGTCCGACTTGTCCTTGGCGGCCTTGCCGAACGCGTCCTTGAAGGTCGTGTAGGCGACGTTCACGTTCGGGCCCCAGGCGGACGGGGCGGTGCTCTTGGCTATCTCGGCGGCCTGGGTGTAGAAGTCGGCCTGGTTCGAGAAGTACTCCGGCGGGTTGGCGAAGGCGCCGGAGGTCTGGGCGTTGGTGGCGGCCGGGTAGATGCCGCTCTCCTTGGCGAGCGCCTGCAGGGCCGCGTCGTCGGTGTTCAGCCAGGCGGCGAACTTCGCGGCGGCGGCCTGGTGCGCGGAGTCGGTGGTGACGGCGGTGGAGGAGCCGCCCCAGCTGCCGGTGGTGTTCTCGCCCTCGGACCACTGGGGGAGCGGTGCCATGGCCCACTTGCCCTTGGTGTCGGGCGCGGCGGTGGTCAGCGTGCCGGGGGCCCACACGGCGGAGACCCAGGCGATCTGCTTGCCGGTGTTGAGCGCCTTGTTCCAAGCCGGCGTGTACATCGGCTGGTTGTCGATGGCGCCCTCCTTGACGAGGTCACCCCAGAACGTGGCGACCTTCTGGGTCGCCGCGTCGTTGATGCCGACCTTCCACTGCTCTCCCTCGGTGGTCCACCACTGGGCGCCGGCCTGCTGGGCGAGACCCGCGAAGAGTCCGGAGTCGTTGGCGGAGAACGTGGTCAGGTCCGTCTCCGGGGAGGCCTTCTTCAGCTTTCGGGCCGTCTCGGCGAACTCGTCCCAGGTCTTCGGGACATCGAGCTCGTACTTCTTGAACAGGTCCTCGCGGTAGTAGAACATCATCGGGCCGATGTCCTGCGGGACCGCGTAGACGGCGTCCGTGCCCAGCGTGGTCTGCTGCCACACACCGTCGGCGAACTTGCTCTTCGCGTCGCCGGTCTCCTTCGAGATGTCCGCCAGCGCGTCATTGCTGACCAGGGTGGGCAGTGCCTGGTACTCGGCCTGGACCAGGTCGGGGGCCTTGCCCGCCTTGTGCGCGGTGAGGATCTTGGTGACCAGCGTGTCGCCGGACGCCTGCTTCTTCACCGTGACCTTGATCTGGTCCTTCTTGCCCGGCCCGTTGTTCCACAGGTCCACGACCTTGTCCATGCCGGGCGTCCAGGTCCAGTACGTCAGCGAGACCGGACCGGACTCGGCCTCGGTGTCGTCGTCGGACGAGCCACAAGCGGCGAGGGCGGTGGCGCCGAGGGCCACGGCGATCGTGGATGCCACAAGGCGCCGACGCTTGATGTTGGGCATGGATCTCTCCCCTGACCTGGGGTCCTCGCCCGTCGCGAGGACCTGCCATGCTTCTGTGAGCGTTCACAGTAGAGAAACATCCCGGACACTTGTCAATGGTTGTTGCTGTGCGGTTATGTTGGGCTCGCACCACCGAAGATGTGTGTGCACGTTCCCAAATGATCGATTACCCGGGAGAGATTCCATGCCGGAGACCACCCCCAAGGGCCTCGCCAGGCTCGCCTTCGGTGGGGACTACAACCCCGAGCAATGGCCGGAAGACGTCTGGCACGAGGACGTCCGGCTCATGCGGGAGGCGGGCGTCACGATGGTGAGCGCCGGGATCTTCTCCTGGGCGCTGCTGGAGCCCTCACGAGGGGTCTACGACTTCGGCTGGCTCGACCGCCTGCTGGACCTGCTGCACGACAACGGCATCCGTGTCGACCTCGGCACCCCCACCGTCGTCCCGCCGGTCTGGTTCTACCGCGAGCACCCCGACGCCCTGCCGGTCACCGCCGACGGCGTCCGCCTCGAGTTCGGCTCACGCGGCGCCATCTGTCACAGCAACTCCGACTACCGTGCCGCCGCCGCGAACATCACCACGAAGCTCGCCGGCCGCTACGCCGACCATCCCGCCCTGGCGATGTGGCACGTGCACAACGAGTACGGCGTCCCCGTCTCCGCCTGTTACTGCGAGTCCTGCGCCGCCCACTTCCGCCGCTGGCTGCGGACGGCGTACGGCAGTGTCGACGCGGTCAACGAGGCCTGGGGCACCGCCTTCTGGGGCCAGCGCTACACGGACTTCGAGCAGATCAACCCGCCGCGTACCACCCCTACCGTCGGCAACCCGGCCCAGGCGCTGGACTACCGGCGCTTCGCCGATGCCACCATGCGCGAGAACTTCGTGAGGGAACGCGACATCCTGCACCGCCTGACCCCCGGCGTCCCGGTCACGACCAACTTCATGACCGCCCTGAGCCAGTGCGACTCCGTCGACTACTGGGCCTGGGGCCGCGAGGTCGACATCGTCACCAACGACCACTACCTGATCACCGACGGCCGCCGCACCCATGTCAACCTCGCCATGGCCGCCGACCTGACCCGCTCGGTGGCCGGGGGAGCGCCCTGGATCCTGCTGGAGCACTCCACCTCGGGCGTCAACTGGCAGCCCCGCAACCCCGCCAAGGCCCCTGGCCAGATGGCTCGCAACTCCCTCGCCCACGTGGCACGCGGCTCCGAGGGCGCCATGTTCTTCCAGTGGCGCCAGTCCCGCCGCGGCGCCGAGAAGTTCCACTCGGCGATGGTCCCGCACGGCGGCACCGACACCCGCGTGTGGCGCGAGGTCGTCGAGCTCGGCGCGTCCCTCGACTCGCTGAGCCGGATCCGCGGCACCCGCACTCAGGCCGATGTGGCCGTGCTGTGGGACTGGCACTCCTGGTGGGCGCAGAACCTCGACTGGCGGCCCAGCGAGGACCACGACCCGCGTGAGCGCGCGGACGCCTTCTACGAGGCCCTCTACGACCGCCACCTCACCGTCGACTTCGCCCACCCCGAGGCCGACCTGTCGGGCTACCCCCTGGTCGTCGTCCCCGCCCTCTACCTGATGACGGAGGCGGCCGGGAACAACCTCAAGGAGTACGTCGAGAACGGCGGAACCGTCGTCGTGTCGTACTTCTCCGGCATCGTCGACGAACACGACGCCGTGCACGAGGGCGCCTACCCCGGCGCCCTGCGCGAGGTCCTCGGTCTGACCGTCGAGGAGTTCTCCCCGCTGTTGCGGGGTGACACCGTCCGCGTCACCGGACCCGACGGCTCCGAGCTGACCGGCGATGTGTGGACCGAGTTCGTGGTGCCCGGCGAGGCCGAGACGGTGTGGACGTACGCCGACGGACTCACCGCGGGCCACCCCGCGGTCACCCGGCACCGGCTCGGCGAGGGCACCGCCTGGTACGTGTCGACCCGCCTCGACCCGCACGGCCTGGACGCCCTGCTCGGCTGGGCCGCCGAGGACGCCCGGATCGCGCCGCGCGCCGACCTGCCGCACGACGTCGAAGTGGTGCGCCGGGCCGGCGAGTCGGGCACCTACCTCTTCGCGATCAACCACAGCCCGTCCGACGCCAAGGTGCCGCTGGAGGCGTCCGGCACCGAACTGCTCACGGGTGAACGAGCCGCGGGCCGCCTGGAAGTGCCCGCGGGGGCCGTCCGGGTCGTACGGCTCGACGGCTGAAACGAGTGGCGGGCCGCGAGGTGCTCGCAGGTGCCGTCCCGGTCGTACCGCTCGACGGCTGAACGAGCGTCGGGCCGTGACGGGCCCGCGGGGCCGTCCCGGTCGCACGGCTCGACGACTCCGTGAGCCGCCGACTGATTCGAGCGGCGGGGAGAGCCGCTCGAGTTCCACGCCGAACTGCCCGCGAGAGCCGTCAGGGTCCTGCCACTCCGACGGCTGACATCGACTCCCCTTCGCCCGCGCGTGCCACGAGAGCCGTGGGCGGAGGGGGCCCCTCGGAGCCTGTGCCACACAGGCTCGTACCGGCCGCTCGGCGAGGGGCACCCCATCCCCATTCATGTCGAAGGGACGACGGACGAAGATGTTCCATCCCAGACGCACCCTCAGGGCCCTGCTGCTGCCGCTCGCCGCCGGGCTCGCCCTCACCGCCCTGCCCGCGCAGACCGCTCAGGCCGCCAGCACCCTCACCAACGGCGGTTTCGAGTCCGACGGCGCGGGCTCCGCCACCCCGGCCGGCTGGTCCGAGTACGGTTCCACCGGCGCCTCGTTCAGCGAGGCCGGCGGGCACGGGGGCAGCTACCGGCTGAGCCACTGGGCCTCCGCCGCCTACAAGGTGGAGACGTACCAGTACCTTTCCGGGCTCACGAACGGCAACTACAAGCTCACCGCCTGGGTCCGATCGGGCGGCGGGCAGAACTCCGCCTACATATCCCTGAAGAACTGCGGCGGTGCCGAGCAGCGCACCGACCTGCCGGTCTCCGCCAGCGGGTGGATACGGATCGTCGTGCCGGTCAGCGTCACCAACAGCCAGTGCACGATCAGCGTCTACAGTGACGCCAACGCGGGCAACTGGATCAACGTCGACGACCTGACCTTCGCGTCCGGCACCGGCGGTACGACGATCAAGGGCTCCGACGTCTCCTCCATCGCCAAGAGCGAGGCCTACGGCGGGACTTACAAAACCAGTTCCGGCACGACCGCCGACCCGCTCGCCGTGCTCAGGTCCGCCGGACAGAACTACGCCCGCCTGAAGGTCTGGGTGAACCCGGCCGACGGCTACAACAACAAGGCCCGCGTCCTCGCCATGGCCAAACGGATCAAGGCGCAGGGCATGAAGCTGCTGGTCGACTTCCACTACTCCGACATCTGGGCCGACCCGGGTGCCCAGGCCAAGCCGGCCGCGTGGGCGGGCCACACCTACAGCCAGCTGAAGACCGACGTGTACAACCACACGTACGACGTCCTCAACGCGCTGAAGGCACAGGGGACGACGGCCGACATGGTCCAGGTGGGCAACGAGATCAACGGCGGCATGCTGTGGTCCGAGGGGTCCACCGACAACTGGTCGCAGCTGGCCGGGCTGCTCAACTCCGGCTACAACGCGGTCAAGGCGGTCAACTCCTCCACCTCCGTGGCGCTGCATCTCGCCAAGGGCGGTGACCTGTCCGGCACCCGCTGGTGGTTCGACAGCGCGGTCGCCAACGGCGTGAAGTTCGACGTCATCGGCCTGTCGTACTACGGCTACTGGCACGGCACGCTCCACGACTTCCAGACCACCCTGGACGACGCGGCCTCCCGTTACGGCAAGCCGGTCTTCGTCGCCGAGACGGCCTACCCCTTCCGTCTGGACAGCGAGGACTCGCACGAGAACATCATCGACCTCGACAGCGAGCTGGTCTCCGGCTACCCGGCCACCACGGCGGGCCAGACGCGGTGGATGAACGACATCGCGAGCATCGTCGAGGCCGTCCCGAACGGCCGTGGACTCGGTGTCTTCTACTGGGAGTCGACCTGGACCGCGGTCACCGGCAACGGCTGGGACCCGACCGACGCCTCCTCCGGTAACGGCTGGGAGAACCAGGCCCTGTTCGGCTACGACGACAAGGCCCTCCCGGCGATGGCGTGGTTCCGCCACCGGTAGGCCGACCCCGCCTGTGACACAGGGTCCGGCCGCACGAGGTGCGGCCGGACCCGTGCTCGTTCAGGCGCAACAAGTACTGCCCTGCTGCTTGGCCAGTACGTCCGCGTCGGCCTTGACGACATAGACCTCCCAGGGTTCCTGACCGGGGCCATGGACCCAGACCTTGTCCTGGAGGGCGTAACAGCAGGTGGTGTCGGTCTCCTCGGCCGTGGCCAGGCCCGCCTCGCTCAACCGGGCGGTGGCGGCGTGCACGGCCTCGGTCGACTCGACCTCCACGCCGAGATGGTCCATGCGGGTGGCCTCGCCCGCCACCCCCTCGATCAGGACGAGCTTCAGCGGGGGCTCACTGACGGCGAAGTTGGCGTAGCCGTCGCGGAGTTTGGCGGGTTCGGTGCCGAAGAGCCTGCTGTAGAAGGCGACGGACGCGGCGAGGTCGGGAACGCGGAGTGCGAGCTGTACCCGAGATGACATGGCGAACCTCCTTGATTGGGTGGGGAGTTCAGCAGCCGCCGGAGGATGTGGCCGGGGCTCCGGCGCCGATCTGGAGGGTGGTCGGAGCGGCGCAGCAGCCGTCCCCGGACTGCTCGGCGTTCTCCGGCTCGTCGAAGAGGCCCGCGCCGCCGCATACGCCGGTCTCCGGCAGGGTGAGTTCGACGCGTCCGGCGGCCTCCTGGTCGCCGGCGAGGGCGGCGGCGATGGAGCGGACCTGCTCGTAGCCGGTCATGGCGAGGAACGTGGGGGCGCGGCCGTAGGACTTCATGCCCACCAGGTGGATGTCCCGCTCCGGGTGCGAGAGCTCCCTCACGCCGTGCGGATAGACGGTGCCGCAGGAGTGGACGTTGGGGTCGATGAGCGGGGCGAGCGCGGTCGGGGCCTGGAGGCGTTCGTCGAGGCCGAGGCGGATCTCGGAGAGGAAGGACAGGTCCGGGCGCAGGCCGGTCAGTACGACGACCTGGTCGACCGGGTCGAGGCGACGGCCGTCCGCGGAGACGAGTACGAGCTGGTCGCCCTCGCGCTCCACGGCCTGGATGCGGAAGCCGGTGACCGCGCCGACGTGGCCGGCCTCGACGGCCGCCTTGGCGCGCAGGCCGAGCGCGCCGCGTGCGGGGAGCTGGTCGGCCTCGCCGCCGCCGTACGTCGAGCCCGTGATCCCCCGGCGCAGGATCCACAGCGCGTGCGTCCCTTCCTCCTCCTCGGCCAGGTCGGCGAGAAGGGCGAGGGCGGTGAAGGCGGAGGCACCGGAGCCGACGACGGCGGTGCGCCTGCCCGCGTAACGGGAGCGCACGGACGGGTCCTTGAGATCGGGGACGCGGTGGGTGATGCGGTCGGCGGCGGCCTTCTCGCCGAGCGCGGGCAGGCCGTCGGCGCCCATCGGCCCGGGGGTGGACCAGGTGCCGGAGGCGTCGAGGACGGCGCGGGCGGTGATTCTCTCCTCGCGGCCGTCGCCGAGCCGGACATGAACGCTGAAGGGCTGACCCTCACGGCCGGAGTCGACCATGCGGTCGCGGCCCGCGCGGGCGACGCCGGTGACGGTGGTGCCGTAGCGGATCCTGTCACCCAGGGCGTCGGCGAGCGGCTGGAGGTACCGCTCGGCCCAGTCGCCGCCGGTGGGGTACGCGGCCCCGTCGGGGCGGACCCAGCCGGTGGGGGCGAGGAGCTTCTCGGCGGCCGGGTCGGTGACCTCGGCCCAGGGGGAGAACAGCCGCACGTGCGCCCAGTCGCGGACGGCCGTGCCGGCGGACGGTCCGGCCTCCAGGACCAGCGGTTCGAGACCGCGCTGTACGAGATGGGCGGCGGCGGCCAGGCCGACGGGACCTGCTCCGATGATCACGACGGGCGGTTGGCCGGTGGTGGGCGCGCTCACGGGACTCCCCTTTGTTTCGACGTTCGTCGATGTCTTGTGGGGCCAGCATGGCACCTGATTAGATAATCGTCAACATAGACATCTATCGAAGTGGCGCCCCTGGGTGCATTGCTTCGATGTGTGTCAACATAGACGCATGTCGAACATGAAGGTGCTGCCGCTCCTGGAGCCCGCAGTGTCCGCGAACCCGGAGCCGTGCTGCCCGCCGCTCACCGAGCGCCCGTTCACCGCCGACGAGGCCGAGACGGCCGCGCGGATGTTCAAGGCGCTCGGCGACCCCGTGCGACTGCGCCTGTTCTCGCTCGTCGCCTCGCACGAGGGCGGCGAGGCGTGCGTGTGCGACATCTCCGACGTGGGCGTCTCGCAGCCGACCGTCAGCCACCATCTGAAGAAGCTGAAGGAGGCCGGTCTGCTCACCTCCGAGCGGCGCGGCACCTGGGTCTACTACCGCGTCGAGCCGTCCGTGCTGGCCGCGATGGGCAGGCTGCTGACCAGCGCACCTGCACCGGCCTGACCGTCACCCTCCCCAGAAAGGCGCCCCGTGCCCAGCTCTGCCGCCGCGTCCCGTGTGACCGTCGCGCCCATGGTGGGCGCGCACGCCGACGCCGTCCTGGCCATCTACCAGTCAGGCATCGACGAGGGCGACGCCACGTTCGAGACCGCCGCACCGACGTGGGAGGCGTTCGACGCCGCGAAGCTGCCCGAGCACCGCTTCGTCGCCCTCGACGAGGGTGGGACGGTGATCGGTTGGGTCGCCGCCTCGGCGGTCTCGGACCGCTGCGCCTACACCGGTGTCGTGGAGCACTCCGTGTACGTGGACCCCGGCGCCCGGGGGCGCGGGGTGGCCTCCACGCTGCTCGAGGCGCTGATCGACTCCACGGAGGCCGCCGGTGTCTGGACCGTCCAGTCCGGGATCTTCCCTGAGAACACCGCCAGCCTCGTACTGCACCAGCGCCACGGGTTCCGGGTCATCGGCACCCGGGAACGCATCGGCCGCCATCACGGTCGCTGGCGCGACGTCGTCCTGGTCGAGCGCCGCAGCCCCGTCGTCGGCTGAACGCCGCCGAGCGCGGGCGGACGTACGCCACCGGATGTGACGGCGGAGCTCATGTCACCCGGCGGATTTCCGCCCGGGCATGAAGATGAGCGCGACCAGAGCCAGTCCGACCGCGCCGCCGACGAGTTGCATGCCGACGAAGCCCGGCACCGAGCCCGGCGCGATGCCCGCGAAGGTGTCGGTGAAGGCGCGGCCGACGGTCACCGCCGGGTTGGCGAAGGACGTGGACGAGGTGAACCAGTAGGCGGCGCCGATGTAGGAGGCGACGGCGGCCGGGGCGAACCGGAGCCGGTCGACGCGGGCCAGACCGAAGATCAGCAGGATCAGGCCGGCGGTGGCTACGGCCTCGCCGAGCAGCAGATGGCCCGCGGACCGGTCGTGGGTGGACCACTGCACCAACGGCTCGCCGAACATCGCGTCGGCCAGGATCGCGCCCGCGATCGCGCCCACGACCTGGGCGGGCAGGTACACGGCCACCTCGCGTGCGGTGACCCCGGCGCCACCGCGGCGCGCCGTCCACCACTCGGCCAGTGTGACGACCGGGTTGAAGTGCGCCCCGGAGACCGGGCCGAGCAGGAGGATGAGGATGCCGAGGCCGAACACGGTGGCCGTGGAGTTGGCGAGCAGTTGCAGACCGACGTCCCGGGTCAGGTCGGTCGCCTGGATGCCGGAGCCGACCACGACCGCCACGAGCAGGGCGGTGCCTACGAGTTCGGCGGACGCCCGGGCTACCAGGGGCGTACGAGGTGGGGTCGCGCCCGGCGCGGGAGCGGGGGCCGTTGACGCGGGCGGCGCGGTCGGGGCGGCTTCGGTGGGGGTCACGGGCAGGCCCTCTTGTTCTGTGCGGCGGCGCGAGCGGACTCGGCCAGGTCGGCGAACTGACCGGCGAGCGTGGCGATGACGTCGGGCTTGAGCCGGTAGTAGGTGAACCGCCCGCACGGCTCCGTCTCGACGACCCCGGCCTCGCGCAGCACCCGCAGATGGTTGGAGAGGTTGGTCTGCCGGGCGCCGGTCTCCTCCACCAAATGAGTCGTGCACAGCGTCTCTTCGGCGAGCAGGGTCACGATCCGGAGCCTGAGCGGGTCGGCCAGTACCCGGATCAGATCAGTGTCGACTGACGTCATCATGTGCTGATACTGTCACATCAGTGGTGGCTGACACCACCGGTGGCTGATGTCATTCACGCCTGCTGCCGTCGTGAGAGACGAGAGAGACCTCCGATGTCCGACAAGCCCTCCGTGCTGTTCGTCTGCGTCCACAACGCCGGACGGTCCCAGATGGCCGCCGCGTGGCTGACCCACTTGGCCGGCGACCGCGTCGAGGTCCGCTCCGCCGGCTCCAACCCCGGTGAGCACGTCAACCCGGCCGCTGTCGAGGCCATGGCCGAGGTCGGCATCGACATCTCCGCCGAGGTACCGAAGATGCTCACCGTCGACGCCGTCAAGGAGTCCGACGTCTGCATCACCATGGGCTGCGGCGACACCTGCCCCGTCTTTCCCGGCAAGCGCTACCTGGACTGGCGGCTGGAGGATCCGGCGGGCCAGGGCGTCGAGGCGGTCCGCCCGATCCGGGACGAGATCAAGGTGCTGGTCGAGGGCCTGATCAAGGAGATCGCGCCGGAGCCCGGGGCCTGAGCGGCGCCGGGAGCGGCGTTCGCTGCGGCGGCGCTTGCCCGGTCTGTCCCGGCGGGCGGTGTCTCGGCCTGGCTCCGCAGGACACCGCGGACAGGGGCGGCGGCGACATCCGGCCCCTCCGCGACACCGTCGAGCACCGCGCCCGCGGGCCTCTCGACGAGCTCGGCGGGTCGGCGCGGGCCTGTAACGGCCGCGCTGAACCGCCTCGCCGCCGTCCCCGGACGAAGGGGCAGCGGCTGTCGCAAGCCCGTTCGGTATCGGACAAGCCCGGCGAAGGCCCCGCACCGCGGCCTCGGCTGCGGGACAGTGGGAACACGCGAAACGAGGAGGCCGGTCCGGAGGGGGACGCCATGCTGAGGACTCCCGTCAGTGAACGACGGCTGGACATTCTGGAGTGGCTGAAGGACCCGGCCGCGCACTTCCAACCCCAGCGCCACGGCGACCTCGTCGAGGACGGGGTCACCTCCGACGCCGTCGCCGAGAAACTCGGAGTGCCCCGCCCGGTCGCCGACACTCACCTGAACCTGCTCGTCGGCATCGGTCTGCTCCGCACCCGCCGCATCCGGCGCCGCACCTACTACCGGCGCGACGAAGTGCGCATCGCCGAGGTGGCCCGCTTGTTCGAGAAGGGCTGGTAGGAACGGATGCAGACGAACCGCCCCCAACCGCTCGTCCCGTACCGGTGCGTGGCGATCGGCGGCCGCGGCCCCGAGGACGTGGTCGCGGACGCCCGCGGCCGGGTGCTCACCGGCGTCGCGGACGGCCGAATCCTGCGTCTGGACGGCCTGACGGATCCCGACGACGCCCGTGTCGAGACCCTCGCCCGCACCGGCGGCCGTCCGCTGGGCCTGGAACTCCTTCCCGACGACGCCCTGTTGGTCTGCGACGCCGAACGGGGCCTGCTGCGCGTCGACCTCGCGGACGGCACCGTCCGCGTCCTCGCCGACTCGGTGGCGGGGGAGCGGCTGCGGTTCTGCAGCAATGCCGTGGCCCTCGCCGACGGCAGCGTCTGCTTCACCATGTCCAGCCGCCGCTACCCCTTGGAGCAGTGGATCGGGGACATCGCCGAACACGCCGGCACAGGGCGCCTGTTGCGTCTGGCGCCCGGCGAGGACACTCCCGAAGTCCTCCTGGAGGGACTGCACTTCGCCAACGGTCTCGCCCCGAGCGCCGACGAGTCCTTCCTGGTCGTCGCCGAGACCGGCGCGTACCGCCTCACTCGCTACTGGCTCACCGGACCGAAGGCGGGACGGTCGGAACCCTTCGCCGAGAACCTCCCCGGCATGCCCGACAACCTGTGGCGCGGCGCCCCCGACGCCCCCTTCTGGGTCGCCCTGGCCGGCCCCCGCGTCCCACCCCTGGACCTGCTGCACCGCGCCACCCCCGCCGTCCGCCGCGCCGCCGCCCGCGTCGCGGTCCACGCCCCCTTCCGCCCGACCGGCACGATCGGCGCCCTGGCGTTCGACGACTCCGGCGCCACCGTCCACCACCTTGCCCACCAGCGCTCCCCGTTCCGCATGGTCACCAGCGTCTGCGAGGCGGCCGGCCACCTGGTCCTGGGCAGTCTGTGGGAGCGCGGTGTGGCCCTGTGCGAGCCGCCCGCTCCGAAGTGACCCGGCGTTACCCTGTTGACCGGCCGTGATCAGGCCGTCCCGGCAGGAGACGTACGACCATGACAGCCTCGGACACCGAACCGCCCCGTGTCCGCACCCCGAGAGCGCCCGTTCTGCGCGGCCAGGCGCCCGTCCTCGCCGTGGTCGCGCTCGGGGGAGCCCTCGGCGCCACCGCCCGCTACGGGCTGGCCCTGTGGTGGCCCCTCCAGCCGGGCGGGTTCCCCTGGGCGACCTTCTGGACCAACGTCGTCGGCTGCGCCGTGATCGGCGTGTTCATGGTCGTCATCACCGACGTGTGGGCCGCCCACCGCCTGGTCCGCCCCTTCTTCGGCACCGGCGTCCTCGGCGGCTTCACGACCTTCTCGACGTACGCCGTCGACATCCGGGCACTGATCGGCTCCGGCCACCCCGGCACCGGCCTGGCCTACCTCGCCGCGACCCTCCTCGCCGCCCTCACGGCGGTATGGCTCGCGGCCGCGGCCACCCGCCGCGCCCTGAAGTGGAGGCAGTGATGACGCGACTGACCGGCCGCGCGCTGCGCCTGACGGTCTTCGTCGGCGAGCACGACACCTGGCACCGCAAGCCCCTCTACAGCGAGATCGTGCACCGCGCCCACGCGGCGGGGCTGGCCGGTGCCAGCGTCTTCCGCGGGGTCGAGGGCTTCGGCGCATCCTCCCTGATCCACACCTCCCGTCTGCTGTCCCTGAGCGAGGACCTGCCGGTGGCGATCGTGATCGTCGACACCGAGGAACGAGTACGGGCCTTCCTCCCGCAGCTCGACGCACTCGTCACCGAGGGGCTGGTGGTCCTCGACGCGTGCGAGGTCATCAGATACGTCGGCCGAGGCGGCGCGGAAGGTGAGAACTCGTCGTGAACTGGCTGCTGGTGGTCGCGGGCGCCATGGTCGGCGCCCCGCTGCGCTATCTCACGGACCGCGCGGTGCAGTCCCGGCACGACTCGGTCTTCCCCTGGGGCACCTTCGCCGTGAACATCACCGGCTGCCTGGTCCTCGGCCTGCTCACCGGAACCGCGAGTGCCGACCTCCGACTGCTGCTCGGCACCGGTCTGTGCGGAGCGCTGACGACGTACTCGACGTTCTCCTACGAGACCCTGCGGCTGGCCGAGACCGGGGCGGGGCTGTACGCCGTCGCCAATGTCGCTTTGAGCGCGACGGCGGGCCTGGGCGCCGCTTTCGCGGGGGTCTGGCTCGCCGGGGCGTTGTGAGGTGAGGGCGGCGCACAGGTCCGACTGGCGGTGAATCGGCTTTCATCATTGCCCAGCTCTGAAACTTTCCTTTCAACCGTCTTGACACCGGCCTCCCGCCCCCCGGAGTATCACTCCCGTGAACCTGTCAGACAGCCGGACAGCCGGACAGCCTCCGCGGCGCGTCAGCGCCATGGAGGCCGTGCTCGCCCACCTGCGCGCCGCCATCGAACGCGGTGAGTACGCCGTGGGCGACAAGCTCCCCTCCGAGGCGGAGCTGTGCCGCACTCTGGAGATCAGCCGCCCGGTGCTGCGCGAGGCCCTGCGGGCCCTGCAGACCATGGGCCTGACCGTCTCCAAGACCGGCAAGGGCACCTTCGTGGTCGCCAACACCGTCGAGGACCCCACCTTCGGCGACTACGCGGCCAGCGACCTGCTGGAGGTGCGCCGGCACGTCGAGATCCCGGTCGCCGGATACGCGGCGGTGCGCCGCACCCCGGAGAACCTCGACCACATGGCCCATCTGCTCGACCGTATGGAACGCGAGACGGACACCACGGCGTGGGTCGCGATGGACACGCTGTTCCATCTCGCCGTGGCCGAGGCCGCCCAGAACCCGGTCTTCCGCCGGGTCATCGAGGAGATCCGGGACGCACTGGCGCGTCAGTCGGCCTTCCTCAACGAACTGGGCGGTCGCCGTGAGCAGTCCAACCGCGAGCACCGGGCCATCGTCGAGGCGCTGATCGACGGTTCCGAGCACGACGCGGTGGAGGCCATGTCCCATCACCTCGACCGCGTCGAGAACACTCTCACCGACATCGTGCGCCCGCCGCGCACGAGCACCACCACGGAAGGCGGAGGCGAGCGTTGAGCGAGCAGTCCCTGCACGAAGGCGTGCAGAAACGTTCCGGCCATGTCGACGCCGGAGACGCGGGCTACAGCAAGTCCCTCAAGTCCCGGCACGTCAACATGATCGCCATCGGCGGCGCCATCGGCACCGGCCTCTTCCTCGGAGCCGGCGGCCGCCTCGCCGACGCGGGGCCGTCCCTCTTCATCGCCTACGCCGTCTGCGGCGTCTTCGCCTTCCTCGTCGTGCGAGCCCTCGGCGAACTCGTGCTGTACCGCCCGTCCTCCGGCGCCTTCGTGTCCTACGCCCGTGAGTTCATGGGCGAGAAGGGCGCCTACACCGCGGGCTGGATGTACTTCCTCAACTGGGCCACCACCGGCATCGCCGACATCACCGCGGTGGCGACGTACACCCACTACTGGGGCATGTTCTCCGACATCCCGCAGTGGGTGATCGCGCTCATCGCCCTGGCCGTCGTCCTCACCGTGAACCTGATCTCGGTGAAGATCTTCGGCGAACTGGAGTTCTGGTTCGCCATCGTCAAGGTCGGCGCGCTCGTCGTCTTCATGTGCATCGGCATCTTCCTGCTGGTCACCCAGCAGCCGGTCGACGGCCACACCCCCGGCCCCTCGCTCATCACCGACAACGGCGGTCTCTTCCCCAGCGGCCTGCTGCCCATGCTGCTGATCATCCAGGGCGTCGTCTTCGCCTACGCCTCCGTCGAACTCGTCGGCGTCGCCGCGGGCGAGACCGAGAACCCCGAGAAGATCATGCCGAAGGCGATCAACTCGATCATGTGGCGCGTCGGTCTGTTCTACGTCGGCTCCGTCGTCCTGCTGTCGATGCTGCTGCCCTGGTCGTCCTACAAGGCGGGCGAGAGCCCCTTCGTCACCGTGCTCTCCAACATCGGCGTCCCGGCGGCCGGCGGCGTGATGAACCTCGTCGTCCTCACCGCGGCCATGTCCTCGCTCAACTCCGGCCTGTACTCCACCGGCCGCATCCTGCGCTCCATGGCGATGTCCGGCTCCGCCCCGAAGTTCACCGGCGTGATGAGCCGCAGCCAGGTTCCGTACGGCGGCATCCTGCTCACCAGCGGTATCTGTGTCCTCGGCGTCGGCCTCAACTTCGTCGTCCCCGCCGACGCGTTCGAGATCGTCCTCAACTTCGCGGCGATCGGCATCCTCGCGACCTGGGGCATGATCATGATCTGTCACCTGCTCTTCTGGCAGAAGACGCAGAAGGGCGAGCTCGACCGCCCCGGCTACCGGCTGCCCGGCTCCCCCTGGACCGAACTCGTGACGCTGGCCTTCCTCGCCTCCGTCCTGGTCCTCATGTACGCCGACGGAGGTGCCGGCCGCACCACCGTGCTGTGCCTGCCCCTGATCGCCGCCGCGCTCGTCGCCGGCTGGTACGGCATCCGCAGCCGTGGCGCGCGCACCGACGTTCCCAAGGCCGACGCGTGATCCGCCCCCCGGCCACCACCCACCCGAGAATCAGGCAGTGATGCACAGCAGTTCCCTCGCGGCCGCACCCCTCGTCCGTGAACCCCTCCACGCCCCCGTCGCCCACCTCGTCCGCGGCGGGGTCGTGGAAGGGATCCACTACGGTTCGGTCGTCGTCCTCGGAACCGAGGGCGAGGTCCGCTTCCAGCTCGGCGACATCGAGGCCGCGTTCTATCCGCGGTCGGCGCTGAAGCCCGTCCAGGCCGTCGCCATGGTCCGCGCCGGGCTGCCGCTCGACGGTGAGCTGCTCTCGCTCGCCGCCGCCAGCCACTCCGGCGAGGAGCGGCACCTGGAGGGCACCCGGCGGATCCTGGAGCTCGCCGGCGTCCGCGAGGGCGACCTGCGCAACGTGCCCGACATGCCGTTCGACCCGGTCGTACGGGACGCGTGGGTGCGGGAGGGGCGGCTGCCGTCGCGGCTGGCCCAGAACTGCTCCGGCAAGCACGCGGCGATGCTCTACACCTGCCGGTTGAACGGGTGGCCGCTGGAGGGGTATCTCGACCCCGGCCATCCGCTGCAGCAGGCGATCGCCGAGATCGTCGAGGACCTCACGGGGCAGCGGATCGCGCGGGTGACCGTCGATGGCTGCGGCGCGCCGTTGTTCTCCGTCTCGCTGCACGGGCTGGCGCGCGCGGCGGCTCGTATCACCACCGCGGCGCCGGGGACCCCCGAGGCGCGGGTCGCCGACGCGATGCGGGAGCACGCCGAGATGGCCTCCGGATCCGGGCGGGACGTGGCCGCGCTGATGCGGGCCGTGCCGGGGCTGTTGGCCAAGGACGGGTTCGAGGGTGTGCAGGTCGCCGCGCTGCCCGACGGGCGAGCTGTTGCCGTGAAGATCGCCGACGGGGCCGGTCGGGCACGGGTCCCCGTCGGGGCGGCGGCGCTCGCATGGGCCGGGGTCGATCCGTCCCTGCTCACCGAGTTCCGGGGAGAGGCGGTTCTCGGGGGCGGTCGGGCGGTCGGATGCGTACGGCCTGTTCGTTCGCTGGAGCCCGTCGCTGTTCCGGGCTGCGCCTGAGGGTTCGCCGGATCCGCTGTTCGGCGACTGCGGGCCCGTTGTGGCCGGTCGCGCGGTCTTTCGCGCCCCCAGGTATGCCTCCCTTCACCTTTCCAGAAAGTAGAGCTCTCTCATGACTGCCGCCGTCACCCGTAGCGAACACGATCTGCTCGGCGACCGTGCTGTTCCCGCCGACGCCTACTGGGGTGTTCACACCCTGCGCGCCACCGAGAACTTCCCCATTACCGGTACGGCCATTTCCGCCTACCCGCACCTCATCGACGCGCTCGCCGCGGTGAAGGAGGCCGCCGCTCTCGCCAATGAGGAGCTGGGGCTGCTGGAGGCGAGGAAGGCCGCCGCGATTGTCGCCGCCTGCCGGGAGATCCGTGGCGGCAAGCTGCACGACCAGTTCGTCGTCGACGTCGTTCAGGGCGGGGCCGGCACCTCGACCAACATGAACGCCAACGAGGTCGTGGCGAACCGGGCGTTGGAGCTGCTGGGGCACGAGAAGGGGCAGTACCGCTATCTGCACCCCAATGAGGACGTGAACCTCGGCCAGTCGACCAATGACGTCTACCCCACCGCCGTGAAGATCGCGACGGTGTTCGCGGTCCGCGGGCTGCTCAAGGCGATGGGGGTCTTGCAGGACTCCTTCGCCCGCAAGGCCGTCGAGTTCCGCGATGTGCTCAAGATGGGCCGGACGCAGTTGCAGGACGCGGTTCCCATGACGCTGGGGCAGGAGTTCTCGGCCTACGCCGTCATGATCGACGAGGACCGGCACCGTCTGGACGAGGCGGTCCAGTTGATCCATGAGATCAACCTGGGAGCCACCGCCATCGGTACGGGACTCAACGCCCCCGCCGGATACGCCGAGGCGGCCCGTCGCCACCTCGCTTCGATCACCGGGCTGCCGCTGGTGACCGCCGCCAACCTGGTCGAGGCGACCCAGGACTGCGGCGCGTTCGTGCAGATGTCGGGCGTGCTGAAGCGGATCGCGGTCAAGCTCTCGAAGAGCTGCAACGACCTGCGGCTGCTGTCCTCCGGGCCGCGTGCCGGACTCGGTGAGATCAACCTGCCGCCGGTGCAGGCCGGTTCGTCGATCATGCCGGGCAAGGTCAACCCGGTGATCCCGGAGGTCGTCAACCAGGTCGCCTTCGAGGTGATCGGCAACGACGTCACCATCACCATGGCGGCGGAGGCCGGCCAGCTCCAGCTGAACGCCTTCGAGCCGATCATCCTGCACTCCTTGTCGGAGTCCGTCACGCATCTGCGCACCGCCTGCCTCACCCTCGCCGAGCGCTGCGTGGACGGGATCACCGCCAACACCGAGGAGCTGCGCCGGACGGTGGAGAACTCCATCGGTTTGGTCACCGCACTCAACCCGCACATCGGGTACACGGCCGCCACGGACATCGCCAAGGAGGCTCTCGCCTCCGGCCGAGGGGTCGCCGAACTCGTCCTGGAGAAGGGCTTGTTGCCCGCCGAGAGGCTCGCCGACCTGCTGCGCCCGGAGATCCTCGCGGGCCGTGGCCGCTCGTCCGACCTGCCCTGACCTGCTGAGGCGCGCCAGGACCGGCCCGGAGGCACAATGGTGATCATGAGTGTTCCACCGTCGTCCCAGACCTTCCTGCCGGTCCTGGAACGCATCGCCGACGAGATCGGGCGCACCCCGGGCCGGGGCCGGGCCGCCGACTACATCCCGGCGCTCGCGGCCTGCGACCCGCGCAGCTTCGGCATGGCCGTCGCCGAGCTGGACGGGACGGTGTACGGGGTGGGTGAGTGGCGCGAGCCCTTCTCCACCCAGTCCATCACCAAGGTCTTCACCCTCGCTCTGGACCTGGCCCGCGAGGGCGACGAACTGTGGGAGCACGTGGGCCGCGAACCCTCCGGCAACCCCTTCAACTCGCTGGTGCAGCTGGAGTACGAGAACGGCATCCCGCGCAACCCGTTCATCAACGCCGGCGCCCTCGTCGTCACCGACCGCCTCCAGACCCGTACCGAGGACGCGGCGGGCGAACTCCTCGCGTTCCTGCGGGCGGAGAGCGGCAACCGGGGCCTCGACTTCGACCAGGATGTCGCCGCCTCCGAGTCCGCGCACGGCGACCGTAACGCCGCCCTCGCCCACTTCATGGCGTCGTACGGCAACATCGACAACGACGTGCCGGCCCTGCTGGACCAGTACTTCCGGCAGTGCTCGATCCGCGCCTCCTGTGCCGACCTGGCTCTGGCCACCGGTTTCCTGGCCCGCCACGGAGTCCGGGCCGACGGCTCCCGCCTGCTCACCCGCAGCCAGGCCAAGCAGGTCAACGCGGTCATGCTGACCTGCGGCACCTACGACGCGGCGGGCGACTTCGCCTACCGCGTGGGCCTGCCCGGCAAGAGCGGCGTGGGCGGCGGCATCATCGCGGTGGTCCCCGGCCGCTGCACACTCTGCGTCTGGAGCCCCGGCCTGGACGAACGCGGCAACTCGGTGGCAGGGGTGGCGGCCCTGGACCGCTTCACGACGCTCACGGGCCTGTCGGTGTTCTGAGACGGCCGCCGACGCGGTTCCAGCGATCCGGTGCGCGGGCGGTGTACGGGTGACGGCTCTGCCGCGCCTCTGTCAGAGATGTGCCCCTTTTCTGAGACTCTGTCACTAAATCTGCTCAAATTGGCACGAGTACGTCCTTAAGGGGTGCGCTTGAACGCGGTGAAGCGGAGCCGGGTGACGAGTACTGCCGCAGGAATCTCGGCGGTGGTGCTTCTGCTGCTGACGGGGTGTGAGATGCCGGGGGTCTACCGGCCCGCGCGCCCGGCCTCGGGCGGTCCATACACCTTCTACGTGAGTCCCGACGGCGACGACGACAACGACGGCATGTCCCCGGAGAAACCATGGCGGACCCTGGACCACGCCAACAGCGTGCGCTACCGGCCCGGTGACCGGCTGCGGCTGAAGGGAGGCGAGCGGTTCCGCGGCAGTATCACACTGGGCGAGGACGAGGCGGGCAACGCCAGGAACGCGGTCGTCATCGAAGCGTACGGCACCGGCCGCGCGACCGTCCTGCCGCGCGGGAGGTCCGCCATCACCGTGCACGACACCGCCGGCGTGGAGATCAGGAACCTCTCCCTCGTGGGAGACCGCAAGGCGCGGCGCGAGGGCGTCGGGATCGACGTCCGCACCACGCTTCCGGGCAGTCGCAGGCTCAGCCACGTCACGATCTCGAACGTCGAGGCCAGGGGATTCCAGAACGGCATCAGCTTCGGAGCTGAGGAGGGAGCCGTCGCGGGCTTCGACGACGTACGGATCTCCGATGTGTCGGTGCACCACAACCTCGAGAGCGGACTCGCCTTCTACGGCCCTGAGTTCGATGCCGACCGCCCCGCCTACGCACACGAAGGGCTGCGCATCGAGCGGGTCAAGGCGTACGCCAACTCCGGGAACCCCAAGAGCGACGACCGCAACACGGGCAGCGGCATCACGCTCGGCAGCGTCGAGAACGCCCGGGTGAGGCACTCGGTGGCCCACCACAACGGATCGCGGTCGGCCGCCGACGCCGAAGAGGGCCCCGAGGGCATGTGGGTGTACGACTCCACCGAAGTGGTGCTGGAGAACAACAGGTCGTACCGCAACCGCACCGGGTCGAGAGTCGACGGCGGTGGCTTCGGCCTCGACAACAACGTGTCCTCCTCCGTCATGCAGTACAACCTCGCCTACGGCAACGACGGGCCCGGGTTCCTCGTCTACTCCGGGCAGTCGACCGGCGCCCACCGGGACAACGTCGTCCGCTTCAACATGAGCTGGGACGACGCCCGGAAGCTGCCCGAGTACGGCGGCATCGTCGCCTACGGCACCCGGATGAAGGACCTGGAGATCTACCACAACACGGTGGTGATGCGCTCGACGGGCCTGGCCTCCGCGGAGGCGGCCGGGAGCCGGCCTCCGGCGCTGCGGCTGCGCGACGGCATGCGGGGCGTGCGCGTCCGGAACAACATCCTCGCCACCGACGGCGGCCCTGTCGTGGTGACGGAGTCGGCGTACGAGCCGGGCACGATCCTGCTCCAGGGCAACAACTACTACAGCACGGGCCCCTGGTCGCTGGAGTGGGGTCCGCAGAGCTTCGCCTCGCTGGAGGACTGGCGCGACTCCTCCCAGCAGGAGTTCCTCGCCGGGGAGCCGGTCGGCACCAGTGACGACCCGTGCCTGACCGGTCTCGCGGTCCCGGTCACCGATCGGGTGCGCGCCGGGAACCTGGTGCCCCGCTGCGAGGTCGAGGCGCCGGCGGCCGTGGGTCCGCAGACACTGGGCCCCGAGCTCGGTGGCGCCGACTACTTCGGCAAGGCCCTCCCGAAGTCGTTGACGGCCGGCGCCGCGCAGCCCGGCACCGCTCCCTGAGCGGAGCGCGCGGACTCCGCACGACTCTGCCCTGCTCTCACGGTCGAAGATCGTGCGAGCAGGGCAGAGGAGTTTTCCGGGGCGGGGCTAGGGTCTGCCCGCCGGCAGCGCCGGGGCCGCCGCGGCGCGGGCCGCCGGTGCGGTCTGCGCCGCGATCGTGGTCCGCAGCGGCTCCGCGACGGGGGCGCACGGCAGGCGGTCCGCCGGGGTGGGCCGGCCCAGCGCCCGCACCGTCCAGCCGGCGGTCCGCCACTCGTCGTGCGGGAGGGCGTTGCGCGCGTCGATGAGGAGCGGCCGGCCCACTACTCGGGCCAGCTCGGCCGGGTCCAGCGCGCCGTAGTGGTCCCACTCGGTCAGGTGCAGCACGATGTCGGCGCCCTGGCAGGTCTCCTCCAGCTCGGAGCCGCAGTGCAGTTGAGGGTGGGCGAGCCGAGCGTTGGCGGCGCCCACCGGGTCGTGCACGCGGACCTCGGCACCCTCACGGTGCAGCGCCGCCGCGACGGCCAGTGCCGGGGAATCGCGTACGTCGTCGCTGTTCGGCTTGAAGGTGGCGCCCAAGACGGCGACCCTGCGTCCCTCGAGGTCGCCGCCGACCATCTCACGGGCGAGCCCGACGGTCCGGGCCCGCTGCCGTTCGTTGATCTCGTCCACCTGGAGGAGGAACGAGACCGCCGGGCCGACGCCCAGCTCCTGGGCGCGGGCGGTGAACGCCCGGATGTCCTTGGGTAGGCAGCCCCCGCCGAAGCCCAGGCCCGCCCTGAGGAAACGCCGACCGATCCGGGGGTCGTGGCCGAGGGCGTCGGCGAGGGTGACGACGTCCGCGCCCGCGGCGTCGCAGACTTCCGCCATCGCGTTGATGAAGGAGATCTTCGTGGCCAGGAAGGAGTTGGCCGCGACCTTGACGAGTTCGGCGGTGTTCGGGTCGGTGCTGATGTACGGCACGCCCGCTTCCAGCATCGGCGCGTACACATCGCGCAGCATGGCGTCCGCGCCCGGGCTGGTCACTCCGACCACGAGACGGTCCGGACGCAGCGTGTCCTCGACCGCGAAACCCTCCCGCAGGAACTCGGGGTTCCAGGCCACCTCCGCCCGCACCCCCGGCGGGATCAGTCCCGCGATGCGGTCGGCCAGGCGTGAGGTCGTGCCCACCGGGACCGTGGACTTGCCGACCACCAGACACCGCGTGGTCAGGTGCGGCGCCAGCCCGTCGACGACGGCGTCCACATGGCGAAGGTCCGCCGCCCGGCCGTCGGCCCGCTGCGGAGTGCCTACGCACAGGAAGTGGACCTCGCCGTGCGCCGCTGCCTCGCGCAGGCTGGTGGTGAAGCGCAGGCGACCCGAGGCCAGCGCCCGGGTCAGTACCTCGTCGAAGCCCGGTTCGTAGAAGGGGGCCCGGCCCTCGGCGAGAGCCTTGATCTTCTCGGCGTCGACGTCCACTCCGAGGACGTCGTGCCCGATGTCGGCCATGCACGCGGCGTGCACAGCTCCCAGGTATCCCGTACC
This sequence comes from Streptomyces sp. NPDC003635, assembly GCF_053587635.1. Taxonomy (NCBI): domain Bacteria; kingdom Bacillati; phylum Actinomycetota; class Actinomycetes; order Kitasatosporales; family Streptomycetaceae; genus Streptomyces; species Streptomyces sp. NPDC003635. Next base: position 9,598 of record NZ_JBSFOK010000047.1, on the reverse strand, counting down.
GATGACGGTCAACCGCATGCGTAGTTCTCCTGTCTGGAGCAGAGATGTGGGTGAGAAGGCGTACGGGACGTGTCAGGGGCCGTAGCCGTACGGGTTGTGCTGCTGGAAGTTCCAGGCGTCGCGGCACATCGCGGCCAGGTCTCGCTGTGCGGTCCACCCCCACTTCGCGGTGACCTTCGCCGGATCGGCGACGAGTTCCGCCACGTCGCCGGGGCGGCGCTCGGTGACGCGGTAGGGGATCGGCTTTCCGGAGACCTCCTCGAAGACGCGCACGAGGTCGAGGACGGACGCGCCGTACCCGGTGCCGAGGTTGAAGACCCGCATGCCGGGCTCGTCGTCGATGTGGTCCAGGGCGACCCGGTGTCCTTCGGCGACGTCGACGACATGCAGGTAGTCGCGGACCCCGGTGCCGTCCGGCGTCGGGTAGTCGTCGCCGAAGACGCTGAGCTCCTCACGGCGTCCCACGGCGATCTGGGTGAGGAACGGCATGATGTTGTTGGGCACACCGCGCGGGTCCTCGCCGAGCAGGCCGGTGGGGTGTGCGCCCGCCGGGTTGAAGTACCGCAGCGCCAGCACGCGCAGTTCGGGCACGTGCCGGCACTGGTCCGCGAGGATCTGCTCGCAGGTCCACTTGGTGGTGGCGTAGGGGTTGGTGGGCGCGGCCGGGGACTCCTCGGTCAGCGGGACGGTCGTCGCGTCGCCGTAGATCGAGCAGGACGACGAGAACACCAGCCGGTGCACGCCGTGGTCGTGCATCGCCGACACCAGTGCCGTGGTGCCGCCCACGTTGATGTCGTAGTACGTGAGGGGGATCCGGACCGACTCGCCGACGGCCTTCTTCGCGGCGAAGTGGATCACCGCGTCGATCCGGTGGCGGGAGAAGACGGCGTCCAGGGACCGCCGGTCCCGTACGTCCGCGACGTGGACCGAGGCGAGCGGGCGGCCCGCGATCTTCTCGACGCGTTCGAGGGCTACGGGCGAGCTGTTGGAGTGGTCGTCGAGGACGACCACCTCGTGGCCGGAGCGGAGGAGTTCGACGCAGGTGTGACTGCCGATGAACCCGGCGCCCCCGGTGACCAGGACCGTCTGGGACACGTGGAACCTCATTTCTTGATCGGCCGAGAGGCCGTCACCAGGCGAAGAAGCCGGTGAGATAGGTGGGGAAGACGAAGGACGCCAGCGCCAGGGGAAGCAGGGACACCAGGCCGGCGCAGAGGGGGAGGGCGGCTGTGCCCACCGCACGGAAGAAGGAGGCGCCCGTCGCCCGCTTGGTCTCCCTCACGTGCAGAGCGCCGATGGCGAGCGTCGTGGCGGCGTAGGAGGCGGCACCGAGGAGACACAGGAAGACGTAGCCGACGGCCGGGCCGGTGAACTGGCCGACGAGAGCGGAGCCCGACAGGAAGAGCGTGATCAGCAGGTACGGAGCGACCGTGCGCAACGGCAGCGGCTCCAGTCCGTCCCGCTTCTTCGGGGTGACCTTGAAGGTGATCTGGCGGGGGCGCAACTTCTGCATGAGGGCGGCCAGCACACCCCAGGCGACGTAGGGCCAGCGGGAGAGCCCGAAGAGCCAGATCTCCCAGCTGAAGATCGGTGCGTCCTTGGGACGCAGCAGTCCGCGCCGGCGGCACAGCAGGGTCAGCAGGATCAGCCAGACGGACATGCTCCAGAAGTGCCCCAGGAACTCGACGTAGTTGACGTCGATCCAGGGAGCACCCGTGACGGCGGCGATCGGCGGCAGGAGGATGCCCATGATGGTCGCCACGGCCAGCAGCGGGTAGTACATCAGCGCGGCGCAGAAGCGCACCCGCAGCTTGAACGACATCCGCCCGAGGTGGCGCGGCAGCATCCCGAGCAGCATGACGGCGAGACTGCGGGACCACTGGAACTCCTGCGTGATCATCGCGCCGAAGGTGAGCGGACCCTCGCCGTGGGCCTCGGCGTCGATCGCGAAGGCGCCCTGCCAGCCGGCCGAGTTGAGCAGGAACGTGGTGGAGAAGTCCTCCGCCAGTTCCGGGCCGAGGCCACCGATGTCCCGCAGCGCCTGTGTGCGTACGGCGTAGTGCGAGCCGATGCAGACCGGGGCGAGCCCGGCGGAGTGGCCCAGTTGCACCGGGCCGTGGAACATCGCCTCGCGGTGCAGCCGGCCGCGGGCGGCCCAGGACTCGTCGGCGTTGGAGTCGCAGATGCTGGGAGCCGCGACGTAGCCGATGCCCGGATCGGCGAAGGGACGGACGACCTCGGTGAGGTACCCGGGGCCGGGAACGTGATCGCAGTCGAGCTGGGCGACCACGTCGTAGTGGGCGTAGCCCCAGTGGTCGTAGAAGAAGGCGAGGTTGCCCTCCTTGCACCGGGTGCGACGCGGCCACTGGGCGCGGTGGTAGTCGGCGCGGCCGCGGCGGCAGGAGACCTGTACACCGTGGGCCCGGCACCACTGGAGGATGTCCTCGGAGGGGTCCTCGTCGCACAGCCAGACGTCGTAGGCGTACGGGAAGTTCTGGTCGAGCATCGCCTCCAGCGTGGTGCGGGCGATGTCCCAGCCCTCCGACGGAGCGCGGGTGACCACGAACGCGGTGCGCAGGGCCGGCACCTCGACGGCCGGACTGACCCGCCGGATGCGGAGCATCGCCACGAGGAAGTGCATCGGCAGGTAGGTCAGGTACAGCAGCAGCGCGCTGTTGATGACGAGGCCCGGCCAGCCGATGCGGTGGGAGGGCTGGAGCCACCAGATCCAGAACCAGACGAAGCAGGCGCTCCAGCCGAGGGACAGGAACACGACGAGCAGGCGGTCGAGGCGCGAGAACGCCCGCAGGTAGCTCGAGGGGCGGACTCCGAGACCGCGCGTCGGCCGCGCGAGGACCGGGCCGTCCGGGCCGATGGACGCCACGGCGCCGCCGGACAGGTAGCGGATCTGTTCGCCCAGCTCGGCCCATTCGGCGGGGGTGCCGGGAGCGGGTGCGGGATGCGGGGGGCTCGGGACGGTACGGGTCCCCTGGACGGGACCCTGCTCCAACGACGTCATGACAGCGACTTCTCCGGGCGGCGCGACAGCGGGCCGTTGCGTGTGGGGGACGGGGAGGGAGGCGACGGGCCGCGTCGGGTCGGGTGCACCCGCGCGGCCCGGTGTGCGTCAGTTGTCGGAAAGGGAGGGCGGCACGGACACGGCGCCGGACGGCAGGCCGGCGGCGGCGGTCGCCGGGCCGGGGATCGTCTGGGCCGCGCCCACGGGGATCACCGCGGTGGTCAGCGGGACCGTCTCGTCCTGGCCGCCGCGGATCGCGGCGGCCGACGCGCCGAGCCGGTCGGGGCGGGCGCTGAAGTAGGCGACGGTCCGGCGCAGGCCCTCGGTGATGTCGACCTCCGGCTGCCAGCCGAGTGTCTCCTGGGCCCGGGTGATCACCGGACGGCGGCGGACGGGGTCGTCGACGGGCAGCGGGTGGTATTTCACCGGGGAGGAGGATCCCGTCATCTCCCGCACGATCTGGGCGAGTTCGGCGACCGTGCGCTCGACCGGGTTGCCGAGGTTGAAGGGTCCCAGCTCCGCCGAGTCGAGGAGCGCGACGAGACCGCGGACGAGGTCGTCGACGTAGCAGAAGCTGCGGGTCTGCGTGCCGTCACCGTAGATGGTGAGCGGTTCGCCGGTCAGTGCCTGGGTGATGAAACTGGACACCACCCGGCCGTCGTGCGGTCGCATCCGCGGGCCGTAGGTGTTGAAGATCCGGGCGATGCCCACGTTGACGCCGTGGGTGCGGCGGTAGGCGGCGGACACCGCTTCCGCGTAGCGCTTCGCCTCGTCGTACACGCTGCGGGGCCCGATGGAGTTGACGTTGCCCCAGTAGTCCTCCTGTTGCGGGTGGACCAGCGGATCGCCGTAGATCTCGCTGGTCGACGCGAGGATGAAGCGGCAGTTGTGGCGCCGGGCCAGGCGCAGGGCGTTCTCGGTGCCTCGGCTGCCGACCGCGAGGGTCTCCAGCGGCTGGCGCAGATAGTCCGGCGGGGAGGCGGGGGACGCCAGGTGGGCGACGGCGTCGACGCGGCCGTGGATCTCCACGGAGACGCTGACGTCGGCGTGGTGGAACTCGAAGTGGGGGTCGGACAGCAGATGTGTGATGTTCTCGGGATCACCCGTCGAGAAATTGTCGAGGCACACCACCGAGTCTCCGCGCCGCAAGAGCGCTTCGCACAGGTGCGACCCAAGGAAACCACCGCCACCGGTTACGGCAACGCGCATCTGTTTCTCCCGGATTGAGATAGCGAAATGGCCGTACGGCTGTCTCGCGACGAACGATGGACGACAGAGGACGACAGACTGGAAAAGGGCCGCCGGACGAGCTCGGCGAGTGCGGTTCTCTCCGATGGCGCAGGGCGAGCATATGGACATATGGTGTGTTTTTGGTGATGCAATACCGGGAGTAGGCCATTTGGCCGACGCATTCCGAGAACACTCACCGATTCCGGCGAAACACCGGGCGCGCAGCGGCGTCTGAGCGGCCGTCAAATGCGGTTGATCGTGTGCTCGGCCCCGGGAGAGGATCGCCGCATGTTCTCGCGCAAGCCTCGCCGCCCCTCGTCCCCCGCACTCCTCAAGGCCTGGGAGGCGCTGGACTCCGGGGACATACCCGGCGCGCTGCGGCAACTGCGGTCCGGCACCGATGATCTGCCGCTCGGGGAAGTGGCCCTCGTGGTCGCCCGGGCCGCCGGGGCCGCCGGATTCGACGACCTGAAGAGCGCCGCCGACGCGGTCGCCGCCCGCCCCGACAGGCCCCAGGAGCTCTACGACTTCGGGTACGCGTGCGTGGAGCGAGGCGTCGCCCATCTGGCGATCCCCGCGCTGCGGGAGGCGCTCCGGCTGGTGCCGGGGTCGAAGGCCGCGCTGCGCGAACTGGTCTCCGCGTACGAGCGCGAGGAGCGGCACGGCGAGGCCGTGGAGGTGCTGGCCGCGCACGAGGGCGAACTGGCCGACTGGCCCGACCGGTATCTGCTCGTCCACAACGCCCTCATGGCCGGTGACCTCGAACTCGCCCGTCGTCAGCACGCCCTGCTGACCGACCCGGAGGACCCGCAGTGGGCGCCCGCGCGGGCCCGTCAGAACCGCATGCTGCGGCGGGCGGCGCGTGCGGTCGGTCCGCTGGACCGCACCGATCTGCGCGGGTGGCAGTACGTCCTGGGCGGCACCGTCCTCGGCACCCTGTCCCCGTACGGCTTCGGGGCGGGCATGAGCGGGCGGTACGCGTGGCTGCAGGACACCTACGACCAGTGCCTGCGCGGACTGTCGCGCCTGAAGGTGGTGCTCGACGCGGCGGCGGTACGGCCGACGTCCGTCTCGCTTCTGCCCGACCGGAGCAGCCGCGTTCTCGGCCTGGCCGCGGCCGAGGTGCTCGGACTTCCCGCGCTGGACTTCGCGCCCGAGCGGACGGACACCGTGGTCGTGGCGTACGACCTGAACGACGTGGCCCCCGAAATCATCGGTCAGCTCTTCGACCGTACGCCCGGCCAGGTGCTGCACGAGCACGCCGGCTGCTGGACCGACACCCCGGCCGTCACCGCCGACAGCGTCACGCTGCTCCACCAGTCGGCGACGGCGCCCTGGGAGGGCGTGCTGCGCCAGTCGGAAGACGGCGGGGTGGAGCGCTCGGCGCCGGACGACCGCCCCGAGGCCGAGATCGCCGCGGACATCGTCGCCGCCAACCCCACCCCGGACGAGGGCGACGGCGAGACCCCTGCGGACCCGGACGAGCGACTGGCGGAGTTCGTCGCGGCCGTACGCGACACCTGGCTCCAGGGCGACCGCGCCCGCCTGCCGTCCTCGGGGCCGGTGCCCAGCTCCCGCTTCATGTGAGCGGCACCCAGCCGAAACCCCTCGCGGCGGAGGGCGGATCTGCCACAGTCGAACGGCACGGACACCACCACCATCCCGACTTTGGGGGACGAATGATCGCGCGAGTGGCGGTTTGGGAGCCAATGCCGGACGACGACCGGGACTGGGTGCTGGACGCGGCGGCCGGTGTCCCGGGGGTCCACGGGGCGTACCACCTCGTCGACCCGGCCACCGGCAACGGTCTGTCCGTAGCCTTCTTCGAGGACGAGACCGCCGCCGCGGCCGCGCGGGAGGCGATCGTGCGGCGGGCGGAGGAGATCGGCTGGCACGACAGCCCCCACCCCGCGCCGGTCTCCGAGACGATGTACCAGGTCATGCGGCACGTCTAGGGCCCGAGCCACGCCTCGGCGGCCTTGACCCGCCGCTGTCGCGGGCCGTCGGCGTCGCCCCACTCGTCCACCACCACCTCGTCGCCCACGGACAGCCTCCCCGACCGCACCACCGAGAACTTCGTGCCGAACACGACGCCTCCGCTCGCCGCGCACCGGTGGCTCGCGAGCGTGCGCAGGGGCTCCTTGCCCGTCCGTGTCCCGGTCTCCTGGTCGACCAGGGTCACCGCGCAGCGCACCGCGAGTTTGGCGTAGGCCAGTTCCGTCGCGCCGATCCTGATGCGGCGGGCGCGGTCAGCAGGTGTACGGCGCTGCTGTCGGCGTAGCCGGACGGGCCGGGAGTCCAGCCGTCGGCGATGCGGTCGTGTTCCGGGGGGACGCGGACCAGGCGGCTGGGGGTGGCGAGGACGTCTGAGAGCCAGGCTGCGGCTTCCTCGCCCTGGTCGATGCCGAGTAACGCTTCGCCGAAGAGGTCGACACCGCGGCGCGGTGCTGTCGTGGTGACGTCGATGGTCAGCGTCGCACCGGCCGCCGAGAGGGTGAGGCTGCTGCCGTCGCGGCTCACCGTGGGGTGGATCAGGGCCAGTCGGGGGTGGCGGCGCCGGGTGCGGCAGACGCCGTCCTCGCCTACGACCATGAAGACGCGGTCGTGCGCCAGGCCCGCCGGAGTGAGCAGTGCGTCGCTCGCCCCCGTACCCGCGCATCCCTTCACGGGGTAGCAGCCCGCACCAGCCACGCACCGGTCACACTCAGGCTTCCCTCCGGAGGTTCTCGCGTCGATTTCCGGCCACCCGGGGTTGACACGCTGACCGCGTGCTGGCCATGGCCTTTCCCGTCGATCTCCGCCGCTGCCAGGTGCTCGGCCTTGCCGGTACCGCCGTCCTCGCGGCAGGCGGCGGAACCGCAGGAGCGCTCCCGGTCCGGGACCTCCTCGCCCCGTCCTCGGCCGAGGCGGCCCTCGGGCTGATCGGCGTGTACTTCGGCGTCGTCCTGCTGATAGCGGCGTGGGCGCTCCTGGGCCGCCTGCTGCTCGGCAGCGAGCCGCCGACACCGCGCGCCCTGCTGGTCACGCTCGCCGTGTGGGCGGTCCCGCTCCTGCTCGCACCCCCGCTGTTCAGCCGGGACGTCTACAGCTACCTCGCGCAGGGCGCCATGGTCGACGCCCACATGGACGTGTACGCCCACGGCCCCGCCCGACTCGGCGGCCCCCTCGCGGAGGAGGTCGCCCCGCTCTGGCAGCACACCGGAGCGCCGTACGGACCGGTCTTCCTCGCCCTCGCCTCCGCGCTGTCCGCGCTCACCAGCGGTGAACTGCCCGCCGGACTCCTCGGGATGCGCGTGGTCGCCCTGCTCGGTGTCGCCCTGATGGCGGCAGCGCTGCCCCGGCTGGCCCGGCACAGCGGCGCCGACCCGGGCGCAGCGCTGTGGCTGGGCGCCCTGAACCCGCTCGTGCTGCTGCACCTGGTCGCGGGCGCCCACAACGACGCCGTCATGCTCGGCCTGCTCGGCCTCGGCCTGGTCGCCGCCCTGGGCCGTCGGCCGGTCCTGGGCGCCGTACTCGTCACCCTCGCCGCCCTGGTCAAGGCGCCCGCCGTGCTCGGCCTGGCCGCGGTGATCGTGCTCCAGGTCCGGGCGGGCCACCGCCCGGCCAGGGCCGTCCCGACGACCACGGCCGCGGCCGTCGCCACGACGGTCGCCGCGACCACGGTCGCCGGTACCGGATACGGCTGGATCGGCGCCCTCAACACCCCGGTCTCCCCGCAGAACTGGGCGCTCACCAGCCTCCTCGGCCGGGCCACCCGCGCGCTGCTGGAGGGCCTCGGCAGCGACCTGGCGCCGCTCGCGGTCCCCGCCTGGCACGCGTTCGGGATCGTCATCGCCGTGGTCGCCATCGCCGTCATATGGCTACGGCTCAGGCTGCGCCCGGTGTACGCGCTCGGTCTCAGCCTCGCCGCCGTGGCCGCCTTCGGCCCGGCGGTCCGGCCCTGGTACGCCCTGTGGGGCCTGTTCCTCATCGCCGCCGCGGCGCCCAGCGCCTCGGTACGGCACCGGGTGGCGGCCGTGACGGGCGCACTGGCGCTGGCCACGCTGCCCAGCGGCGGCCCGGCGGACGCGGGGCAGTTGGTGCTCGCGGTCTCCGGCGGGGTGCTGGCCGTGGTCGTGCTGTGGCAGGCCCACCAGGCGGAACTCGCCCCGGCCTGGGGGCGTACCGCATGAGACCGCCCTCGACCGACCGCGGCCGACTGCTGCTGGTGCTCGTCCTCGCCGCCGCGGTGACGGCGTTCACCGCGACCGTGCCGCTGCTGCGTGACTGGTTCGACCTGCGCGTCTACCACGGCACCGTGGACTCCTGGGTCCATCACGGCGGCCGTATCTACGACTATCTCGTGCCCGGCACGACCTACGGCTTCACCTACCCGCCGTTCGCCGCCGTCGCGATGCTGCCGATGGCCCTGCTGGGTTTGCCCGCCGCCATCGCCGTCGCCCTGCTGCTCAATCTCGCCGCGCTGGCGGTGGTGCTGCGCATCCTCGCCGGACGGGACTGGCGGCGCTACGGCTGGTTCGGCGTCGCCCTGGGGGCCTGTGCGCTGGCGCTGTTCGAGCCGCTGCGCGACACCTTCAGCTTCGGTCAGGTGAACATCCTGCTGCTGGCGCTGGTGCTGACGGACGCGTGGTTGCTGGCCACCGGCCGGGAACGCCGGGCCGGGGTCGGGATCGGCCTCGCCGCCGCGATCAAGCTCACGCCCGCCGTCTTCATCGGGCTGCTCCTGCTCTCCCGCCGCTGGCGGGCCGCGGGTGTCGCGACGGCCGTGGCCCTCGCGGCCACCGCCCTGGCGGCCTGGGTGACTCCGGGTGCCTCCCGGTTCTACTGGACGGAGGCGCTGTGGGACACGACCCGGATCGGCCGCCTGGAGTACGTCTCGAACCAGTCCCTGCAAGGGGTCCTGGCCCGGCTGGGTGAGACGGGCCGCCCGCTGTGGGCGGTCGCCGTGCTGCTGGTGCTGTGCGTGTGGGCGTGGCGGACGAGCCGGGCGGTGGCAGTGGGGGAGTGGATCGCGGCCTTCGCCCTGACCGGCCTGACCGCGTGTCTGATCAGTCCGATCACCTGGGTGCACCACCTGGTGTGGCTGCTGCCCGCCTTCGCGGTGCTCCTGCGCGCCGGGCACCCGCGCGTCGCGGGCGCCCTGTACGCGGTGCTGTGCACGAGCGTGGTGTGGCTGTGGTTCGACAACTCCTCCGGCATCGACGGCTTCCTCGGCTCCAACGTCTACGTCTGGATCACGCTCGGCCTGCTGCTGACGATGGCGGGCAGGGTCTCGGACTGGTCGAACGCCTCGCGTTCGTCGAGCACTTGGGTGGACTCGGCACTCCGCGGCAGGAACGCCGCCTGGTC